>JACRFQ010000008.1 GCA_016217835.1 Candidatus Levyibacteriota bacterium | reverse complement strand
TACAATGATAAACCTTCCTATATTCTTGAAAATGAACTTCCAAGAGTAATATTTAATCTGGGTCAGGCTTCGGTAGTAAAGTTTTTGTATTTCATTGTGATTTTGTCTGTATCAGGCATAGCTTTAGTATTATTGTTAATCAACAAGTTTGTTTTGTCAAAAATTAGCAAGTTAAATAAGGATGTAAATTTAGTTAAAGATCCTAATAATTCGAAAAACAAGTTAGATGTTAAAGGAAACGACGAATTTGCAACACTTGCTACAAATATAAACAAAATGCTTGATGATGTTGATAAGTCGCAGGAGAGCTTAAAAAAAACTGATGAAGAGCTTAGGGCACAAAAAGCAAATCTTGACCAAAAAGTAGAAGAGCTTGAAAAGTTTCAGAAATTGACAGTTGGAAGGGAACTGAAAATGATTGAACTAAAAAAACAGTTGGAAGAAATAAGAAAGGATAAGCTTAAATAGTATGGTTGAAAAACTGCCCGTAAAACTTGTCTCTTGTAAAAGTATCGCAGAAAGCACTTATGAAGCTGTTTTTGAATATGACCCAAATCTTTTTTCTTTTAACGCCGGTCAGTATGTTAGAATAACCATTCCAAAGCTTAAATTTGAGGATGCAAAAGGCGCTAGCCGTGATTTTTCAATTGCTTCATCCCCCAATACCAAAGGCAGTTTTTCAATTGCGTTCCGCAACACCGGAAGCGGATTTAAAAGGACTTTAATCGAGGCCGAAAAAGGTTTTATTGTTGAAATTACAGGTCCGCAGGAAATTTTTTCTCTCAAAAAAGCTGAAGGAAAATTTGTAGTTTTTATAGCGGGCGGAATTGGAATTACGCCGTTTTTAAGCGTAATCCGTTTTGCAACTGAACAAAAACTTCCCCAAAAACTCGTTCTTCTTTATGGAAATAGCAACGTGGAAAGCGCTGCCTATCTTGAGGAGCTAAAAGAGCTTGAAAGGCAAAATCCAAACTTTACAATGGCGGCAGTATTTACCCATATTACCGGAGATATTATCAGACAAAATGTAAAAGATGCCGAAAGCAAACATTTTTGCCTTGCCGGTCCTCCGGAAATGGTAGTAAACGCTAATGCAGAGCTCATTGGCATGGGTATAGAAAAAGAGAAAATATGCGTAGAGGAGTTTTCCGGTTACGAGAAAAAAACGGCTGTTTCAGACGACGCTGTAAAAATGAATACGGAAATAAAAGTCGGCGCGCTTTTAGTAGCGCTTGAAAAAGCTGCCATAGTTAGCGCAACAGATATAAAAGGAAATATTATTTATGCTAATGATAAATTTATTGAAATATCTAAATATTCTCATGGAGAGTTATTAGGCCAAAACCACAGAATTTTAAAATCTGGTTATCATGAAGAAGCATTTTATAAAAACATATGGGATACTATTTTGGCCGGAAAAATTTGGCACGGAGAAATAAAAAATAAAGCAAAAGACAATACTTTTTATTGGGTTGACTCATCAATTGGTCCTACGTTTGGCGATAAAGGGGAAATTACGGGTTATATTGCCGTTAGGTTTCCCATTACCCAGATAAAAAAAACAGAAGAAGAATTAGTCAATAAAAATCAAGAGCTTGAGAAAATGAACCGGCTGATGATAGGAAGGGAATTAAAAATGGTGGAGCTGAAAAAACAGATCGAGCGATTGAAAAATAAATCGGGAGGGGGAAATTAACAAATGAAATTATCTACAAAAATTTTTTCGATTCTGGGCGTTTCTTATTTTATAACAGCTATTTTTGTTTCAACAGGAATCTATTTTAGTTCAAGAGGCGAAATAGAAAAACAAATAGGCGCCAAACAGCATCAGACGGCCAAATCATCACTTAGCCATATAGACAGTTTTTTATACGAAAGATTCAGCAATCTTAAGGCTTTTTCATACAGAGAGCAGGTAAGAGAGCACTTTTTAGGCCAAACAAGTCTTGAGCACACGAGTGTTCTTTTAAAGGAATTTGAGGATTTAAAGGTTATATATCCCGTGTGGAAAGAGCTTGCGTTAATAGATGTCAATGGCAAAGAAATTTTATCTGCCAACAGCCAAAATATAGGGAAAAACTTATTAGAAGACCCGCTTTATAAGCCTCTTTTTAAAAAAGCTTTAAGCGGGGAAACAGTTTATTCAGACGTTTTTATATCGGAAAAATTAGGCAATGTTCCCACTATGGTTTTTATGTCTCCCGTAAGAGATAAGAGCGCCGGAGGGAAAGTTATAGGCGTAGTGGAGGGACATATTGATTGGGCCAAAATAATAGAGCTTTTGGGGGATATATCCGATGAGGAGGGGGAAACCCATATTTTTAACAAAGAAGGTTTTGAAATTGCCTCAAACCACAAAGACGCTTACAAGTATATATTAAAAAGAAACAGGAAAGACGCGCCGTATATAAAAGAATCTTTTTCCGGGAAAGAAGATACAGAAGTATATAAGAGTATTGATTATAAAGAGAATGCTCTGATTAGCCATGTGCTGGAACAGGGGAGGCTTAGCTATAAAGGGAACGGATGGATATTTGTTGTTGAAAATCCGACAAGGATTGTATTTGCGCCGGCCTTTAGACTTGCTTTTTACGTGTTTTTAATTACTATTTTTGCTGCAACAATCCTCACCTTTGTTAGCGTTTTTTTCCTAAAAAGAATAGGCGTTAACAGACTAATTGCTTTAACAAATGTAGCAAATTTAATAGCAGGCGGGGAACTTGAAAAAAAAGCGGATGATTCTTCCCCCGATGAATTAGGTCAGCTTGCAAAAGCGTTTAACGAAATGACAGATAAGCTCAAACAATCCAGCCAAATTTTGGAACAGGAAGTAAAAAATAAAACAAAAGAGCTTGAAGAAATTATTAAAGGAACCGAGGAGAAAAATGCCTTTTTGGAAGATACGAAGCGCGCTGTCATTAATATTCTAGAAGATAGTCGGGAACTTGAGAATAATCTGCAAAAATTTCAGTTGGCAGCGGAAAGTGCGTATGAGCATATTATCATAACCGATGAAAAAGGCGTAATTATTTATGCCAATAGCGCTGTTGCAAGAACAACCGGTTATACAAGGGAAGAAGTATTAGGTAAAACTCCTGCTTTGTGGAGTGGAAATATGCCAAAAGATTATTACGAAAAGATGTGGGATACGATTAAGACAAAGAAAATTGCTTTTGATGGAGAGATTAAAAATAAAAGGAAAAATGGGGAAGAGTATGTTGCCGAAATAAGCATATCGCCGATTTTAGATGAAAACAAAAATATAAAGTTTTATGTTGGATTAGAAAGAGATGTTACTAAAGAAAGAAACCTTACAGAAGAGCTAAGAAAAGAAAAAGAAGGAGTAGAGCAAAAAGTCAAAGAAAGGACGCTTGAGTTGACAAAAGCGCATATCAAACTTACCGCTTCAATTAGCTCTTTAGCTGTTGGTTTTATTATGACTGACAGAGAGAATAATATTGTTGTTATTAACCAGGCGGCAAGAAATATTCTATGCGCTTCCAGCGCATCTCCTTTGGCAACAATTCAAGGCTGTACGCTGCAGCACATAGAAGACGAACTAAAAGGTGCGATTAATCTCCGAACTCTCATTAATCAGTCTGTTAAGGAGCGTAAGCCAATTTTAGTTAAAGAATTTCCGTTTCAAAGTAGATTTCTAAAAATTGTTATTACTCCAATTACAGAACTTGCTGATGTACTAGGCTGCGTAGTGTTGGTAGATGATATTACAGAAGAAAAAATACTCGACAGGTCAAAAGACGAGTTCTTTTCCATAGCTTCGCATGAATTAAGGACTCCGTTGACTGCCATAAGAGGAAATACTTCACTTATTAAGCAGTATTATGGGGATACGATTAAGGGAAATAAAGATTTGGAAGAAATGATAGACGATATTTATTCTTCGAGTGTAAGACTTATCGAAATAGTAAATGACTTTTTGAGTGTGTCGCGTCTTGAGCAGGGAAAAATGGAATTTAAGCTTGAAAATTTTGATATTTCAGAACTGATTAATAAAGAAATAGAAGAAGTGGGTGGCATGGCTAAAGAAAAGGGGCTTTCGGTTAGCTTCCAAAAGGAAGAGCTTGACGGATTTAGGATTTATGCGGATAAAGATAGATTGGGAGAAGTAATACTGAATTTATTGGGTAATGCAATTAAGTATACGGAAAAAGGTAGTATAACTATAAATATTTCGCAGGCTAATGGTTTTGTGAAAGTTTCGTTTGCAGATACGGGAAGAGGGATACCAGCTGAACAACAAAATCTCCTGTTTAGAAAATTTCAGCAAACAGGAGAAAGTATTTTAACAAGAGATACAACAAAAGGCACGGGTCTTGGTTTGTATATCTCAAAATTAATGATTGATAACATGGGAGGAAAAATTCAGCTTGAAAATTCCAGTGTGGGGAATGGTTCGGTATTTTCATTTACCATTCCGGTTGCAAAAAAAGAAGTATAGGGTGTATTATATAATATATGGCTAGGATTTTAATTACAGAAGACGACCCGTTAATGCTTAGGATGTATCAAAAGATTTTTACGCTTGAGCATTATGATGTGGATACTGCAACGAATGGGGAAGAGGCGCTTGAAAAAGTAAGGATGAATAAACCTACCCTGATTCTTTTAGATATCATGATGCCTAAAATGAATGGCTTGCAGACTCTTGATAAGTTAAAGGCAAATCCCGATACGCATATCTTACCGGTAGTAATGTTAACTAATCTTGCAGGCCAGCAGGATGCCGAAGAAGCGCTTTTAAAGGGTGCTGTTAAATACATTGTAAAAAGCGAACACGACCCAAAACAAATAGTCGATATGGTTAAAGAAATTCTGGCAGGCTATACAAGAAATGCGGTGCCAACCGCCGTGTCCCCAGACGAACCCGCAAAATAACCACGAATGATTAATCATTAACAATCAATCATTAATTATTACTTTTTAAACCACGGAAACCTTGCATTTGGATTAGAAAAAAGCCAGGCATTTGATATGGCCATAAATAACGACCCGACAAGAAAGCTTAGGGAATAGTTATCTAACGAAAAAAGCGTTGCTAAATTTCCACCAGACAAATTTAAAACCCATATACCCAGAAAAAAATTCATATATGCCCAAACAACATTGGTAAGAGCGCTTGAATTTTTAGCTAAAAGCGTCATGTGGCTTTTGCCTGCAATTCCCGATACTAAATGAGGAACGCCGTTTGTTAAAAACATTCCTGCAAAAAATGCTAATACTAAATTCATTTTTTCACCCCCTCTCCGGACTAGAAGCCCTCTTTTTCAGCATACAAATAAACTAGTAAGCTTGTCAAATTGAGTTAGTTTGTGCTAGCATTGCATCGTAAGAATAATATGGTAATTGCAGAAAGACATACACGAAGCCCCAAAAGAGAAATTGTTATAAAGAGTCCTAAATATAGAGAGTTTGAGGGTGTTAGGATTCAGTGGGATAAGGTTCCCTGGAATTTTAGGCATCCGGAACTAGGCGGAGTTACTGTTGATACATATTCAATCTGGAACCCCTCGCATCACGAAGAAATAGCAACGCGTCTTGCTTTAGGACAAAGGTGCGCTATTAATATGATGGGTACTTATGGTGTTGCTGAAGTGCGTGAAGAAAGAACGCAGAGAGAGAGCGATCCAATTTTTGACAAAATAAAACAAAGAGATAAGATGCAAAGCCTTGTGGTTTTTGCACATCCTGATGACATTGGTGATTTTATAGATTTTGAAAGAATGCCTCAAAATCTAAGGCATTTACAAAATTTGGAACAAAGAAGGGCATTGTATAAAGGTCCCATGCATGCAATTTTTCCGATAATTCCTGAAAGGCTTCCTGATTTAGGCATGATAAGAGATGATAGAGATGCTGCATTTTTTTGGATTCCCGGACATTTCGGATATGAAGAGCTGGCAAAAAAAGTAAAGGGCAGAATAGGCAGCGGCGTTTTAGCAGGCGGTTCTTTAAATATTCACGGACAAAGTCCAAGTTATTCACCGGAAGAACTAAGAGCGGAAATGGCAAGACATCAAGAGTGGCTGAAGGGAGTACATTTTGTCATAAATGATGAATTTGCCAATGGTATTGCAAGATCACACACGCAAGTTTCTTTTATGCAGGATCCTCCAAGCGTTGTTAGGAAAGGATCTCTTAGTCTTGAAAAGATTGCAAGGGATACCGGGCTTTCGCTTGTTTACGATGAGAGCGTAAAAGAAGCTTCAAGCAAAACGCCTTATAATCAAGAAAGCAATCAGGACACCGATAGAAGGGTTGAAGAAGCCCTTGCCCGTATTGCAAGATTTCAGGCTAGTTTAGTGGCCTAAGATCTTCAGGCCCGCAAATATAACCGGTAACTGCGCTTGCAGCGGCAACATAAACAGATGAGAGATAAGTTTCTCCTTTGCCGGTTCTTCCGGGGAAGTTTCTATTTGTTGCGAAAAGCCCTGTTTCGCCAGCCTCCGTTGAGCCCGGGCCCGCATTCATACAAGCGCCACAGCCTATTGGTAAAAGTTCTGCGCCCGCTTCTACCAAAGTCTTAACATATCCCAGTGTTTCCGAGGATGCTAAATTGGCTCTTGAGCTTGCTTGAACGTACAGTTTTACACCTTGCGTAACTTTTCTTCCTTTTAGCACTTCTGCTGCTTGCCTTAAGTCTTCGGGAGTGCCGTGAGTACATGAGCCAATGTATACTTTTTGTATTCTAATATGCTGTTTTTGTATTTCAGAAAGAGGTATTCCATTTTGCGTATCTCCCGGTTCTGCAACTGTTAATTCAACTGTTGATAAATCAATATTGAAAGTATGGGAGTATGTTGCATCAGGGTCGGGGTAAACCATTTGTATTTTTAATTCTTCCTCTGTCAAGCCCCTCTCTTCCATAAGAAATCTAACTATTTGGCTGTTAGGCTCAATTATTCCTGTAAAAGCTTGTCCTTCAATAGCCATATTCGTAAGTTTATATTGTTCTCCGAGAGGAATTTCTTCTAAAGCAGGTCCTCCGAATTCTAAAACTCTCGCGCTTGCTATGCCTTGTTTCAGCCCGTCTTTTGCCAAAAATTGGAGCATAAAATCTTTCATAGTTACCCCTTGCGGAAGCTTGCCTTTTAAATTAACTCTAATAGTCTCCTGTACACTGACAACCATTTTGTCGTGAGCTATTGCTCCTGCTAAATCTAAAGCACCCTTTGCAACAGCAAGAGTATTTAAGCATCCCACAGAACATGTGTGCGAATCGTTTCCCAAAATAAGCTGCCCAGGCTCTGCGTGGTTTGTTACCATATCCGTATGGCAAATCGCAGGCGCACCGCTTTCCGGGTCATTCTCATAATTAGTTATGCCAAGATGTCCTGCAAATTCTGCCTGCCCTTGTCTTAAAAGCGCAGTATTGGTATCTTTTAAAAGTGCAGTGTGGTCGTTGTATAGAAATGTTTTTTCCGGATGCCTGGCTTGTGTTGCGTCCCCAAATTCTTGCCGTAAAGCTCTAATAGTTGCGTTTGTCTGAAGCTCATAACCATAATAGATATCGGGAACTGCAATAACTTCATCGCCGGGTTTTACAGCTGAAACGCCAACTCCGCCGTTTGCATCTAAAGTTTTCTTGGCAATTATTTTTTCGGCAATTGTCATTGGTCTTTCTGAAGTTTCGACAGTTGGAATAGCAGTTGTTCTTTCTTCTATTCTTTTAAAATATTTAAGTAAACTGCCGCTTCTCATAATTTCCGCAGTTTGGTTTGGCAAAAGTAACAATAACTCTTCATCCGGAACTCTTTCTCCTACGAGGAGCTTTTGTGCTTGTGCACTTTTTGGATCAACAATATGAATTCTTAAATTTGCGCAATTTTCAGAAAAAATTCTTTCACCTTTTGCAATAATTAAATTTATTCCTGCGTCCTGAAATGCCAGAGGAGCATGAATTCTTGAAGAACCTCTGGCAAATGATTGCCCGGCAACAACCGTATCAAATTTTCCGGCAATATCTCCGGGTTTGATTACTCCCGTAAGACCTGTCAATAAATATTTGCCAAGATGTCCTTCTTCTTTGCCATCCCAGGCAAGACAAACCCGGTTTGGCGCAATTGCGTCGGTTGAAATATTATCCATAAGTTCACTTTCGGGGACATTGGATAATACCTCGCCGGCAAGTTGACTTACAATAAGACGTGGATCTCTCGTTAGATACAATACCCGTCCGGTTGACACTAAATGTTCGCTACCCGGATTTGGTTCTTTTCTTCCGTCTTTTCGTTCGTGCATAAGGCTTATATTATAGTTGGCTTTAGCAAAAAAGCAATCTTTACATAATCCTATAAAAATTGTAAGATATGAGGCGTGAATAAAGAAATCCCCGGAATTTATAATTGGACAGCCCACGAGGGTGTTTGTGCGCCCGTAAGGCAACCCAGTGTGAATGTTGCAATAGACAATGAAACATGGCGTGACGGAATGCAGGGAACGCATTCCATTAACCATCCGACAACCGAGCAAAGAATGGATTATTTACAAGCTGCTGCTCAAAATAATTATTCTGACCACTTTGATATTGGATTTCCTGCAAGCGGAGAAACACACAAGGATCAAATAATAGATTTAATCAATTTTTCTGTTTTAGAGCATCTTGATTTAACATTCAGCGCTGCAGGAAGAGGAGCCGCAGAAGGAGATGTTAGAGCAATTTTAGAGGTTGCGCAAAGGACAGGCGTTGCCCTAGAGGCGGATTTATTTTTGGATGCAAGCTCGCTTCGCGCAAGAGTTGAAGGATGGGACAGGGGAACAAAGTTAGGACAACTTCGCGCAAATATTGTCTTGGCAAAGAAAAACGGAATTCCCGTTATGTTTGTTCCGGAAAGAGCTAGTGTTACATCCCCCGAGGAGCTTTTTGAGGTCTGTAAAATAGCTGCCGACGAGGGCGTTGATAGAATTGCAATTGCAGATACAACAGGTGTATTAACACCTAGGGCAACCTCCAATATTTTTAGGGAAACTTTTGAAAGAGTAGGAAAACCTTATCCTGATATTAAATTTGATTTTCATGAACATGAAGATTTGGGCATGGGAATTGCAAATTCTATTGTTGCCGTTTCAGAAGGGGTAGATAGGCTTCACGCAACATCCAGGGGAATAGGTGAAAGGGCAGGAAATGTCTCCCTTGAACAGCTGCTTGTCGTTTTAAACCTCCAGGGTTTTAGAAATGTTGATACGTCTAAAATTCAACAGTTTGCATTAATGGCTGCAGAAATTTTATCTGTTCCAATAGGTTCTCATGAGCCGGTTGTGGGTTTAGAGTCAACTGCAACATCATCCGGAGTTCATGCAAGCACTTACGCAAAAGGAAAAAGCGTTGAACCAATATATTTTGCATTTAATCCCGCCGACGTTGGTCTTAAACCAATTGTTAAAATCGGCCCATTGAGCGGATTATCAAATGTAGAGGCCGTTTGTAAAAGATTAGGTTTAGATGTTACCGAAGAAGAGAAGGTTGCCCTTTTAAACCAGGCAAAAACAGAATGGACTTTGTTATCCGATGAAGAAGTAACCCATTTTTTAAGAAGAAACGGCTCCAAATAAACAGTATTTACTACTTTTATCAAGTTTAAAATTCGTGCTATACTTAAGGTAATGCAGCCTGATAATCCTAGTTACAAAAAAGTATTTGAGTCAATCTGGAAAATAGAAAAAGCAGTTCTTGAGACCGTTGATTTTGAAGAGGCAACAAAACGTGTTGTTAATATCATATTGACAGAGCTTGGGTTTATTAATACAGGCTATGAAGTAATAGTTTTAACAATGCTTGATCTGCAAAACAAAACTTTAAAAAGAATTGCAATTTCGCATACCGAATCCGCAGAAAAGTTTTTAACAGCAACGCCAATTTCTTTTAATGATATTATAATTCCTCTTTGGGCAGAGCAGAATCTTTCAGTTAGGGCAATTAATGAAAAAAAAATGTTTGTCTCCACAAACGTCTCTGAGGTTTTAGTGCCTGCGTTGGATAGGGAATGGGTTGATAATTTTCAGACCACACTTGGAATAAAAACGTCAATTGTTTATCCGATTATTGCAAAAGACAGAGTATTGGGAACGCTCATTTTTAGCTTAAGTAAAACTGAATCAGATATAAAAGAAGAAGAGTGGTCGATCCTTGAAAGCTTTGTGGGAGCTGTTGGAATTGCCCTGGATAATGCGCTTTTGTTTAAATCGCTTAACGATGCCACAAGGCAATTAAAAGAAGCTAACATAAGGCTTGAGGAGCTTGATAAACTTAAAGACGAGTTTGTTTCGCTTGCGTCACACGAATTAAGGACTCCAATGACAATTATAAAATCCTATCTTTGGATGTTTCTAGCCAAAAAGAATAATCTAACCCCTAAAGAAAAAACCTACATTGAAAGAGCGTATGAATCAACAGAGCGCCTTATAAATTTAGTTAATGATATGCTTAATGTTTCAAGAATTGAATCGGGAAGAATTAATATTGAGATGAAGGATATCCAGATAGTTGATGTAATAGATAAGGTTGTTTCTGAGTTAGATTTTCGCTCACAACAGCTGGGATTAAAGCTGTCTTTTACAAAACCGTCTGTAATAATTCCACTGGTTCGCGCAGATTCCCCGCGAATAGAGCAAGTGTTAATAAATCTTATTGGAAACTCTATGAAGTTTACGTCAGCCGGCGGGTCAATTACTGTTTCTGTTATTCTACGAAAGAAAGACCTTTTGGTGCAGATTGTAGACACGGGTAAAGGTATGAGCTCAGAAGTTTTACAAAAGCTCTTTCAAAAATTTGGCACCATGGGAGATAGTTATTTACATAAGCAAGAAACGCAAGGAACAGGTCTTGGGCTTTATATATCCAGAGCATTGGTAGAGCTTCAGGGGGGTAAAGTCTGGGCTGAGTCACAGGGAGAAAATAAAGGATCTACTTTTAATTTTACATTAATGTATGCAAATTCCAAATCTTCCCAGTCTCATGAAGCGGTTGAGGCATTAGGTGGTGTAGGCGCTCCGCCTGTTCCGGCTGGCGTTATGCCGTCCTCTGCCATTCCTGCAGTAGGTGATGTATCTTTCGCATCGGTAGATACTTTAAGATAAGTTTTAATTTTTTCCACTAGAACATCCGGTGTAATCTTGCTTTTTATAATACATCCATCGCCTAACACCAATGCTTGCTCTAATTCCTTATTTTTATCAAGATTCGTAAGAAATATAATTTTCCTATTTGGTATAGGAGGAGGATTGTTTTTTAGTGTTTTTATGATTTCAATTCCGTCTATTCCGGGTAACATTATGTCCAGGAGTATCAAATCCCAGCCTCCCTTTTTAGCTTTCGCTATTCCCTCGGTGCCGTCTTTTGCGGTTTCAATATAATAGTTTTCTTCTTTGAGAATTTCCTCGTAAAGGTCACGCAGATATTCTTCGTCTTCAATTACCAGAATTTTAGGTTGCTCCACACAAATATCATATCAAAGAAGTGTTTTAAAAGTCAAACAAAATTAGGGAAATAATCTGCTTAAAGAGGACAAGATTTGTTTTCAGCTTGCTCTTGGTTAATCAGGTGATACTCTAGTTTTTGAGGTTTTTGGGTTTATAAAGGAATAAGAAGAGGAGTAAAAGATTTGTAGTAGAGATTGCCATAAACGGCGCAATACGTAAAAAGCCGAAAGTTTGTATAAAGAAAATTTCAATTATTATTCCAATGGTTAGCATAAATTCAAAAAACAAACCTACAAAATCAACCGCATAAATTAAAATATTATCAATATTTCTCTCAAGCTTAGATTCGTCCTTTTTGATAGATATTGTGAGCGGAATTATTTTATCCTCTTTTTTATAGTTTATCGGAGAACTTTGCAGAAAACCTTTTTTTGTAACAGATATTTTATAATTTCCCAAATTAACATTCGGGTAATAAAATTCCCCGAGTTTATTCGTTTTTAAAGTTGCGATAGTATTATTGTTTGCATCGATAAGGCTAACAATTACTCTTGAAACAGGGTTTCTTGTTGTATCCTCTACAACTTTTCCGAAGATTACATAAGATTTATTTTTTCTTAAAAAAAGATCTGTTTTATAAATTAAGAACAGAGGAAGATAAAAAATGGGAATGTGTGTCTTTGCAGAAAAAGCAAAAAGAGTAGTGAATACAAAAATAAATAAGCTTCCTACTGTAATAAAATCAAAAAGGCGGCTTGAATCGGCACGGGATTTAATAAATTGTCCGCCCGCAGATAAGTTGTCAAAAAAAGTGCTTGAGTAATAATTAATGTAATTAATAATATTAAACGGTTGTTTTTCAAGATAAATTGTCGGATACTCTCCATATTCAGGGTTTAATTCAAATTCCGTTTTACTATCGTTGTAACCGATTGCTAAAATTTCTGCTTTATATTTTCCTATCGGTAAAATAACATCGACTAAGCCTTGCGGATTTGAATACGAAGGATTGCTTATTGGTAAAATCTGAGGGGAAATAACTTCATAAACTTTGGTGGTTGGATTATATAAATAAAACAAAACTCTTGCGTTTTCAATTGGGTTTTTGAGTCCTTTTTCAAGCACTTTAAACTTATTTACAACTTTTAGTTCGGCAATTTTTTGTATGGTTATATTTCCGCTGTAATCAATAATTTTTACATAAAGCTCGTAATTTCCCGGGGTCTTAGGGCTTAAAAGTCTTCCCGTGTAAACCCCCGGCCGTGTTTCGACTAAATCGGTAAGATTAGAGTTTGCTTCGGGTTGCCCGAAAGTGCTTGCCCCCAAAACATTTTTGTTTCTGACAATTGCCTGAATGTTTTTTATTTGGGTTTTCTTATTTAGGATAAAGTGAAACTCGAATACGCTTGAGTAGGGGATTACTATTATATATTTAGGAGCAGTTTGCCCTGTTGCCAGCTGACCTTGCGGATTTAATAAAATATTATTGTTGCTTGTAATAACAAGGCTTTGCAAGTCAATACTTGGGGCAAAAGACTTCGAAGCAGTTTTAAAAGTAAAAATGTCTGAAGTCACAGTATTTCCGCTTGTATCTTTTGCAGTTACTTTAAAATAATAATCCGTGTCTGTTTCAAGGTCGGGTAATGTAACTATATTTTCTGTGGCAGGAAGCGCTGTTTTAATGTTTTGCAAGAGAGACTTGAGAGATTTTCCGTACCGGATTGTTAGGGTTGTACTCTTATTGGTTGCAACAAATATTTTTGCATAGGAGCTAGAAATTGAGTATATTTCTATTGAATTAAAAATAGGTAAAGCAGGTTGAGTGATGGTTGGCGTGCTGCAGTCACGACTTTTGCAGCCTAAATTATCAGATTTTTGGTCTCCGGGGCCGCCAGGATTAGAAGTTCCTGAAAATAAATAGTTTTGACTTATCGATGCATCCGGAGTTGTGGTTGAGCCCGAAGTTGCTCTTGCTAAAACAGAAAAACTTACCGTGCTTCCGCCCGTATAGCTGCTGTTTGTTTTGAGGCTAAATGTAACAGTTTGTCCTGTTGTTGAGCCTGAAATTGATGAGATAGTCCAGGTTATGGTTCTGTTAACAGTATTTATAACGGCTGGGGTGGAGCTATAGGCGTTACTTGCGCTTCCCACGACATAATCCAAAATATCAACAGAAGGGCTTGGGTTTCCGGCAATTGTTCCCTGTGTCCACTGCGCCTGAATAGTTAAGGGTATAGATGTTGTTGCGCTGTTTCCATAAGTTATTTTGTAATTTATGGTTGTGTCTTGAGGAAAAGTTGTTCCAACTGTTGTTGATTGAATTGCAATTGGTAAGTCGGAAACCTGCGGATCAACGCTTGCCGTAATGTTTATGTTGCCGCTTGAAACAATGGCAAGGGCGTAAGTAGTTGAATCAATAGTTGTATCGGAGCTGTTTTTACTTACAAGCGTGCCTGTTTTTTCTGTTCCCGCAGATCCTGTTGTTGAGGAGCTTCCTGTAAAATTAAAACAGTAAAGTGTGCTTGCGGTTAGATCTCCGCTTGCAAAAGTTACTGTTTGTCCTGAAACGCTTGTCGCGGTTGCTCCGATTGATGGCCAATTAGTTGCTCCTGCAGGCAAGTTAGTTACTGAAGTTGTCCAGTTAGAGGTAGTTGTATTAATTGTAAAGTCAGAAGGGAAAGTTATGGCAATCTTTGCCTCTGTTCCAGCTCCGGCCGATGAGGGATCTGCGCAAATGGTTCCGGAAAGGGCAGTGTTTGCGCTTAGATTATCAAGCCTAATATAAGCTTGATTAAACGACGAAGCGTAAGCTGTTACAGAATTAAGAATTAAGATTAAAGATATAAGAACAGCAAGGCTAATTTTAAATTTTAAATTTTCAATTTTCAGTGAATTTTTAATTTTTAATGTTTTAAACATTTAAATTTGACCCGCCTGCAACGCTTGATGCGTAGCATCTGCGGGCAGGTTAGAAATTAGAAATTAAGAATTAGAAATTTAATCTCTATATTTACTCTACATCAAAATCAGCGTATTGACAATTATTTAGATGCGAATTATTATGTTTTACAATGATTAATAAGTTTTTTGAGAAAAAAAAGATATTATTAGTAATTTTTGCCGCTATTGTTTTAGGCGCTTCTTTGTATTATTTTTTGGTTTACAAAAAAAGTGGTGTTTCATCTCAAGACCCAACGCAGGCGGCAGTTATAGAATCACAAAATTTAATTGAAAAAGTAGGAAAACTGATAGAACTTCCCGTAGGTGAACAGCCGCAAATTGCAACTGTTTCTGATGTCTCAAAATTGCCTAATCAGCCGTTTTTCTCAAAAGCACAAAATGGAGACAAGGTTTTAATTTACAACATTGCTCAAAAAGCAATTTTGTACAGACCGAATACGAATAAAATTATTGATGTTGCGCCTCTTGTTGCTAAGCCAACAACTGAACCGGTTCAGATTCAGGCAACAGTTTCGGCAACAGTAACAGTATATCCAACGGTTATCAAAAAATCACCTTCGCCAACACCAACAGTCACACAGTAAAATTTCTAATTTCTAATTAATCTAATTAAACTAAAAAATGACTAATGACAAAATTTTTAAGTATGATTCGAAAGAGAGCTGTTAAATTTAGAGAAAATATTGTTTTTCTTTGTAAGAAAATCTAATAGTGGGTTTAGAAATTAGGTTAATTAGAATAATTAGGTAATTTTAATTCTGCTTTGCAGAATTACTCTTCTTTTTGCTGGATGCCTAAAAGCCAGAGGACTGCTTCCTTTTTATATCTTCTGTCGCCCCGGGAGTTGATTCTAATGGCCGGAAGTTTGCCTCTTTTGCCCCAGCGTTTGATTGTAAGAGGGGAGACTCTTAAAATTTGAGCAACTTCCTTAACAGTTAAAAGATCAGGTAGGTTATTGATTGATAGTGTTTGATTCATGTTAGCTTTAAGAGTAATCTTTTAATAATCAATGTGATTATTAACTGGTAGTAAAGTAACAAACTATAACATAATTGTCAAGTAGTAAATTGAAATTTACTACGCAGACCTCTCTAGTATTGCAGCATGAGCCGCGCTACGGATAGTAGGTAAGGCGAATGCTAAAATAAGTGGGGTCAAGCCCCAGTTTGTTCTTAAATACAAAAATCCCGCGTAGAACGCGGGAAAATTGCAAAAAACTTTAAAGAAGTCTTATTTCAACTCTACGGTTGCGCCCGCCTTATCTTGCCGCTCGTCTTTTCAGTATTATTCATACACGACTCGCGGTGCGATTATCGGCGGACTGCCAGCTATCTTATTTAAGTTCAATGGTGGCGCCTGCCGCGGTAAGTTTTTCTTTAGCTTCCTGTGCTGTTTTTTTGTTGACTGCTGTCATTATTTCTTTTGGAGCGCTGTCAACTAAAGCTTTAGCATCGGCTAGTCCTAGTGTTGGGACCAACTCTCTAACTGCTTTGATAACTGCTATTTTGTTTGCTCCGCCTGAAGTAACAACAACGTTAAACACTGTCTGTTCTTCAACAGGTTCTCCTGCTGGTGTTGCTCCTGCTGCCGGTGCGGCTGCGACCATAGCCTGTGCGCTAACTCCGAATTTTTCTTCCAAAGCTTTTACAAATTCTGAAAGTTCGAGAACTGACATCTCTTCAACTGCTTTTATTAATTCGTCTTTATTTAATTTACTCATTGATTTTCACCTCCCTTAATAGACGATAGAAGTATAGAAGATAGAAGGTAGTGTCTTGAAGATTGAAGATGGAGGATGGAAGTTTTTAATCTATTTTCTAACTTCTACCTCCAAAGATCTACTTTCTATTTTCTATCATCTATTGTCAATGTTTTTTCGTTTCTACTGCTTTCAATGTAATTACCAATTTTTGCAAATTCCAATTTAGTGCTCTATGAAGACCAAAAAGAGGGGATTTGAGTCCGACTGCAATTTGAGTAAGCAAAGTTTCTCTTGTTGGAAGGGTAGAAAGCTTCATAATTTGCTCTCCTGTTAGGTTTTTGCTTTCCATCACTCCGAATTTAACGCTTGGAATACCTAATTCTTTAACGAGTTTTGCCAATTCTTTTAAAGGACCGACAAAATCTTCATAAATTAAAAGTGTTCCGGTTGGGCCCTCGAATTGCTTTTGATCCTGCACTTTTATTTTGTTTTCTTCCAATGCTCTTAAAACGAGGGAGTTTTTAGCAACAACATATTCGGCGCTTAATGGTTTAATGGTTTTTTTAAGTCCTTCGAGTTGTTTGTGGGTTAATCCTTGATAATTTGTAAAAACAATAGCCTTAGCTTTAGCTATTTTTTCATTAAGCTTTGCAACTATTTCTATTTTCTTTTGCCTGTTAGCTGATATTTTTGTATTTTCGTCTGACATAATAATAAAAAAGCACCCTTTTGAGGTGCGTATCTGTTGGTAATGATCCTCGCTTGTCTGAAGCTAATGCTTCGCAAGCGAACTCCTTCACTACGTTCAGTCCGTTCCTCGGCAAGTCTTATTCGTTAATCATTAATCTTTTATCCTTAATCATTAACTTGCTTGCTGTCTTAGGTTAATAGAGTTTAGCAGACAAGAGTGTATTCGTCAAGAGTTTTATTAGGAATTGATATTTTTTCAAAGTAAGCTACAATTAAACTATGTTTATTCCTTTATCAGAAGTAGAAACAGAATATAGAGAGGGTGGGGAAGAGCGGAATGCATTTTATTTTTACTTACGTGATTCACATATTCCGGTTGAAGTTAAGATTACAAGACTTCCGCCTCATTTTAACGCAGAGCTTAATTGGCATAGGCATAGGTTTGTTGAGGAGTTTTCTGTTCCGCTGATTGGCGAAATTGTTATTAAAGAAGAAAAAGACGGAAAAGTTAAAGATAAACCAGTTTCTGAAGCGCTTTTAAAAAAAGATGAATGGGTGGTTGGAGTTGAATGCTCGAGTACAAAAAGAGTGACGGTTCTGGTAGAAGCAAGAAACGGTAAAAGAAGAGAAGTGCCGATAGAATTTTTGCCGGAATTTACAGAAGGCACTAATTGGCATGCGGTTGGAAATCCTACGGGCGGAATGATTACAATGATAACTCTTAAAAGAGTGCCAAGGGCAATACTTAAAAAAGATCCTCTGGTTTTTAAAATGGACAGAGAATCCAAACTACTATAAGATATTAATTTAATAAACTTAGCTTCAGAATAATATCAATAAATCCTATAATATTTTAATACTTGACAAGACATGGTATAATATTTGCCATACATAACATAAGTCAATATTTGACTTTTGTGTAACAATTAGTAAGTATTAAATTATGGCAGAAAACGAATTAACAATAGAAAGAAGTGTTCCACAAGCAGAAAGACATCCGCTCGCACAAGGTTCTGTTATGGCAGAGGTTACTCAAAGTATGTTGCCAAAGCAAGAAGTAGTTCCGTTAGTTGATTATCTTAAAGATATTGCGGGTAAACCAAGAGGCTCTGCAACAGGAGGTAAAGAAGATCTAAATTCACACAATGAGGAATTCATCGTAAAAGATGTGGATGGAATTCGGGTTGCTTCGCTTTCGGAATTGCAGGATTTATTAACCTCTCAAGGTTTAGACATAGAAGTATTAGGAGTTCAATCTATTGGTAACGCAAATCAAAAAATAACTGCGGTTGTTCAAGGAGTTGATAGAAGTAAGCCAATGTCAGGGTTTGAAAGACCAACTGTTGCAGAAGGTCCGCATATGATCTTAGCCCCTTTTGCAATTGATAACGATGGTCAGCTTCACGTATTTAGAACTATTCAAATGCGAACAGGTGAGGCTGTCATTGATACGCCAAGAGGTTTTGCAGATGTAAAATCTTTGGAAGGCGGTCAACAAATGTATGATGTTGAAAATGCAGGAGACAAAGTAACTGCAAACATGAAAAGGATTGTCGGAGAAGAATCTGGCGACGCCCTAAAAATAAAAAGAATAGTATTCTTAGGTGCTCCAAGAGTAAATTCTTCATTTGTTACATCAAAAAGCGCAATTTTTGGAGTAGAAGTTGACTACGATGCTTTTATAAAAGCTCAAAAAGTAGTATCTGTAGAAGAATTAGAAAGAAGAAAAGAACAGTTTGAACACGAAGGCTTGGTTGGAGATGTGTTAGATATTACTTTACCTCAATATGCAGATTACAAAAGAGATTCGGAACTTGCAAAAGATATGGCGGCAGATTTTGGAACAGATACTGTTGTAATTGATTTTTTGGAAAGAAGTTTGACTGATCTTGCCAGAAAAGAAAGTAGACAAAGACAAATTTTAACAGCAGAAGGGGAAGCTAACAGGCAGTTTAAAACTGATGATCCGGAAGGCTATGTTGAGCAGCGTTTAAGAGCGTCAAAAGCAAGATATCCGGAAAGATATGATGAAAATAATGCTAGAGCAGAAAGATATTTAAGCAAGTTGTACGGAAAATCTCTTAAAAAAGCCTCCTAGATTGTAATCTTTTATGCAAAAATCTGTTAAAATAAGTATTATGCCTGATGTTGCTTTGGCTTCACCACTACATGATCCAAAAGGATTAATTGTCCCGATTCTTAAAAAAAATGGTGGGAAACTTAAGGAAATTTATTCTTCAAATATTGCAATTAATGTTACGTCTCAAACCAGCATTGAAACTAAAAAATTGCTATTAGAATTAGGTTTTAATATTCAAATATCAAAAGATGGCAGTATAGGCAAGGATTACAGGAATGCAATTGCCCTGGCTTTAAGCTTAAATACCAGTTTTATTCATCTTTTAGATTTTGATAGAGCGCTTCACTGGGCAGACAATTTTTTTGACGAATTAAAAAAAGTTGAAGAGCAAATGGTAAATTACTTAGGCTATATTTGTTTTGTCAGATCTAAAAAAGCGTTTGAGTCGCATCCGATAACCCAAAGGTCAACAGAAACTGCAGTTAATGCCATTGCTTCGGAAGTCGCAGGTTTGGGAGTTGACATAATGTCTGGTTCTTTGGGAATAGAAAGAAAACTTGCGAAATTTATAGTAAAAGAATCAAAAAGAGAAGATTTTGGTTTTTATGCAGAGCCTTTAATTATTGCAAAAAAGCATAATTTTCCAATAAACATAATAGAAGTTGATGGTCTTGAATGGGAAACACCCGACCAATATAAAGAGCAAATTGAAAAATATGGTTATTCAGGTTGGTTGACAAAGTTTCAGTCTTTAAGCGAGTGGGAAAAAAGAGTTAAGCTTTTGGATGAAACTACACAAGTTTTGTCAGTTTAAATCTTTATTTTAATTCTGAGAAAGTTTCAAAAGTATAATTACGTCAAGGATTATCTATAAAATCCGCGGTTTTGTTTGGGTTTACTTTTGTTTTTAAGCATCAGGAGTAGTAGTTGTGGGTGGTATAACAAATTCCGCAGCCATTTGTTCATAAAATCCTCGATTTTCCGGTGGCAATAAGAGCGCAAGGCGCACCATCATTCTATCCTTTGTTTTTATATTTGGATTTCTTTTGTAATCTTCAAGCGAATCACTCCACGAAAACGGAGTTCCTGCTATAACCCTTGATGTTGAATGGGGCATTGCAACAGGCATTGCTAAAGCAATATCTCTGGCTTCCCGAAAAAGCACAGCTAATCCTGCTTCTGCTTCTTTAAGTTTATCTTTGGATCGCATCCCTTCCGGAGCAATGACTAGTACATTTCCCGGAGTTGTTGTGAATTCCACAGCTTTTTGAACTGCTTCATCATTAAATTCTTTCCAATCAGGGTATCTGCCTCTATCTTTAGTTTGCGTAAGACGAATTGGCGTTATTCCCAGGGATTGAGGCCATTTATCTATTAAAAGATAATGTTGTATTTTGTTAGTAAGTCCCAAGTCTGGATCAGTGTGTCTTCTTGAAACAAATATCCCGGTTCTATCAAGAGGAATACCGCAATCTTGAGCAGCAGTTCCTACTCTTGGGGTATCCAATTTTCCGGGAAGATGATTAATATAAATTATTCCTGATCCGCCTTCATCCAAATGCCTTTTTAAAATTGCAAAGTTTTCTTTACCTTCTACTTCGGGGTGGGCAACTATGCGGGCAATCTCCCAAGCAGCGTTTCCTATTGTACTTCCTTTTCTTTCAGTCATATTTATTAAGGCAGATTTAGATTTTTATCTTAATTCCCGGACTCATCGTACTTTTGAGGGTGGCGTTGACAATGTTTGCTTTTTTAATTGCGGAAATCATGGTATTCATATTTTCAAATATTTTTATTTACTTGTGTAAAGCTGGCTTTGGGGAATTATTGATTTAATAACAGAAGCTGATGACCAAGCCATTTTTATGGAAGCTAGTGAAAAATGTTCATAATATTCTACGGTAATTGGATACTTTTGGTTTGCATTAAGAAATATTGATCCGTTGTCTTCTTTAATTGCATGGTCTTTCCATTTATTTATTACTAATATATTATTTACCCACATTCTTACTCCGTCGTCTGACCTAATATAAAATGTATAGTTTTCGGAAGTTTTTGGAATTACATATCCTGTCCAGCGGACTGAAAAATTATCATTTGGAAATCCTGACATGGGTGATCCAAATCCCCAATCGAAATTAACAACAGAATCCTTTCTTGGTATAGGTGTTCCTGATAAATTAATTTGAGGGAAATACGATCCAATTAGTCCATCACCAAAGCCCACAGGAATACCGGTTGGCGTAGGAGATGGAACAGTTGATGTTGGTGTAGGTGAAACTTGTTTCCAACTTAAATTTAGCGTAGCATTACCGCCTGCTTCAAAATATTCTACTTTAACCTCATGGTTTCCTGTTGTGACAGGAACTGTATTTTGGTAAGTTGTTAAAGCTTGCGGAATCCAGGCATCTATTATAACTTTCCCATCCAAATATATTCTAACTCCGTCATCGGATGACGCTGTAAACTGATAGCTTCCTGATGAAAAGTAGAAAACACCGGTAAAATTAACAGACCAGTTATCGGTGGGTAGTCCTCCTCCGGGACTTCCTGTGCCCCAGTTTTTACTTAAAGGATATGCCTCAACTGTTTTGTAATATGGAGACCCCGATAATATAGTATTCCAGAAATAATTCCCGGCAAAACTGTTTGTTGTTGTTGAAGAAATAGGTGTGGGTGTAGCTGTAGGAACAGGTGTGGGCGAAGGCATTGGTGTCGGGATAGGGGTAAACGTAGGGGTTGGGGTTGAAGTGACCGCTGTACCAGTAGGAACAGGTGTTGAAGTTACAGCTACCGTAGGAGTGGGTGTGGGTGTAGTTGAGGTGCAAGGTCCATTTGCGGTAATTGTTGTAGTTGTCGCTGTATAAGTAGTTACATTTTTTACATTGGTCAAGCAGTTATTTGTAATTGTATGTCCTGATCCGCTTAGCTCTGTTAATACAAAAATATCGTTTGCTTTATTGCTGTCTATAAATGCTCCCGTAGGCTGTGTATTCATACTCACAGCGGCGTCTGTAGTATTATTATTTCCGATAAAATTATTGCCCACAACAGAGCAATTGTTGGCTTTCGCTATTTCTACACCCCAATAAGGTGATTCCCGAAGATCCAGTGTATTATTTTTAACATTACAATAATTAGAATCGGGGAAGCTTACTAAAACACTTCCTCCCTTGATAGTATTCCCTTCTATTAAAGAATTTGGGCTATCCTTAAACTCAATACCGAACCATCCTATATCTCCCGGACCTTGGTCAATAATATTACTCCTCACGATAGTCCTTTGGTTAAAAACAGTTTCGTTTTCCGAGCCTCTGGACATAATAGGACTTACTTTATAAGTGGCGGTTTGGATTATTGTGTTTCCTTCAATTAAATTATCATCCGCTCCTACCCCTTGACCCCAAATTGATACAGCGCTTCCGATTTGGCTATTAAAAGTATTATTTGATATTTTATTCCTGTCTTTGCCAAAAATGCCTATAACTTGTCCTCCTCCTATAAAAGTGACGCCTTTAATTACCGAGTCGTCAGCATTAAAAGATACAGTATATGCCCATCTGTCTGTTGTCTGGCTTTGTATAGTGCCTCCGCTTATGCTAACACCGGAAGACGAAATATTGATCGTTCCTATTAGCTTTGCTCCTGAGTCAAACTGCCAAGTTTGTCCCATAACAGAGGCAGTTAAATTACCCGAATAAGTCCCTGCTGGAAAACATACTACTCCTCCTGTTCCAGCCTTATCTCTAGCAGTGTTTATTGAAGTTAAGTCAAAACCACTAACAGTGGTAGTGCAGGGTAGAGCTTGGGCATATTGACTTGTGTTTTGAGTCTGTTTTATTAAAATGGGTACAATAATAAGTATCATTATTGAAGTAAGAAAAAATATCCTAGTGAGTATGCTCATTGAGGAGAACGATTTAATAATCTGATTCATAAATACTATATCTAAGTATGTTCACATTATCGGCTAATTGTCAAGCGTTTGCAGTTAGATTTTTATTTTAATTCCGGGGCTCCCCATAAAAATCTTTTCGTTCGCGGGGTCTACGTCCTCGCCTCACGACGGCGATTTTACGGGGCAAGCATTGTAGATTTAAATCATATTTAGATTTTTATCTTGATTCCCGGACTCATCGTACTTTTAAGCGTAATATTGACGATGTTTGATTTTTTAACGGCCGTTATTAAAGCCTCAATGTTTTGTGTTAGTTTTTCTTTGCCAAAAGACATTTTTCCAACAGTTAAGTGCATAACCGGTGTTTTTGCTTCTGTTTTAAAATTAACCTGCCCGCCTTCATATTTTTTAGCGATATCTTGCGGGTTTTGGGCAATTGTGCCGTTTTTTGGATTTGGCATTAAGCCTTTTGGTCCTAAAACCTTTGCAACTCTTGCAAGTTTTGCCATCATTTCAGGAGCTGCAACTAAAATATCAAAGTTAATAATTCCTTTTTCAATCTCTGCAATTAACGCATCTGTTGCAATAGCGACTTTTGTTTTTTTGCCGGTTCCGTGGGGGAGAGTGATGTTGCCTGAAAGTCCTGCTGTAAGCGTATTCAAATGGAGTTCAACTGTTTCGTCGAGTTTGCCTCTTTGAAGTTTTTCCAAAAGCTCTAAAGCCTCTGCTAAAGTATATGTTTTTGCTCTGTCGATAAGCGTTAAAAGATTTTGATAATTTTTCGAATGAGGTGCTTTCTTTTTTGCTTTTTGACTGTAAGAAGATTTTGTTTTTGATGCTTCTGCTTTTTCCTCTACGGCTTCAGTTACGGGCTCAACAAAGTCTTCCTGAGTTTGTGTTTCTGCGCTTTGCTTTTCAGCTTTTTTAGCCTGCTTTCGGGCTTCAAGCTTTTCTTTTTCTTTTAATTCTTGCTCTTCGTCTCCGAAGGTTTTTACTCTTATTTTACCCATAATTTTTCTCCTAAATAATTTTCAATTTCTAATTCTCAATTTTCATTAAATTTTCAATGTCTCAATGATTATTTATTGTAAATTGAAAACTGAAAATTGTAAATTGTGAGCTTTAGTTTACTTTAATCCCCATCGACCTTGCAACTCCTTCTACTATTTTTACAGCCGGTTCTAATTCGGTTGTATTTAAGTCTTCCATTTTTGCATTGGCAATATCTGCGGCTTGCGATTTTGTAAGCGTGCCGCTACTTTCATGACCCGGCTTTCCCGAACCCTTTTCTAAATTAAGGGTTTTTTTAATCATTTCTGCAATCGGAGATTTTTTAACAATAAAAGAAAAAGTTCTGTCTTCGTAAACCGTAATAACAGCAGGTACGATTGTGCCTTTTTGATCGGCAGTTCTATCATTAAATGCTTTAACGAATTCCATGATTGGAAGTCCGTGAGGACCCAAAGCTGTTCCAACCGGTGGCGCAGGAGTTGCCGCACCTGCCGGAATATTAATCTTAATTAATGTTTTTATTTTTTTTGCCATATCCTGAAAATTTCTAATTATTCTAATTTCTAATTAACCTAAAAATTTTTAGAAATTAGGTCAATTAGAGCAATTAGGTCAATTTTACAATTTAGTTACCTGTAGGAAATCAAGCTCTACAGGAGTTTCTCTGCCAAAGATAGAAACCAATACTTTTAATTTACCCTTTGCTTCGTCAATGCTGTCAATTGATCCCAAGAAATCTGCAAATGGTCCGTCAACAATTTTAACAGCTTCACCAACTGTAAATGCGGCTTTGTATAAAGGTTGTTCGGTTGCCATAAACTTTTGAATTACTTCGACTTCTTTGTCAGAGATTGGAGTTGGTTTATTGCCGGCGCCGATAAATGCAGTAACACCTTGAGTTGTTCTAACTAAAAGCCAAGACTCGTCATCTAAAATCATTTTTACTAAAACATATCCCGGGAAGATTTTTTCTTTAACATTTTCTTTTTTGCCGCCGGTTACCTTAACAGTGTCTCTGGTTGGAACAATAATTTCAAAAATTCTGTCTTCAAATCCCATACTTTCCATTCTTTGGTGAAGGGATTTTGCAACTTTATTTTCATGGCCTGAATATGTGTGAACAATATACCATTTGCCCTTGTCGGATGGTAAGGATGGAGCAGGGGTTTCTTCTACAGGTTCTTTGGCTTGCTCTTCCGTAGCTTCAGCGGAGGAGGGTTCAATCTTGCCGTCCTCTTCAACTGCTTCAATCAATTTTTCTTCAGCCGGCGCTTCGATTTCTTCTGGCTTTTGGGGTGCCTCAATTTCTCCCGCCTGCAACGCTTCGCTTGCTGATGCGGGCAGGTCTGGTTTTTCTTCAATAGCCGGTGTTTCAGGCTCAACTATCGGTTCGGAAACAGGTTTAGCTACCACATCATCTGTGGATTCATCTGCTTGCTTGTCTACGATTGGATTCTTGTTATCGTCATTCATAAATTTAGCCTTTAGCAATCAGCATCTAGCCTTCAGTTAACTAATTGCTAACTGCTAGTGGCTAGTTGCTAGCGTTTAATTACTAATAATTCTATTAATTTGGTAAGTATAAAGTCGGCTCCTCCCAAGAATAGTCCGACACCTACGCTTATTATTATAACAACTCCTGTAAGTCTTATAACTTCATCCCTGGTTGGCCAGACGACTTTTTTAAGTTCGTCTCTTACTTCCCGTAAAAAATTGGCAGGTGTTGTTGCCATAAAATAAAATCACAATATATTATTTGGGATTTGTCAATTATTTTAACAGATAAAAACTTTTATGTAAAGGAGAAGGTTAATAACAAATTCTAAATATTTTTATTGTGCGTGTTACACGTCTTCTGAGTTGTCTCTTTAAAACGGCATCTCAATTGTCCTAGACTTTTCATTATCTTTTGGGAGAAGAGGTGATGAAAATGTTAAAGAAAGAACTTTCTTTTAAGCAAGATGTTGTTGGAAAATTACTCAAGGGAAAAATCAGCAGAAAAGAAGCAGAACAATCTCTTGGTTGTTCAAAAAGAACAATTGTCCGGTATGTTGATCTGGTAGGGAAAGGCGGATTAGTAGCATTAAAAGATAAACGGCGTAGCAATAACCATAAACTTTCTCCAAAACAAGAAAAAGATTTAGTAGACATAAAAGAGAAAGGAAGATGGCGTTCTGCCAGGAAAGCGCTTGAGTTAACAGGAATTACCATTGTTAAGCCCCGGCAGGTACAGAGGATTTGGCTTAAGCACAATCTTCATCAGGAAAATATTGAGAGATTAAAACCCATTACCCGTTTTGTTGCACCTTATCTAAATGACTTATGGCAATCAGATATTCAGGGAAAACTGTATTTCCCATATCTAGGTGATGCATATTTAGTTGCAACTATTGATGACCATTCAAGGTTTATCCTTGGCGGGAAATGGTTTAGTAACCAAACACAAATGAATGTCTTTAGGGTTTGGTATCATTGTTTGTTTGCCTGGGGACTGCCAAAGAAAATGTTGCAAGATAAAGGGTCACAGTACAAAGCAAATGCAAGGTACACCCAGACCGGCGAATATGCTCAGTCAACATTTCAATTTTATGCAAAAGCCTTAGGTATTGATTTGATCTTTGCTCACAGGGCGCAAACTAAAGGAAAGATTGAGAAATTCTGGAGATTTGTTCAGCAAGATTTTGCAAGAGAACATATGAAAGTTAAGTCATTTGAGGAATTAAACAAAGCATTTTTCAAATGGCAAATTCACTACAACGAGACATTTAAGCATAGCGGCATTGGCAGGAATGGTAGAACTCCTGCTTCAGTCTATCAACCATCGGAAAGGAGAAAGCCTAAACAGGAACTTCAAGAACTTCTGACAATTACCGTTAGAAGACTTGTTTACCGTGATTCTGCCATATCTTTGTTTGGAAAAAGATACAGAGTCCCCAACGAATTTATTACCTGCAGAATATGGGTAAGGATTAAGGGAGAAACAGTCAGAGTTGAATCAATGGGAAAAGTTGTTTACAAGTTTAAACTGAGGGTTTAACCAATCCTCAGTTTGGACATTTTAGAGTTCGCAAAATGGAGACAATTGAGAAGATGCATCACAATTGTGCGCACCAGTAACATGGGGTAGAGCCGCCCCAGCCTTCACACATTGATTGGGGATTAGTAATAAGAGTTCCATTAATGTTAAATTTTGTGTTTGAATCTTTTCTTTGATTTTGAGATTGTGGTCTAAAACAAGCAAAAACAGTATTTTGATTGGTGGCAGTAATATAGACCTGACTTGTATAAGTTGTTTGGTTAAATGAGGGTTTTAGTTCTTGATCATTAATTAATACTTGTAGGCAGGTACTAAACTGATTGCTGCTGATTGCTAATCCGCTTGGTAATGCTCCGCTATTACAACCGGCTCCGCCCTTGCTTACGGAGTTCCATGGAAATGCGTTATGAGTTGCGTAATATCTTATGTTGGCACTCAGGAATTCTACGGCAGTATTTTTAAGATTTGCGTCATAGTATTCAAACGTGGTGGAGGAGGGAGTAGGAGTACGAGTAGGATAGGAATTATTCGCTTGCGGAGTAGTAATCTGATATTTTAAACAATTGTACCCTTTTTTATAACTGTTATTTGCCTTAATTAATGCTTCTTTAGTATATCTATCTTGTTTGGAACTGTCTGTTGAAAAAGTTGTACAGAGTTGATAGCTGTTATTTGATATGACTTTATAGACATATAGCTTTTGAGTTTCCGGGTCTTTAAGATCGCTATCAGTAGGATTAAGGTATAGTACTTGTGAAAGGTTTTGCGGAAGACCTTTAGTATAAGAATAAGATAAAATTTCTGTTTGAATGGTAGTAAATGCGTTTAAGCGTTCTTTATCTAAAGCTATTGCTTTTTGCTCAAGGGGATTTCCTATAAAACCAAAGGCAATAATAAAGATGCCAATTACAAATACTGTCAGGAAAGTAATAAATAAATAATATTTAGCCATTAGATTTTTTTATCTCCGATTACTTGAAGTAAGTAATAAATAAAAATAAATCCGCTTATGCCGACATTTACAAGAAAATGCATTATAAAGTTTAGACTTAGATTTCCATTAAGCAGGCTATATACTGTAGTTACTACATTAAAAAGCATGATAATAAAGGTTATTATCAGGGTAAAATAAATTAATTGTTTTCTGGCTTTGAGATTTTTTATTGCAGGATTTGATATTGTTCTTTTTTGTATTAAAATAAATAAAACTGAAAATAAAGGCATGGAAACAATTAGGGCTGCGAGATATCCATTCACAAGTACACTGCTAAAGCTATTTGCATATGAAGAATATGAACCCGTTGATCCCAATGGAGAAAACCACCTGTCTACAAAGTAATTGAGAAGAAGCCCAATTGACGTTGCCATTACATAAAGACTTATAAAAAGAAGAATATGTTCAAAGCTATCCCACATGGATGTATCAGAATCTGAATTAGCCATATGTTTCGGTAAAGGTTGGGGAGGTATTAAATTTGCAGGGTTATTTAACGAAGCAAAAGCTAAGTCTATGTCGTTTTGTTGCCAGCCCGATTCTAAAAGAGCGGTATTAATTTGAATCCTTGTAGAGCCTTGGGCAAGGGCATTCTTTATGTAAGAAATTAATTCTTGATTAGGCATTAACTTAAGTTAATCAAGTTACGTATCAAAAGTCAAATGTTCAGAGAATTTTTTAAATGTTTTAAATCCACAGGTTGTTTAAAAATGAATTTTGAAAAGTAGTTGAGTGTTGTTAAAAGTTTTTAAATATTTTACATTCTTGATACTGTATCATAGGTTAGTGTATGATACAGTAATGCCGCAGGTTTCAAAAATAAAACTTGACAAGAAAATAGAAGAAAAACTGGTTTATAATTTAAAACTTATTCTCACAAAAGTTAACAAATATGAGGATATGGATTCATTTATTACATCTCTTCTTACGCCTACAGAAAGACTCATGCTGGCAAAAAGAATAGCAATTATAGTTCTTATTAAGGAGAATTTACCCGATTCCAAAATTGCCTCAGCGCTTCATGTAACCCGAGTAACAGTATCGAAAATGCGTTATTTTCTAGAAGCAAGAGGTGAAGGGTATGAAGTAGTCATAAGAGTTTTAAATAACGAAAGACTTATGAAAGAGCTACGATCCTTTTTATCTAAATTGGCCGGATATTCAATTCGAGCCGCTGGTGGATACGTAAAACCAGAAATATTCTAATTCACTCAATGTATCATAGGTTAGTGTATGATACAGTGGTTGGAACCTGTTAAATACCGAAAATCGGCGCGGCAAGGCTGAATTTAATAGGGTTGACTCCGTCAAATGGCTTTGCCAAAGCTTTGCTTTATTTGACTGGGTTGACAGGGGTGATTACAGGTTCTACAATCATAAAAGGTTTATGAACAAAAAAATACGCAAGGTGGTAATACCGGCAGCGGGGTTTGGTACAAGATTTTTACCCCAGACAAAAGCAATGCCTAAAGAAATGCTCCCAATTGTCGATAAACCCGTTATTCAGTACGTTGTTGAAGAAGCAGTAGATTCGGGAATCAAAGATATTATTATAGTCACAGGATCTGCCAAGCGGGCAATTGAAGATCATTTTGATACTCCCAATGCGGAATTAATTAAGAATTTAGAACAGGGCGGAAAGCACGAATTAATGGAGAGTGTTAAAAAAATCTCTGACATGGCAAATTTTATTTATATCAGGCAAAAAGGCGCATATGGTAACGGAACGCCTATTTTGTCGGCAGAGCCTGCAATTGAAGATGAACCGTTTGCGGTGCTTTGGGGAGATGAATTTATTTATGCAAAACCGCCAAGATTAAAACAAATGATTGATGTTTATGAAAAATACGGAGGAGTTGTTATTAGTGGTGTTAGGATAAATAAGAAGGAAGATTTGGTTAGGTACGGAATCGCAGATGTAACACTTGTTGAGGGAAATGTTTATAAAATTAATTCTATTGTAGAAAAACCAACGCCGGATGAAGCTCCGTCTAATTTAGCAACTCATGGAGCATATATTTTGCCGCCGGAAATTTTTGAGGCTTTAAGAAATTTAAATCCCGGTAAGGGTGGGGAAATATGGCTTGTTGATGCGATTAATGTTTTAAGGGAGCAGGGGGTACCAATCTATGCTGTTGAGATTCAGGATAGTAAATATTATGACACTGGGAATAAAATTGAATATATGAAAACAGTCGTAGAGCTTGCTTTAGAGCACGATGATATTAAGGACGAATTTAAAAAATTTCTTAGCGAATTAGACCTCAAATAGCCACTGGGTAAATTGTTAAATTGCTGAATTGCTGAATGTGCTTTTGTTTATTTGATTTATGTTTTAAACAATGTAACAATATAATAATGAAAAAAAAGTTATTTTTTGCTGCAATTTTATTTTTTGGATTTTTATTTTTTACGTTTTTAGTCGGTCTTAATCTTTTTAACAACATAGATATTCAAACTACTAAATTTTTACAACAGATTGTTCCAAGATTTTTAGACATACCATTTTCATTATTTAGTTTGTTGGGAAGCTTAGAAATTGTATCAGTAATCTTACTTATTTTATGGGCTAAAATAAAGAAATCGAAATATATTTATGTTCTTATTTCTTTTGGACTTTTTCATGTTGCAGAGATCTTAGGAAAGTTTTTGGTTCATCATCCAAATCCTCCTTTGCGGTTTTTTCGTTACAGCATTCCATTTTCTTTTCCAACATCCGAAGTAAACACCGGTTCTTCATTTCCGTCGGGACACATGGGAAGAACATTGTTTCTATCCATTATTTTTGTAATGTTAATTTGGAAAAATCCCAAGATAATTAAGCATTTAAAACTAACTTTTGCATTTTGCATTTTGACTTTTGATTTTTTTATGTTTATTTCAAGAATTTATTTAGGTGAGCATTGGTTTTCCGATGTTATTGGTGGAGGAATTTTAGGAGCGGCAATGGGATTATTTTCAACTTTATTTTTGCTTTAACGGTTGGGTCTTCTTCCTTTTAAGCCTCTTACTCTGGAAAGTAATTCATGGTTAGCAGCGACTCTATCTGCTACATAGCCCGTATCCGGTGTTGCTGAAGGAGCAATCCTGGTATTAAAATCAGGGTTTCTGGTTGGGTGAATTAATTGTTCAAGCGGTTTAATCAATCGGGTCACTTCACCAGGGGGGCATCTGCGTGTACGCATATCTTGTCTTAATAGTGAAAGTCTATGACTTCTTTCTGCAGGTGTTAATGCGCTTTTTTCAATATCATCCATGAGACTGATTTTTTTTCCTTGTGGGGGGCATGCTTCTCTTACTGGGCATGCAGCACAAGTTCTTGTAATTTCTCCTTCAACCATAAGTGGAGATTATAGCATGTATATTTTGTATTATAAACCCTGTTGTCAAGTTGACAAAGCTTTCTTATTTGCTATACTTTAGTTGTTCTTTGGTATAAGAGAGGGTTGGTAAGATTTTCCTCTACAAATCACTAAGCTTGAGGTACTCCGATGTTCATCGGAGGACAGAGCAATATATCGTGCATCTTTGGATCGCAGATTTAGCTCACCTAATTTAAGTTTAGGGGAAACATCAACTTTACTCAGTACCAAGGACGAATTTATCCAGCACCTTTTTGTAAAAGTTATATTTTACAAAAAGAATTATTTATCTAACTGGTGTTTATTTTGTTTTGGGAGATATTTTTGAAAGGTGCGGGATTTATTTAAAATTATTGTTCTTCAGCTCATAGGGCTTGTTCTTCGTACTTGATATTTGATAAAATCACTTTAGCTATAGGTTTATGCCGACTTAGCTCAGTGGTAGAGCAACACTTTTGTAAAGTGAAGGTCCTCGGTTCGAATCCGAGAGTCGGCTCAAAAACCGAATTCAATAAGCTGGGTTCGCGTAGCGGCAATCGCCTCTGGCTGTAGACCAGATGACCGTAAGGTCTGCGGGGGTTCGAGTCCCTCACCCAGCACAAATTAGCTATCGGCTTTTAGTCATTGGCTATTAGCTAAAGACAAAAGACTAATAGCTATATGCCGGCTTGGCTCAGTGGTAGAGCAAGTCATTGGTAATGACTAGATCGTGGGTTCGATTCCCACAGCCGGCTCATATTAGCTATTCAAAATTTAGTTAAAGTCTGTTAAAATACCAACTATGGCAAAAAAAGGAGAACATAGGGCAACATTAGGTTTAGTTTGTACTGTTTGTAAAAACAGGAATTATGTTACGCAAAGAAACAAAATAAATACAGTTGAAAAACTACTTTTAAAAAAATATTGCAAACATTGTAGAAAAATTACGGAGCACCGCGAATCAGAGAAGTTAAAATAGCGCGACGTCCCTCTTTATCGCTCTTCAAGTCGTGTACGGATAGTACTGAAAAGACTTGAAGCAAGATTTGTGGGACCGACCACAAAGAAAACGAAAAACTTAAATAATAACCTCTTTTGTCTTCACGATTGATTGCTTTATTCATTCCAAGTATAATATTGCTATAGGGATGTGGTGAAATGGTATCACGGCGGTCTCCAAAACCGCTTTTCCAAGTTCGAATCTTGGCATCCCTGCTACGTTCAGCTCGCAATACTCGTGAACGTAGCGAGCATGAACTGTAGCTTGCAACAAACCACCCCGTTCCACTCGTGATTGTTGTAAACTAATTATGTGTATTACTTCTATATTCTTCGTAGTCTGAAAAATCAAAAATTGTACTTAGGTTCTACGCCAGATTTAAAATCAAGATTCCAATCTCATAATAAAGGCGAAAACAAAGCTACGAAACCAAACATACCCTATGAATTAATATATTATTCGGGATTTAAAAACAAAAAAGATGCAATTGAATCTGAACAATATTTCAAAACTACAGCGGGATGGAAAAGACTTCACCGTATGCTCAAAAATTCCCTTAGTTAGCTTTAAAAATTGCCCTACTCTTACAATTTATAATCCCAGGAGTTTTTCGGAAAAAGTTAAAAGATTAAAGATAAAACCTCCCAGAGAAAATCCGCCGATTGGAAACATCAAAAGAAAAAATAAAATAAATATACCAATGCTGCCAAGCGCAAGATAGGTATTGGCTTCTTTTTCAGGCAAAACCAAAGCAAAAATTTTAGATCCGTCAAGCGGGGGAATGGGAATAAGGTTAAAAATTGCAAGTAAGATATTAAGATGAACGATTATAAAAAGAATCTTATAAATAAAAATACCGGTATTAGGATCAATAGGAATTAAAAATAATCCGCGTATTGCTAATGCCCCGATTGCCGCAATTAGGATGTTGGTAGTAGGACCTGCTAAAGAAACTAACGCCATATCTTTTCTTCCATCACGCAAGTTAAATGGATCAACGGGTACGGGCTTAGCAGCGCCAAAAATAACAGGTGAACCGGAAAGTATCAAAATCAAAGGTAAAGCTATGCTCATAAAGGGATCAATGTGGTTTTTGGGGTTAAGTGTAAGCCTGCCCATAAGCCTTGCTGTGGGGTCGCCTAAGCGTTCTGCAACGAATCCATGAGCAATCTCGTGTAATATTGCGGAATAGACCAAAATTATTAAAGAAATGAATCCTGTTACTAAATCCATTGTAATTTTATGCTTTTTTTAGTATACTAGATTCTCTATGGCAGCACAATGTTTTAATTGCGGAAAAGGCGTTATGTACGGACACAACGTTTCTCATGCAAAAAATAGGACAAGAAAAATATTTAAGCCAAACTTGCATGTGGCAAGAATTACGATTGGAAGACTTAATAAAAAAGTTAAGCTTTGCACAAAGTGTCAAAGAACTTTAAGAAAGTCTAATGTTTTTATTCAGGAAGAGCCTCAAATAGTTAGCGTAGCCTAGGCTCGCAATTTCTAATTTTCAGTTTTCAATTTACAATAAATGACTCATTGAGACATTGAAAATTCACTGAAAATTAGAAATTAGAAATTGAAAATTAGGTTTTATTTTATTCTAATTGTTTTTCTTCCAACGTTGCTCTTATAAAAAGCAGGGGAGTAGTTACCAGATTTAAAAAGACTAAGGCTTGCCACGAAGCATTTGCAAGACTTAATCCCAAAAAAGTTAGCCAGATTCCAATATACATCGGGTGATTAAGATATTTATAAACGCCTTTTTTAACTCTTTTTTGTTTTTGAGGTAAAACTCCAAAACTTCTGCCTAAATTTATATAGCTTAAAACCCATAGAATTAAGCCTAAAAGGGCTAAAATCAATCCCAATATAATTAAAGACGGAGTTATATTGAAGGAATTAGGATTACTAAATGCGATTAAGATATTTTCTAGATAAAGTAGGGGTACAAAAATTGTTCCGATAAATTGCAAAACCAGATTCCATTTAATCATTTAAATATCTTTTTTTAAAAAATCAATTAAGTTTTTGTCGGCATTTGAATAACCATTAATAAAATCTTTATAGAGCATGTCCCGTCTGCCTTCAACCTGAATTCTTTTATTTGGCAAAAATTTAATTAATAATAACTTATCATTAATTAGTGCCCTGGTCCAAACTCCCGGCCATGGATAATAAGCTCTTACTAACCGGTCAAAAAATTCCTTATTGGAAATTGTTTTAAAATCTACAAATCCATCATCTCTTGTTAATAATTTTGTAAAAGTTGCGTTTTGATGATCTTGTTCTTTAGGAGTAGGTTTTTGTATTTCTAGTTTTTGAATAACATCGCGTAAAAGCAGGGTTCCTTTCTTGAATAGTTTTTCATAAAGATCTTGGGATGTGGCGCCTGGATTAATTTCTGCTTCAGTTTGGGCTAAAATTGGTCCATGATCCATATATTTATCAAGTTGAATAATACTTACTCCGGTTTTTGTATCACCGTTTAAGATTGCGCTTTGAACAGGTGTTGCTCCTCTATATTTTGGAAGTAAAGAAGGATGAATATTAATAATTCCAAATTCAAAAAAATTTATTACCTTAGGAGGAATTATTAAGCCAAAATCTGCCACAATACCAAGTTTTGCTCCTGAATTCTCAATTTCATAAGAAGAAATTAAATCTGTAGATTTAATTGTTTTAATGCAGTCTATTTTTTTTGTTTTGCAATAAAAAGGAACTGGGGCCTGGCTTCCTTGTTCGGTTGTAACAACTAAAGAAAGATTAAAGGTGTTGTGAAGCATTTCTATGATCGGAATGACATACCTTGATGCGCCGAAAAAAACTATTTTCATTATGTATATTATATATTATAAATTATAGATTATATTTTAAGAATTATTATTTTTCTGGGAAGTTTTAACTGATGAAATAAATATCTTAAGGTAAGACTCAGCTTCGATTTTCAATAAGCTGATATTTTTAGATAGTTTAGGATTTAGTATTTCAAGAACTTCGAGCCAATGCAGGGTTTCACCAGTTTCTTTTTTACAGATATTAAGACAATGAGTAAAGTCAGCTCGGGTTAAAGCAAACATTGACTCTGTATAATTTGCTCCGATTGATGTCGAAGATTTTATAATTTGATAAATGATAACGCTATTTTCAGGGGTTTTAGGAAGCTTTTTAGTTAAACTTATTATTTGAATTGCAAAATTTATTAATCTTTTACGAAATTCATGACTTTTTTGGGTTGCCATAAAATATATCTATTGTAGATTACATATAATATATTATATTTTATAGATAATCTATATCTTCAGCTCCTCAAATACATCTTGTCCCTTCTCATCCTTTTCGGATTTATAAAGCGTTCCCTTTTGTTCCAAAACTCTTTTGGGGAATAAGACACCATTTAGGTGATCTATTTCGTGTTGAATAATTGTTGCTAAGAACCCTTTAAATTTTTTGTTGTGAACTATTCCATTTTCATTTAGAAATTCCAGAGAAATTTCATCATATCTTGAAACTTCACCCCAGATATCGGGTAAAGATAAGCAGCCCTCAAGTTTTTTAATCTTTTCTCCATTTTTTGTATTTTGCAGGGATGTTTTTTTAATTATTTTGGGATTAATAAAAACAGAAATTTTAGATTTTACCGATGGTTTTGCAATGAAGATTTTTAAAGATCGTCCAACCTGGGGTGCGGCCAGTCCAACGCCAACAGGATCGGTTGCATTTTCTAACGACTCTTTCATTCCTTCAATGAAATCCAATATATCTTTATCTATTTTTGAAATGGATTTTGTTTCTCCGGAGAGTACAGGATTTGGAGCGCTTAGTATTTTTAACATAAGTTTCAAATGTTTTGTCCCTAGCGGGGGAGCAGTCCTCGCCTGTCAAGCAGGCGAGCTCAGCAAGCCCTTAGAGCTTGCTTCCGCTCCAAGTTTTTATTGCATCTTGGGCTTGTTGATTTGGACCGAAGTATTTTATTAATAACTTCATTTCTTCAATTGCTTTGTCATTATATTCTTTATTTACAATAACTCCTTTTTGATCAACTGCGAGCTGGTGATAAAAAATTGCTAAAGCATAATATGCTTTTGAATAATCCGGCTTTAATTTAATTGTGTTTTCAAGTGTTTTGACAGCATTTTGAGAATCACCTGTTTGTCCATATAAAACGCCTAAGTTATAGGAAACATCTGCATCGGTTGGCGCTAATTTTTGAGCGGCTTTAATTGCCTCTAGCGTTAAAGGTAAATATGTTTGGTCAATTTGAGAAAGTGTATAAAACACTCTTACTTTTGTTTTAATAAAAACTATATTGTTTGGATGTTTGGCTGTTACTTCATTGGTCGTTTTAATCGCAGTGTTAATTAGTTGTTTTGCAAGTTCAATGTTTTGTTGTTGGTTTTCTTTTTGCTGCGCGCTTTGAGATATAATTGCGCTTCCTAAAACTGCATTATTGTAAGCAAATTCGTCTTTAAATACAGGTTCGCTTGGGCGCATAGCAATAGCGTCTTTCAAAAAGGTATAAGCTCTTTGATAATCTCCGGCCCTGTCATAATTCATGCCGAAATAGTATTTTCTGTCGGCATTCCAGAAATTGGTGAGTGTTAAAAGAAGATACAAAGAAATAATGAGAGTAACTACAACTAAAATTTTTTGAGGAATATTTAATGCATAGAGTTCTTTTTTAGAAAAAGAAAAAGAATATGATTTGTCATAATTTATTAAACCCAAAAGCAAAAATACAAATGCGGGAATTAAGTAAAAGAAGATATTGATAATTACAACTGAAAAACCCGCAAAATTAGTAATAAGTATGCCGCCGTAACCCGCAAGTAAAGAAATGGCTATGAAATCTTCTCCGGAAAGCTTTTTTCTCTTTTTATAAAGATGTTTAATGGAGATAAACAAGAACCCGCCTATCATGGAAAGATAGGTAACAATACCGACAGTACCTGTTGTTGCCAAATAATTTAAGAATTCATTGTGGGCTTTGTTGTATAAAAATTGCCATTCCGAGACCAAATTATGTGCTGCAGGTCTGTATTGATAATAAGCAAAAGCGTAGGTTTCAAGGCCACTGCCAAAAATAGGATTGTTTTTCCAGATATCAATGGCACCTCTCCAGACTAAAAGTCTAATTTTGCCCGAATCACTGCCTCCGAATTCTTGGGTTACGCCGGGGGGTTCCACCGGTGCAGCAGGTTTTGCAACTTGTTTTGTCGTAGTGGGTTTTGCAAAGCGCGCTTCGAGTCCTTTAAGAGTGAATTTTTGTAATTGTCCAAATGGCTGCCCGGCAAAAAAAGTAATGCCTGCTATTAAAGCTAAAATGAATACTAAAATTTTAAAGTCTAAAGATAATTTTTTTAAGGAAAAATCAGGTTTTAGATAGAGCCAAAAATATGAAGCTAAAAGTATGGGTAAAGTAACCCAGAATCCGGCGATTGCAGCTCTTGATTGGGTAAAAAGCAAAGCCAAGTAAAAACCCGCGATTAATACGCCCGAGCTTGCTAAAAGTGCAAAATTATAGCTTTTTACTTTTGGCATACCATGTGTTTTTAAAAAGTTAATAAAGAAAGCAATTAAAACCGGAAGTATTACAGCAAGATAAGCGGCAAGCCAGGCAGGTTGTCCAAGTGTTGAAAAAATACGTACTTTTGGTTGAAAATCTGCTGTCCAGCATGAAACATCGAAAGTGTTTCTAAACAAAAGACAGGTTGGGTCGTAGCCAAAATGTGATGGAATTCCCCATAGAATAACTATAATTGCGGATGAAAATATGGCAAAAAATGATTTTTTTAGTATGCTACTCGGAGCAGCCTTCATAAAAACCGCAAATGAAGCAATGGCTGTTAAAAGTGTTGCAAGCATTTGTAGGGGAATTCCTGCCGAGTCGCTTGCTTTAATTTGAGATGAAATCAAAAAGCCGACAATAAAAATAACAATTGCGCCAAGGAAAATATAAAGTTTTTTAACATCAAAAGCTTTATTTACGTTTGTTTTTTCTTCGTCTTTTAGATTGGTAACAAAAGCATAATAAAGGAAGATATAGGCAAGAATTGAAAAAAGTCCGCCGTTAAATCTTGAATAATAACCCCAGAGCGAAGTGTGCATGTCTAAAGATAAAAATGTAGAAATTATTTCAGAACCCAAAAATAGCGCGATTGGAATATCAAGCAATGTTTTTTGGATACGGAATTGCTTTTTGATAATCATTTTTGTAATCCAGGCAGTGCCTATAACAATGGTTAAGATAAAAGTTACCCAGAGCTTGTTAAATTCAAAAAGTTCGGAAGTGTCGCTTGTAAACGCAAGAGGAACAAGGAAAAACAGAAGGTAAAAAGAATATTCGATTACTTTATTACAAAAATTAAATAATTTCATCTTGGATTTTAGTTATCGTAGCATATTGGAAAAACTCGTGCAAGATGCTATTATGATAGAGAAATTTTTAATTTTCAATTCTCAATTTTTAATGAATGCTTCAATGTTTCAATTTTTAAATTAAGATATTTAGATTTAATTAGAAATTAGAAATTAAGAATTAGAAATTTTTAAGTTATGTTTAATAAATTGTTTTCATTTTTTTCCCACGATATAGGTATTGATTTGGGTACGGCTAATACTTTGGTATTTGTTAAAGGCAAAGGAATTGTTATTAGAGAACCTTCGGTTGTTGCCATGCATAAAAAAACTAAAAAAGTTATTGCCATTGGAACCGAAGCTAAAAAAATGGTCGGTAAAACCCCCGCATCTATTATTACAGTCAGACCCTTAAGGGGCGGCGTAATATCGGATTTTGATGCAACACTTGCGATGATTACCCACTATATTCAAGAAGTTCATGAAGTAGGAAAGTCGGTTCCAATGGCTTTTTCAAGACCACGTGTTGTAATCGGAATTCCTTCATCTGTAACCGAAGTTGAAAGACGCGCGGTTTGGGAAGCGGCATTAACAGCAGGAGCAAGAGAGGCTTATTTAATAGAAGAGCCAATGGCAGCGGCAATCGGAGAAAATATTTCTGTTTTTGCGCCAACAGGTGTTATGGTAGTTGATATAGGAGGCGGAACAACCGAAATCGCAGTTATATCTTTGGGCGGAATTGTTGTTTCAAGATCATTAAGAACTGCAGGAGACGATATGGATAGCGCAGTTTCCCATTATATTAGGTTAAGGCATGGACTTTTAATTGGAGAAAAAACAGCAGAGGATTTAAAAATACAAATAGGCTCTGCCTATGATGTAAAGAAAAAAACCAGCCTGCCGGCAGGCAGGAATCAGGATGCAAAAGAGCAGGAAAAATTGGCGGTTATAAGAGGCAGAGACATAGAAACAGGGCTTCCAAAGTCTTTAAGAATTTCAGAAATCGAAGTTAGAGAAGCTTTGTCTCCTATTTTAACTCAAATTATTGATGCGGTTGCAGGAGTGTTAGAGGATTCGCCGCCTGAATTAACCAGCGATGTTTTAGAACATGGAGTGCTTTTAACAGGCGGAGGCTCAATGCTTCCCGGTCTCGATCACTTAATTGTTGATAGAATCCATATCCCTGTTATCAGAAGTGAAGACCCGTTAACAAGCGTTGTCAGAGGAACGGGTAAAGTTTTAGAGGATGATTTACTTTTGCAGCGCGTTAAAGTCATCGGCGGATTAAAATAGGTTCCAACGTCTCTCCAGAGGCGAGCAGGCATATACGAGCTTCACTAAAATACTCCTGTAATTTGATATTGCTTTATATTTTTATTAAGATTGATTTAATATGCCAGAAGGACATAAGGGTTCAATTCTATCTAAAAATGAACCGGTTGGACGGCAAACACTTGAAGAGCAATTAAGAAATGCCGGAATGCCAACAGCAGATGCGAATCGAGATAGGCTTACAATTGTTGATCAAGCAGGGCCGCGTAATCTTGAACGATTTGAAGGCACCTTAGATTCAAGATTCAATAAAGGGAGTGGTTTTGTTAGGAGAAAACTAGTAGTAATGGGGAAGTCTATAACAACGGCATTTATGGGCGGTACGGGGAAACGAGAAATTCAAGATCCTCAAATTGAACAAGTTGATTCTTTCGTTAAATTTCGAGAAAGAGTAATTTTGGATCCAAAAGGAAGACAAATAGCTGCATTTCTACAAAGAGAAACCATACCAAGGGGAATAGATTACTACATCGTATACGTGTCAAGATCCAAGGATAAAAGAAAACCTCCATTTGTTTATGAACAAAGATACGAAAACGGCTTTCTTGAGGGAGCGATTGATGAAAATATGGTGCGAAGATTAATTTATACCGCTTTAATTAACTGTTTTAGTATAGCAGTGGATGATTTTGGAAGAAAAAGAAATATTCCGTATGACATTTTTATTCTTGATGGTAGCTCAATTATTACAAACCCCATCTTCCCCGTTGATATATCCAAACCAGAGGGTTTAAGTGAAGCAATATATAACATAAAGGAATCTGGAATGGAACCGTTTACCCCAAAAAGAACTTCTCGTCAAAAATAAAACATGCAAGGTAAGCTTGTATCTGTTTTCTAAAAAAGCTAAAATGGGTGCATGCAGAAAAGAAGCAGTTACTTTTTATATTTTATAATTTTTTTTTGTATCTCCTTACTTCTACTTTTTTCTTCAAAAGTCAGTTTTTTAAAGCCTGTTAATTCCATTGTTCAGGTAGTTTTTGCGCCGGTTCAGTCTTTAACATACGGAATATATTCGAGTGTTATAAATATTGGTTCTTCTTCAAAACTTAAATTATTAGAAGATGAAAACAGGCTTTTAATAAAAAAACTTGCGGATTTAAAAAAAGTTGAAGGAGATAATAAAGCTTTGCAAGATCAGTTCCAAACAGTAAATATCAGAAGCACCAGTCTTTTACCTGCGGGAGTTATCGGCGCGCCGGGGTTAATACCTGGAATATCGGTTCCGGAAACCCTAACTTTAAATAGGGGGCAAGCTGATGGTGTAAAAGTGGGCCAAGCGGTTATTTATAAAGATAATTTAATAGGAAAAGTTATAAAGACTTCTAATTATTTATCAAGTGTTCTTTTGATAACAAATTCTTCTTCCTCTTTTACGGCAAGTTCTCTTGAGACAAATGCTTTGGGAGTTGTAAAAGGAGGGGGAGGAGGGGGGTTAATTTTTGATAATATTTTGCTTTCCGAGAGTTTAAAAAAAGATGATTTAGTTGTAACAAAGGGAGATGTTAATCAAAAAGGAGAGGGATTCCCCAAGGGTCTAATTGTAGGGAAAATAGCCTCGGTTAGTAAAAACGCGAGTGATCTTTTTCAAAAAGCCAAAGTAAAACAACTGGTTGATTTAACAAAATTAAATGCTGTTTTTATAATCATAAATCCCTGAATAGTAATGAAATTTTTAAGTATTATTCTATTAAGTTTTGCTCTTTTATTAGAAACAACGCTTACTACAATCCCGCTTGTGTTAATTAGTCTTCTTTGTCTGATGGTAATTTACAGGGAAAACTTTTTATTTTTGTTTGGCTTTGCTTTTGGGCTTTTTTTAGATTTAACTTTATTTAAGACTGTTGGTTTATCCAGTTTGTTTTTCACAGTATTTTTATTTTTGGTTTTGCTCTATCAGAAAAAATTTGAAATAAAAACCGCGAGTTTTATTTTGATTGCATCATTTTTAGGAAGCCTGGGTTTTTTATTATTTATGGGATACAATAATAATGTGCTATCGCAGGCAATTTTGAGTTCCATTATTGGATTGGTAGTATTTTATTTTTTAAAAAATTCATTAATAAAAAACAAATTTCTAATTTCTAATTTTTAATTTCTAACCTGCCCGCATTGCTATGCAAAGCGTTGCAGGCGGGTCAAATCCAAATGTCCCAATTTTAAAATTAAAGAATTGAAACATTCATTAAAAATTAAGAATTTAAAATTTAAAATTATCGCACTATGACTAAAACAGGTGTTGCATTCCCGGACTATATTTTAAAAGATTCAAGCAGAAGAAAAGAATATGATTACGAGGGAAAAAAACCAAGCAGCAGGGATTTACTTTTACCCTTGTCATTTTTAGTTTTATTTGTGGTTTTATCCTCGCGTTTATTTTTACTTCAAGTTATCAAAGGATACTATTATAGATATCTTTCCGACAGCAACAGAACAAAGACAGTTGTAATCCATGCGCCAAGAGGAATTATTTTTGATAGATTTGGCACTCCTTTAGTTTTTAATGTGCCCGGATTTAGAGAAATTATAAATAATAAAACAGTTTTACTCACGCAAACAGAAGCTTTGTCTAAGATTGCCGCAGGTAAGAAGGGTTTAGAGGTGGATAGCTTAAGGCAATATCCTTATAAAGAAAGTTTTTCTCATGTTGTAGGCTACATAGGGCAAATTTCCAAAGAAGAACTTGCATCTCCTGAATATTCATCTTATAAGGGCGGAGATATTATTGGAAAATCAGGTCTTGAGCAGGAGTATCAGGCATTGCTCAAAGGAACAGACGGTAAGCAGCTTTATGAGGTTAATGCAAAAGGGGAGTTAATTAGAAAATTAGGACAGGAGGATCCAATTTCAGGTAAGAATATCCAAGTAACTTTAGACGCAAAACTTCAAAACGCAGCATATGAGGCGACAAAAGATATTACAAGAGGAGCGATAATTGTTTCAACCCCAAAAGGCGAAATCCTTGCGTTTTTATCAAGACCCTCGTTTGATCCGAATCTTTTTACGATGGAAAGCTCATACAGAATTTCAACAGGTAGCAGTTATTTAACTTTAAGCGATATCTTATTAGACTCAAAAAATCAGCCGCTTTTAAATAGAGCTATTGCTGGGGTTTATCCGCCCGGCTCAACTTTTAAATTAGTTGTTGCGGCATCAGGACTTGAGAATAAGATAATTGACCAAAATTATGAAATTGAAGATACAGGAGTTTTAAATGTTGGCGCATTTTCTTTTTCTAACTGGTATTACACGGGCTACGGCGGAAAAGATGGAAATGTAAATGTTGTTAAAGGAATAAAGCGCTCAAATGATATTTTCTTTTATAAATTAGCAGAAAAAATCGGCGTTGATAAAATTTCTAATACTGCTTTTAAATTTGGTCTTGATAAAAAATTGGGTATAGATTTAAAAGGAGAAGAATCGGGAACAGTGCCAACCAGAAATTGGAAACAGAGTGTAATTGGCGAGCAGTGGTATTTAGGAGATACGTATCATTATGGAATCGGGCAGGGTTATCTTTTGACCACACCTTTGCAGGTTAACGGTTGGACACAGGCGATAGCAAATGAGGGCTCATTATACGTGCCTCATTTGCTCAAAAATCAAAAATCAAAAATCAAAAATCAAAACTTATTAGATCAACATTCAACAGATTTAATAAGACAGGGAATGATAGAAGCCTGTCAACCCGGTGGAGTTGCCTGGCCGTTATTCGAATTCAGAATTAAGAATTCAGAATTAAGAATTGATAATAAGAATATACTGCCTGTTGCTTCTGCATCAGCGGATTATCGACGTGTGGTAATTGCTTGTAAAACAGGAACTGCTGAACATGGTGGAATCAGTACTAAACCTCATGCCTGGATTACGCTTTTTGCGCCGGCTTATAATCCCGAAATTGTCGTCACGGTTTTAGCAGAAGAATCTGGTGAAGGAAGTAATATTGCCGCCCCAATTGCAAAAAAGATTTTGGAAGAGTGGTTTTCCCGCTAATATCATTCTGAGGCATTAAAATTTGAAATCTCTTCTTGATAGGCTTCGATTTCTTTTATTTGAGTTGAAATTCCTTTAACTTTTTTTTCCAAAACATTTTTCGCATTTAAAGCAAGATTAATTTCATAAAAGAAAAGAAATCCAAGAAGTATATATGCAAAAAATGAATATTTAATTACGGATCTCATTTCTGGTATTCTACAACTAAGGTAATTAATGTCAATATGGAAAGAGATTATTATTTAGCTTTTTCTTTGATAAATGGAATCGGTCCGAAAACTTTTATTTTAATCTTGCGGCATTTTAAAACTGCCGAAAAAGCTTGGTTCGCATCGGCAGCAGATTTAAAACAGGCAGGTTTGAGTGAAAGGTCAATTCAAAAACTCGAGAAGGCAAGAAGTGAATTAGACATCGAAAGCTATCTTGAAAAGCTAAAATACAAAAAAGCCTCGTTTATCGCGCTTTGTGATAAAGAATATCCAAAACTTTTAAAAGAGATTGAAAATCCACCGATTGTTTTATACGTAAAAGGAGACATTTCAAAAGTAAATTTAGAAAAAACAATCGCAGTTGTCGGAACGCGTAAGATTACAAATTACGGTAGTGTTGTGACGAAATTATTTTCAGAAGAGCTTGCAATGTCGGGATTCACAGTTGTTTCAGGTCTTGCAATGGGCGTTGATGCTGTTGCTTCCTCAAGCGCGATTGAAGCCGGTGGCAAAACAATTGCGGTTTTAGGAAATGGTGTGGACTTATGTTTTCCAAGTTCAAACGAACAGCTTTACGATAAAATTTTGGAAAATAATGGAATTATAGTTTCGGAATTTCCCTTAGGACAATCGCCAACGCAGGGTTCATTTCCTTCCCGAAACAGAATTATCGCAGGGCTTTCTCTGGGCGTTTTAGTTACAGAAGGGGCAGCAGATTCGGGAAGTCTTATTACTGCAGATTACGCATTCAAATTCAAACGCAAGGTTTTTGCGATTCCCGGGCCGATTACTTCATCTCTCTCTAAAGCGCCGTTGAAGTTAATAGAACGGGGAGCAAAACTAGTGGTGGATGCGGAAGATATATTAAAGGAATTCAAAATTCAAAAGTCAAAACTAAAAAGTACAATTCAAAATTCAAAATTTGGAAACCTCACGAAAGAAGAGAAAAAGATTATTGATCTTTTGGAAAACGAAGCTTTGCATTTTGACGAAATTGTTAGAAAGCTAAAAATGGATTCTTCAAAAGCAGGAATTTTACTTTCGATGATGGAGATAAAGGGGATTATAAAAAATTCAGGTGGCAATTACTCTTTACATTCTAAAATTATAGTTTAATCTCGGTAAATATAGGAGATGTTTTAAAAGTTGATATAATGCCTAAAATAATATTTCTTTCTGCCTCTAAACTAGTATTAGATTCGGCATTTATTTGAAACCCAAAAGAATTGAATATCTTATTTAGATCTTGCCAAGTTTCTTTTCCAACCTCATTTTTATAACATACACTTAAGACTGAGTTGTCAACTCTAATTTCTCTCCACAAATTTGGTTCGCTTGTACATACTGGAGCATTCCATACATCAAGCCAATGTACAGAAACTTTTCCTTCTTTGCCGGAAAGTTCAATATCTTGAATTTTGACGAATTTTTCAAGATTCTCCTGATTAGCTGATGGAGTAGAAAATTTAATTGTCCAAGATGGGGGATATTTTAAAGATATATACTTATCGTTATAAATTTTCCAACCGGATTTATCTACTTGAGGAATTGCAATTAATTTCAGAGGTATTTTTGTAGGCGAAATCATTGTAGTTGGGGGATGATTCAAGCGATAAGTAACTGAATATAGTGAGCTTACAAAAGAAAAGGGATTCAATACGGGAAGTAAGCCAGACGAAAAAATTCCTAAAATAATAATCATAACTGTTTTTGTCCTTCCGAGTTTTAGATGCAAAGAGGATACGCCTATTATTATTTGGGTAATTGCAGTAAACAAAGAAATTAATAAAATGAATAATGTGAAGTAATAAATAGGTTCTAGAGGAACATTAATAATTTTATATTCAAGTAAATACGGAAGCATATATAATAAATAGATAACTGAGAGAGGAATTTCTAATATGCCGAGGATTATTAGCGTATATTTTAGCTTTGAGGATGGTTTAGGGGCTTGAGCTGATTGAGGTTCAGATTTGGGAATAGGAGTTTGGGTAACTGCAGGATTTTGCGTATTAGGTAAATTTGGTTCCTGATTAGGATTTTGATTGTCCATTGCGATTTAAGTGTTTCAGAAATTGAACATTGTGTCAAATTACCAGTCGTTTTCGCTGCGTTTTCTTATAATTATTTGTTTTTTATTTTTGTCCGGTTCAACCCAAACCTGGGTGAGTCCATCCATACCAAGACTTAAAAGCATTTTTTTATCTAATGTTACACAAACAGAATGTCCGACTCTAAAAACTTTCCTAACCATATTTATTTAATCTTTGCGTACTAACGTGTTAGTACGCAATAATAATAACAAAATCTTTAATACTTGACAAGGTCATGTATACTTCTTTAGAGTAAAAAGAGTTTATCCTATTAAGTTTTACCGTTCGCCTTTAAGTACTATTCGTACACGGCTCACGGAGCAATTTTAACAGGACAGGTGAAAATTATGAAGTACTTGGTAATAGTAGAGTCGCCAACAAAAGCAAAGACAATCGGGAAATTTTTAGGGCAGGATTACGAAATCATTGCTTCGATGGGGCACGTTATGGATTTGCCTAAAAGCACACTTGGGGTTGATCTTGAGCATGATTTTAAACCCAATTATCAGATGATGCCTGATAAAAAAAAGATTTTGTCAGAAATTAAAAGTTTAAGTAAAGGTGTTGATAATATAATTCTTGCAACCGATCCAGACAGAGAGGGGGAAGCAATCGCTTCGCACGTTGCGCAAATATTGACAATAGAAGATAGAAGATTGAAGGTGGGAGTTGAAGATAGAAAATTGAGAATAGAACGAAAGAAAATCGACCCTCTAACTTCAAACTTCAAAAATCCATCTTCTACTATCCATCATCTACCGTCTATTTCTAGAATTGTTTTTCATGAAATTACAAAAGAAGCAATTGAAGAAGCTTTTAAGCATCCAAGAGAAGTTGATCAGAATTTGGTTGACGCGCAAACCGCAAGAAGGGTTCTTGACCGCTTGGTCGGCTACAAACTTTCGCCTATTTTGTGGCAAAAGATCAGAAGAGGATTATCAGCAGGAAGGGTTCAATCGGTTGCGCTCCGTTTGATTGTCGAGCGGGAAAAAGAAATAGAAAAGTTTAAAAAAGAAAATTATTGGACAATAAGTGTAAATCTTAAATCTAAAATCTTAAATCTTAAATCCGACGGAGTAGCTTTCGAACTTATTGAAATTGATGGTAACCTGCCCGCAGTGCAAGCACAAGCGTTGCAGGCGGGAAAAATTGAAATTTCCCAAAAGCTTAATTTATACGATGGGGAATATAACTATGCAAAGACTTTAATTGATACAGAGGCAAAAGCAAAACAAATTGAAGAGGATTTAAAAACAAAAGATTTCATGGTGTTAGATGTTATCAAAAAGGAAATAAAAAGAACTCCGCCTCCGCCATATACAACTTCAACTTTACAGCAGGATGCCGCAAGAAGAATGGGGCTTTCCGGAAGAAGAACAATGGGTTTGGCGCAAAAGCTCTATGAAGAAGGTTATATTACTTATCATAGAACCGATTCACCTGCAATTTCAGAAAGCGCAAGGGTTTCGATGAGCGATTATGTAAAAAAAGAATTTGGAGACAAATATTTGCCTCCAAAGCCAAGATACTACAAAGTAACTCAAAAAAATGCTCAGGAAGCTCACGAAGCAATAAGACCTGCCAAGATTAGCGTTTTGCCATCAGTCGTTAGCAATCAGCTGGGAATTCAATACGGAAAACTTTATGATGTTATTTGGGCAAGGACACTGGCAACACAGATGGCAGATGCGGTTACCGAGTCTACATCTGTAATTGTGGACTCTCAAAATCAAAAATCAAAAATCAAAAATCAAAACTCCGAATATCGTTTAAAGGCTAACGGAAGCGTATTAGTATTTGACGGATTTTTAAAAATAAATCCGGCTGCCCTAAACGATAATAGATTGCCTGAGTTTATAGCAAATGAAAAACTTGATTTTGTTTCTGTTTTAAGCGAATTTCACGAAACCCCTCCTCCGCCAAGATATAATGACGCTTCGATAATTAAAACTTTGGAAGAAAAAGGAATCGGAAGACCTTCTACTTATGCAACGATTATTTCAACAATTGAATCAAGGCAATATATAGAAAAAAACGAAGGAAAGTTTTTTCCGACAAGTGTTGGCGTTGCCGTAAATGATTTTTTGGTTACGAATTTTTCAACAATTGATGATATTCCTTTTACAGCAGCAATGGAGGAGAGTTTAGATGATATTGCAAACGGAACAAAAAAATGGGTGCCGGTAATTAAAGATTTTTATACTCCTTTTGAGAAATCCTTGGGTCAAGTTAAAGAAGCAGTAAGAGTAAAAATAGAAGTTGAAAAAACAGATGAAATTTGTTCGGAAGATAAAGGACATTTAATAATAAGAATTGGAAGATTTGGTAAATTTATGGCATGCGAAAATTTTCCAACTTGCAAATTTACAAAACCATTTATAGTAGATACGAATATTCCTTGTCCAAAATGTGGTAATGGAGCCCCGCCCGCAACGCCTGAGCGTAGCGATGGCGGGCGAGGAAGAATTATATTCAAAAAGACTAAAAAAGGCCGCCGTTTCTATGGTTGCAGTAATTACCCCGCCTGCACATTTGCTGCCTGGAAACTTGAAGATATCAAGAATCCAAAAGAAAATCTTGTTAAAACCACAGGATAAGTTATTTTGAATTATTAAGGCAAGTTGAAAGTTGGGTGGTTTGAGTCCAGCCGCATTTTCCGCTTGCTTGTTTTTCGCATCTTGCTGTTTTATAGCAAGCATAAGAAGTTTTATAAATACAAGCACTCGCTATTGGTTCGTCTGATTCATTTTGACAAAGTTCATTGCTGCATCCGCCAAGTTTACAGTCTGTTCCAATAACGGGTTTTTGATCTGCTTTCGGGCACATGTCAGAAGTTTCGGGTATCATACATCTTGGAGTTGCATCTAAGCATGCAGGCCTTGGTTTGCAAGTTGGAGTAGGAGTAGATTGTTCAGGACATTTGGCGAATTCACATTTTGGACCTGTTCTTCCAACACTTGAGCCGTCAGGGCAAAGTTTTGCTTCCATTGTGCAGACTGTTTGTTGATTATTTTGAAATTGTTCCTTGGAAGATAACCCAAGGTTAAGACCAAGATAAAAACAAAAGAGTGGAAGAGCAATAAACAAAGTTATTGTTAAGAGTTTAGAAAACGGGGTAACTGTGGTTAAAGATTTGGGCAGTTTTTGATAAAAATTAATTAGTTTCACGTTTTCAACTAGAGCATCCGGCCAAAGAAGATTAAGGCTAAAACTACAGCTGCCTGATTGATAAACCCCCAGGGAAGTCCTAGGGTTGTGTCGAATTTTTTCTGGAAGTGGTAGATATTTTTAAAGGGGAAGAATTTCATGTTAAAGAAAAGGTATGGGGCGGTCAGCCAGTCCGGAAGCTGAGCCATAATAATAATCAAAAACGCATAAATAAGATTTGTTGCAGGGAAAATCCAAACTATTAAAAGCCATGATAGAACAAATCCAAGTAAAACATCAAAGAAAGATTCTATAAAAAAGGTTCGTTTGCTCTTTCCTGCCTTATTAGTTCCCGTATCCCAATGAGGCAGTGCATCCGCTAAAAAATGTGAAGCAATTGCAATTGGCACTGCAAGTGTGGGATTTCCAACTTTTGCGGCTATTACTGTTCCGATTAAAGCGTGTCCTGTAGCTGTCATAAAGTATCTTTTATTATAGTTCACGTGGTGTAATGCTTGTCAAGTTATTCCAACTCTTCCCGTTTTGCAGCCAAATAGGAAAACCATTGTTCAAAGAATCCAACGATACCCTTAAAAGGTGTTTCGATAATATAGTCAATGATGATTAAAATAAAGTTTATTTGCGCAATACCTTCGGTAAAACTTCGTCCGACTCTAATAATTGGAACAAAGAAGAAATCAAGAACGGGTGTTAAAAGGGTTTTTTTAAATATCACCGTATAAGCGCTTGCTGTTTGATAAATTCTGTAGGTTAGAAATGAAATTATAGCTATAAAGAATAAAAATATAGCTTGACTTAAGACATTAAAGTGAAGTTTAGAAAGAATTGCACTAATTGCTCCAAAAATCAAGAAAATGCTTAAAAACCAAAGTATTGAAAATACATAATCCTTAATTGTTTTTGCGCTTGTGGATTTTAATTTTAAAGAAATAGGTTCTGTAATTTTTGGATTTTCTTCAAGCAATAACTTATAAATATCCAAATAAATTATATGGGAATTTTTATCATCCGGTGTTTTTATGCCCATGCCGGCAATTACCATAAGAACAGGTGGAACTATGGTATTTAGCGCAATTGATCCCCATTGTACGCTTCCGTAAAATACTCTTTCAAATGCTCCTTCGATGGAAAGCGCCATAAAAGCTTTGGTAAAAAGAATAAATATAAAACTTCGGATAATTGCGGTTCTTACTTTATTTTTAATACCATTGTACCTCGTATTACAAATGGCATAGATTACTGATTTAAAGTTTTCCTGGTTTTTAATAAGTTCTTTTAAGTTAGTTTGTTCCTGTCGTAACAGGTCGTAAAGGATTAAAAATGGCGGTGTTTTTCTTTTAATATGATTAAAAATTCTATCTTTTCTTGGATAAGAAAGCTGATAAATAATTTCATTTAAACCTTCGGGGAAGCTTGAGATTGTTTGATTAAGGTTAGCATCGGTTAGTCTTCCAAAGATTTGAACAAATAATTTATATCTTAAAAATGCAATATCGTCTCTTGCGAAATTTTTTCTGATAGCTATAAAAACTTGCACATCCTTTGTTTGCTTTGAATCATCGGTTATTTCAACGCTGTCTTTTAAAACCTGAAACATAAAATTTGCCATTGCTTCACGGGGGTTATTTGGAGCTAAGATTGTATAGATTTCGCAAGACAAAATCTGAATAATAAATTGATTAAGATCAATTTCTTGATTCAATTTTAGCTTTGAAACTTTTTCTTTAAGTTCTAAATGAAGTCTGATTGAGTCTGAAACTTTTTTTGTGATAGATTCAGGCACTGTGTCGTCTTTAAAATAGCTTGCCCAAATAAGTTCTCTGACTAAGTCTTTGGCTAAGGATGTCGGGTCGGTATCTAAAACAAGTAATCTTTTTAAAATTCTTTCAGTTGCTCTTCTTAAAATTGTTTCTTCGTTGCCGTAATCCATTGAGGTTCTAAGTTTTTCGTAATATGAAGCAACTTTTGTGACTAAAATATTTACCGAAATTTTTTTATCGGTTGTTATTTCCTGTTTTTCTTCAAAGGCTTTAATCAGCGCATTAGCCAAAGGAGAAAAAGGACTATTTGATAAGTTTGAAGCCATAATAAGCTAAAGCGCATTATATCAGGCTGCTAGTTGTTGTCAAATCTAGTATAATTGCATCTATGAAACTTGTGGCAAAGGAATTACGGACTACTGTGCCTTCAAAAGCAGAGCTTGCTAAAATTAAAAGACGTGAAATTTATTTTATTTTAGATAATATTTTAGATACTTATAATGTGGGCGGAATTTTTCGCTTAGCGGATGCTATTGGTGTTAAAAAAATATATCTTTGCGGCGTTACAGAAACTCCGCCTAATCCACGCATCAAAAAGGCTTCAATTAATACGACAGAGTGGGTAGCGTGGAGCTACGCTCCAACTGCGGTTGAAGCTATCCATGAACTCAAAAGTCAAAATTCGAAAGTCAAAATTATTGCGGTTGAGCAAGACAGCAAGAGCATTCCTTATACGAAAATTGATTATCAACTTCCGCTTGCTTTTGTTGTCGGAAATGAAACAACCGGTTGCTCAAAAGAAACTCTTGAAATGTGCGATGCAATTGCCGAAATTCCCATGTTTGGGGTAAATACATCTTTAAATGTTATAATTTCTTTAGGAATTGTTTCTTATCACGCAGTAAAAAATTTATAATGCAAAAAACAGATAACTTTAAAAAACATACACACAGAAATCCTATTCAAAGATTTCTTTTATGGAATTTTTTCAGACATTTGGTTAATTTAGTTTCATTAAAAAAAGTTGATTCGATTTTAGATGTTGGGTGCGGTGAGGGTTTTACTCTAAACCGCCTAAGAGAACGGGGAATCGGTAATAAACTTGAAGGATTGGAGTATTCAAGAGATGCAATTGAGCTTGGTAAAAAAGTTTATCCCGATATCAAAATCACTCAGGGCAATATCTATGAACTTCCCTATAAAGATAATTCATTTGATTTAGTTTTATGTACGGAAGTGTTAGAGCATTTGGAAGAACCGGAGAAAGCCTTAAAAGAGCTTGTTAGAGTGTCAAAAAAATATTTAGTAGTTTCGGTACCTAACGAGCCGTTTTTTATGTTTGCTCAGCTTGTTAGAGGCAAGAATTGGTCAAGATTGGGCAATGATATAGAACATATTAATCATTGGACAATGTTCAATTTTCCAAAATTTGTAAAAGAAAATGCAGGTTCGCACATCAAAATTTTAGCAAAAAGATTTCCTTTTGCCTGGACAATGTTGGTTTTAGAAAAATAATAAAATTAGCTACTTTTCCGCCTTGACAATCGCCTCAAATTGACTATAATAGATTTTGCTATGTAAACGTCTTTGCCAAAGTTTTGGGAAGTAAACCCGCCTTTGGCGGGATTTTTAATGCTCTTTGGTAAATTAAAAATAGCGCATTATCCTCCAAAAGTCGCTCCGTGAGCCGTGTACGAATAGTACTGAAAAGGCGAACGGTAAGACTGGGGGAGGATCATACATTTTGCTCTTTAAAAACTGAATAGCACATTCTAAAGTGAGGATAAACTTTTTGGATAGGAGTAGTTTCGATCAATCCTCCAGATTTTAGCATTCGATCACGTTTGACGTGACTCATGCTGCAATTCTTTGGAGGACTAATCTCGGAGCAAAGCTCCTCGATCAGAAAGTGGTAGGAATTTTTGTTAGATTAATTCCTTAAAGATAATCTAACAACGACTGCGTTGATTTTTTGCCCGCCTAAGTTTACTTTTCGCCTTACCTACTATTCGTAGCGCGGCTCAAAGTGCACTTTATCGGCGGACTGCAAAAATTTGACAAAGTCAAATTTTTTTGAGAATTTGATCCTGGTTCAGGATGAACGCTGGCGGCGTGCCTTAAGCATGCAAGTCGAACGCTTGTGCGAAGCACAAGAGAGTTCATAATGTTCATAAAGTAAAAAGTTCATAAAGTCAATAACTTTATAACTTTAAAAACTTTACAAACTTTGGACTTTCTCGTGCTTTGCGCGAGAGTGGCAGACGGGTGAGTAACGCGTAGGAATCTACCTCTAGGTGGAACATAGCCTCTCGAAAGAGGGGGTAATATTCCATGGTTTCGCAAGAATAAAGGGCTTAACTGCCCGCCAAGAGATGAGCCTGCGTCCTATCAGCTTGTTGGTGGGGTAAAAGCCTACCAAGGCGATGACGGGTAGCTGGACTGAGAGGTCGATCAGCCACAACTGCACTGAGATACGGGCAGTACATCTACGGATGGCAGCAACTGGGAATATTGGACAATGGACGAAAGTCTGATCCAGCGACGCCGCGTGGAGGATGAAGGCCTTCGGGTTGTAAACTCCTTTTGATAGTCCCTTCACGGACTATAGAATAAGCACCTACTAACTACGTGGCCCATTAAATTGGGTTTGGCGCGTAGTATAAATTTCACTATATGCTGGGAACTTTTGTAAATGCTAGATTACTTTTTAAAAGTAACAATATCTAGCCAACCCAAAAAAACTTAGAGACTAGTATAAGGGTTACAAAACAATCAGCAGGAAACTTTGATTTTAAATCAGAGGCTCCTCAGAGACTACACGTGAAACACTCTGTAAGAAGAGTGAAGATATAGTCCATGTTCGGTAAGTTAAGTTTTTTATTTAACGGGCCGGGCCAGAAGTCTCGGTAATACGTAGGGTGCAAGCGTTATCCGGATTCATTGGGCGTAAAGTGTGCGTAGGCTCATTAAAAAGTCGTATCTTAAATACCAAGGCTTACCCTTGGAACTGGATACGATACTTTTAATGTTGAGGATTGTCAGGGGTACCGGAACAGTTAATGTAGCAGTGAAATGCGTTGATATTAACTGGAACACCAAAGGCGAAGGCAGGTACCTGGGATTTTCCTGACGCTGAGGCACGAAAGCTAGGGGAGCGAAACAGATTAGATACCTGTGTAGTCCTAGCCGTAAACGATGTCTGCTAGCTTTTTCCGACTTGTCGGATGAGGCGTAAGCTAACGCGTTAAGCAGACCGCCTGGGGAGTACGGCCGCAAGGCTAAAACTCAAAGGAATTGACGGGGACCCGCACAACCGGTGGAGCGTGTGGTTCAATTCGAGACAAAACGAAAAACCTCACCAGGACTTGACATGATACCGTACATTTTCCAAGAAACTGGAAGAAATCCGCAAGGATGGTACCACAGGTGCTGCATGGCTGTCGTCAGCTCGTGCCGTGAGGTGTTCCCTTAAGTGGGGAAACGAGCGCAACCCGCGTCTAATGTTGAATATTCATTAGAGACGGTCCCTGGATTTTCCAGGGAAGGAAGGAGCGGAAGACGTCAAGTCAGCACGGCCCTTATGTCCTGGGCTACACACACACTACAATGGCGAAAAACAACGGGCTGCAAGTACGCAAGTGCAAGCGAATCCCTTAAATTTCGCCTCAGTTCAGATTGGGGTCTGCAACCTGACCCCATGAAGTCGGAATCGGTAGTAATCGCAGATCAGCATGCTGCGGTGAATACGTTCTCGGGTCTTGTACACACCGCCCGTCTTATTTAGGCGGCCTAAGAATGAGAGTTTTTAGGAAAAAGTCAGCTAATATCGGTGAACTCCTAAAGTTTAGGACAATACCGAGGGAAGTCAGTTTTGGACGGTAGATGATAGAGGGTAGAAGGTAGTAATTTGAAGGCAGAAAGTGGATAGTAGAAAAAATTCCATTTTCTATTTTCAAGAATCTATTTTCTATTTTCCATCATCTATCGTCTTCTTAATTTGACCCCGTAGAGACTTGTGGGCAATAGTTGCTCCTAAAGAAACGTACTTGAAGCAATTCAAAATATAAGCGTTCTTTATATGCTGACCTTCCCGTATTGGGAAGATGATATAGTCCATACTATTGGCAACAATAGATTGATATGCAAGGCAGCAAAGTCGGTAGCTATCGAACCCCGCACTTTTTTTAAGGAAGGCTTTTGGAATTTCCAAAATGCAAGCCGTAAGGCGCCTTAGGCTTACTAATGTAGAAGCTTGAAGTATTTCGTTGAAAAAAGTGCGGGGGAGATAGAGATTGGCGATGAAGCTTAAGTCGTAACAAGGTATCCCTACCCGAAGGTGGGGATGGATCACCTCCTTTCTAAAATTAAATTGGGCGCGTCCCAATTTAGAGAGTAAGAAAGAGAGATGAACGGCAAAATTGGCAAATAGCTATTGGCTTTTAGCTAATAGTTAAACTACCAATGAACTCGTAACACCAAGAGAGAATAGCTCTTGTAAATCTCTACTATTCGCTTTTCCTACCACTTTTTGGTCGAAAGACCTCACTTTTATCTAAAAAACCACCTTTGCGGTGGTTTTTTGGTGTCTAACGAAATGAAGTTATTTTATATTGAAGGTTTTTGAGATCCTACGCATTGTTTTTGTTTTTAAATACTTATTTTTTACAAGTATTTTTGGAAGAATAAGATTGTGGGATTTTAGCATTTTTATAAGTCTTTGAGTATATTCAACGTCCGAATAAATGCTTTTCCATTTTCTGGGAGAAGTTTTAACCCGCAAGTCTTTATCGAATTTAATTTCTCCATATTTCCATAAATGAATTGCTAAATCAAAATCATCGTGGACTTTTGTGTCGTCCATACATAAATCATTTTTTGCTTTTTCCCATAAGGTTTTTTTAATAGCCATATTTAAGCCAAAAAGTAAATGTTTTTTAAGGTAAATTTTAAAAACGTTAAAAAAATAGGTTGTAATAAGCGTAGATGTTTTATTAAGAAGTGGTAGGTCTGAGTATGAAGCAGGACCAAAAACTGCGCCAATTTTATCACTTTTCAAATCTTTTTTTATTCTTTTGATCCAATCCGTGGGAGCAGTGGTGTCTGCGTCAATCCTTACTATGACATCACCCTTTGCCAGATTAAATCCTGCATTTCTAACAAAGCTAATGCCTTGTTTTTTCTCGTTGATTACTATTGCGCCATAACTTTTGGCAATTTTTGCTGTTTTATCTGTAGAATTATTATTAACCACAATAATCTCATCGGGTTTTTCTTTCTGATTCATAAGGCTTTCTAAACATTTACCGATTCTTTTTTCTTCATTATGTGCAGGAATGACGACTGAAATTTTCATTTTATGTATTATATAGGATTATAGCAGTTTGTAAACAGGTTACGGAGTTGATAAGATAAATATAATGAAGTTGCTATCCATAGTAGTACCTACTTTAAATGAGGAAAAATATTTACCTCTTCTTTTAGAATCTTTTTTAAACCAGACAAAAAAAAATTTTGAAATTATTGTTGCCGATGGAAAATCCGATGATAAAACTGTTGAAAATGCAAATAAATTTAAAGACAGATTAGATTTAGAAATTATAGAGGTTGAAAGAAAAAATGTAGCTCATCAAAGAAACGCAGGAGGAAGAGTAGCTAAAGGGGATTATGTTGTGTTTATGGATGCGGATTATTTAGTTAAAAAAAATTTTGTGGAAGCCTGTTTTTTAGAAGCAGAAAAAGAAGATGCGGATTTAATCATACCTTTTTCATACCCAATTACTTCAAATATTTTATGGCAAATGTATTTTAAAATTCAAAATTATATCTGTATAGTGTCAAGTCTATTTGGAAAACCGTTTGGGGTCGCATCCGGTAATTTGATTAAAAAAGAATCCTTTTTAAAAATGGGTGGATATAATGAGTCGGTATTTGTCTTTGAAGATCAATATTTTTTTCAAGTAGCAAAGAGGCACAAATTAAAAATTAAATATTCAAATAAAATTAAGATGTATTTTTCTCTAAGAAGAGTTGCAAAAGACGGAGTTTTTGGATATTTTTACTTTAATATCTATGCAACTCTTTATTATGTTTTTAAAGGACCGGTAGTAAAGAAATTCTATGATTACCAAATGGGTGGCGATGAAAAAGTTGAGAAAAAATAATTAAGCCCCAAAGCTTTTATAAAAAAGCTTTAAATAAATTCAAACTTTTGATATACTAGCCTTGCGGCGCGGTGGCGAAGAGGTAACGCAGCTGTTTGCAGAACAGATATACAGGGGTTCGATTCCCCTTCGCGCCTCAAAAATATGGCAGGAAAAGAACAAATAGCGCCTGAGGGAAAGTTTTTAATAAATCTTACAAAGGCACAAATGATTATCGGGGCAGGATTAATATTAGTTCCCGGATTAGGACATTTAGGTGCATTATCTTTCATAAATGGTGGAATAGAATATTTAATTATTCAGTACGCAAAAAGACAAGGAGATAAAGAAAGGAAAGGTAAATAAAGTTTTGGGTGGCTAGTTCATCGGTAGAACGCTTCTCTGATAAAGAAGAGGTGGATGGTTCGACTCCATCGTCACCCACAAAATAATTGCCCCGTTTTTAGATTTATTATATAATCTTTGCTTGTGGGAAAAACATGTCTGACAAAATTATAAAAGAGGAAGTTGAAAAATTTGTGAAAGAAAATTTAACTAGGGCAAACAATAGTCGCATAGAGTGTATCGATGGCAGATATACTCCTGAACAAGCGGAAGGAGCATTAAGGTCGCCGGGAGGCGACCTTGGGATGGTTATGGCTTTTGCAGGCGCTTTAAAAGATGAAGGAACGCATTTGGTTCCGGAAGAAATTGTCGAGAGATATCTAAGAAGCGTTCGTAATAAAAGAGGGCAAGATGCCAAGCTTTATTACCATGATGATGATTCTTCTCATCCAATTGGCTGTGGGCATGTTGTGAAGGCTTCCAGTCCGGAATTTGACGGACTTTATGGAAGTTTAACGTACCAAGAGGTTAGACAACTGTATGAAGTATTTACTGCTCATCCGCAGGCTCACAAAACCGTTTTAGAAGGCTCTCATGCCGAAAAAGGTGTTATTTTTGTCCATGGAGAATCAGAAGAAGGACCTGTTCCATATACCGTTAATTCCAGAGACGCAAAAGGAAATATGTATTTCGTTGTAGACATCGACAGGGCAAACAGATTTATAGACAAAGCTGTTGCTCATTTTTCCCAGGGATTATTAACTCCTGTTAATGCGGAAGATGTTAAAAGAAATTTTTTGATTCAGCTTAACGCTACAGCAGGTATTTTGGCCGGAGATAAAGATAAATATAGAGTTACGATAGGACAAGATGGAAGTTTTTCAATGAACCAGCTTCCAAAACTAAGACCCCAACAACCAAATCAATAAATACCTCTTTAAAAACATTTTTTTAGATGTTAAACTAACCCAAAGATTATGGTACTTTCAGATAAAGATTTAAAAATTGCGCTAAAATCAGATAGGATAAAAATAAATCCCGCACCTGATTTAAAAGTTCAACTCGGAAGTTGCTCAATTGATCTTCGTTTAGGCAATACTTTCCGTGTTTTTGAACACAGCCGCCATGCCTACATAGATCCATTTAAAAAAAGCATTTCAAATGAGGTAACAAGAGAAATCCGCATCAACGATAAAGAACCTTTTATAATACAGCCCGGGGATTTTGTTCTGGCAACAACGGTTGAGTACATCGAAGTACCGGATGATTTAACCGGAAGGCTTGAGGGGCGTTCAAGTATTGGAAGATTGGGTGTTGTAATTCATTCAACAGCCGCAAATATAGAGTGCGGATTTAGGGGACATATTACTTTGGAATTAGCAAATATGGGAAAAATGCCCGTAGCGCTGTATTCTGGTATGAGAATTTGTTCTATCTCTTTTGAACAACTGACAACGCCTGCAGACATACCTTATTACAAGAAAAAAAGTGCTAAGTATGTCGGACAAAAAGGCCCTGGGGAATCAAAAATTTCCAAAGAAAAATAAAAGCTTATACCGCACGGCGTCTTCTTTCTCTTTCAGGTAAATGTTTTTCGATTTCATCAACTACAACAGTATTTAATCCATCCCAATCTCTGGCGTGATAAAGTCTTTCTAATTCTCCTTCATCCGACTTCATCGGATTGGAAAGATATAAATGTAAAAGGTTAGGATTTGCAGAAATAAATCCCGCTTTTAACGCCTTAAAAGTTGGCAGTTTTGTATCGGGATTATGAACACTCGGTCCGCCTGTAATGCTAACAGGAATAATCATAGTTTTTTTACCTGCATCTTTTGCGGCGGAAATAAGCATTCTAACTGATCCGGGCATAAAATCCTGCATTCCGTTTGGTTTTCCGTCTTTGTTTTTCTTTCCGGCTGTTGTTGTTCCTTCGGGAAATACCGCAATCGCATAGCCATTTTTAATCGCATCTATTAAATCTTTATATTGGCTAAAACGGTCTGTTCTCATGTGATATCTTTGGTTATCTTGAGGTCTTGTGTGAAGAAGCGGAGTAAGTCTTCGTCTTTCCATAATTGGAGACACTTCTTCAAAAAAACCTTTCATCATTGCCCCCTGGTGTCCGGATGATAGGCTACTTGCAAGTACTAACTTAAAGCCTTTTAGTTTTTGATCATCGGGTAAATGTTTGTTTGCAACATCGGTAAGGGTTCTTGCCGGAAGAGAGATTGATACGCCGTCAACGTGTGACTGATGGCTGCCAACCAAAATAGGAAGATATCCTTCTCTGATACCATTTATATATCCATTTGCGAATCCTTCTTCGTAATTAACATCGGCTCCCACCATTATATTCTCAAGTCCGTAGCGCAACAGTGGACCCATCATGTGTTCCCCAAGCAATACCGCTCTTCCTTTAAAGCCAGTTATTTCGCTAGAGAGCTCAATATCTTTTCTTTGCTCAATTCCCATAGGATACGGATTCTATCACAAAGGGGGTGGTTTTAGTAATTTTCAAAAAACTTGTAATATGTTATATTGCTAAGAGTTAAATGAAGTATAAAGTTAATTTTGAATTAGATTTTAAAAGAAATCCCTACAAAGGAAAATTAATCGTATTTGAAGGAATTGAGGCTTCGGGTAAAACCTCTCAGGCTAAAAGAGTCGCAAAAATACTTTCAAAAAATGGAAAAGTTTTTTTGACAAAAAATCCAACAGACGGAGAAATTGGCTCTTTTATTAGAAAAGAAATTTTAGCGGGAAATAAAAAGCACATCCCTCCGGTTTCTTTTCAATATCTTTTTGCAGCCGATAGGGTTATTCAGCAATACGATTTAATCAAAAGATTAAAAAGGGGAGAAACAATAATTTGTGATAGATATCTTTGGACTTCAGTAGCTTACGGAATAGTAGATAGGGAGAATACAGATTATAAAAATTGGGAAAAGCTCTCTGTGGTAGCCTTAAGCTTACTTTCTATGTATTACCAATTTATTCTGCCTGATTTAACAATATATTTAGATGTTTCGTTGAAAGAATCTTTAAAAAGAATTTCAAAATCAGCAAAACATACAGAAATTTATGATAATAATAAAATGAATATTAAAATAAAAAAAGGTTATGATTGGCTTTTAAAAACTTTTCCAAAAGAAATAAAAGTTATTAATGGGGAAAAGCCACTGGACGAATTAACAGATGAAATAGTAAGATTAATAGAGAAAATTTGAAGTTGGAAGTGGGATGTTGGAATTTGAGTTCTTGAGTTCTTGAATTCTAGAAATCAAGATTTCAAGATAATCAAGGTCAAAAATTTCTAAAATATCTAACATCAAGGATTCTAATTTATTATGATACTTTCACCAAAAAAATTATTACAATTAGTTAAAACAAAAAAACTTGTCGAGGGGTTATCGGAACGTGAATTAACAAACCCAGAAGGCGCCGGTTTTGATTTGCGTCTTGATGAGGTTTATAAAATTTCGGGTTCTGCATTTTTAGGAGAAACCCATAGACAAACTCCTGATATAAAATCGGTTGCAAAATTTGGCAAACAAAAAAGTATAAAAATAAAACCGGGTGATTTTTTCCTGGTTAAAACAATTGAAAAAATAAATTTGCCAATCAACTTATCGGCAGTAATAATACCAAGGACTACAACATTTAGATCGGGTCTTTTTATAAGAACCGGTCCGATTCAGCCGGGGTACTGCGGTGAGCTTACTTTTGGACTTAAAAATGAAGGTCCCATCACTGTTGAAGTAGAAATGGGAGCAAGATTTGTACATGTTTTATTCCATGAAATAAAAGGAGCGGGTTCTAAATACCGCGGACAATGGCAGGG
>JACRFQ010000038.1 GCA_016217835.1 Candidatus Levyibacteriota bacterium | reverse complement strand
CGCTTTGGCAAGCACATACACGTCGTTTAACACAAGGATTCTGAAATTTAACGATGATGGAAGCATTAATGATATTCAACACATTAAAGAAATAGCTAAATAGTATGAAATTAAATAGTAAAAAAAAGGAATTTCTTTTAATCTTATTGCTATTGATGGCAGGATTTATAGTAAGACTTTACAGGTTTAATAGTCCTGTTGCAGATTGGCATTCATGGAGGCAGGCTGATACATCGGCAGTATCAAGAAATTTTGTTAAAGAGGGTTTTGATTTTTTGCATCCCAAATTTGATGATTTATCTAATGTGCCATCGGGTTTATATGATAATCCTAATGGCTATAGATTTGTAGAATTCCCGATTTATAATGTTTTTCAAGCCGGATCATTTATGTTATTTGGCCATTTAACTATTGAGGAGTGGGGAAGGCTTATTAGTATATCTGCTTCTCTTATTTCGGCTGTGTTTTTATATTTGATTATTAAAAAGCGCGCTAATTTATTAAGCGGTCTAATGGCTGCATTTTTCTTTTTATTTTTGCCTTTTAATATTTTTTATTCAAGAACTATTCTTCCTGATCCTTTAATGATTACATTGATTTTAGGAAGTATTTATTTTTTTGATTTGTGGCTGAATCAAAACGTAAAACTTAAAACTGAAAACTTAAAATCAATATTTAATTCGATCATCTTATTTATTTTAGCGTTAATATTCGCTGCGAGTGCGTTTTTGATAAAACCGTTTGCGGCATTTTTTATGCTGCCGATGATTTATCTTGCAGTTGAAAAATTTGGAGTTAATTTTTATAAAAAATGGCAGTTATGGTTGTTTGCGGCTCTTTCTGTTTTACCATTTAGTTTTTGGAGAATATGGATGACACAGTTTCCCGAAGGCATTCCTCAAAGTTCATGGCTTTTTAACAGTAATCACATAAGATTTACAGGGTCATTTTTTCATTGGATATTTGCGCAAAGAATCGGCGATTTAATTTTGGGATTCTGGGGTGTTCCTATTTTAGTTTTTGGATTTTTAGTAGTTAATAAGAAAAATTTTTGGTATTTTTTCTCGTTTGTCTTGTCTTCTTTTATCTATGTGAATGTTGTTGCGACCGGAAATGTTCAGCATAGCTATTATCAAATACCAATTATTCCATCAATTGCGATATTTTTGGGCATCGGCGGCGCATATTTATTAAAGCCTTTAAATGAACAATTTTCCAAATTTAAAACAATTCCTGTATTTATATTTTGTTTATTATTAATGTTTGCTCTTAGTTGGTTTTCGGTTCGCGATTATTTTAATATTAATAACCGTTCAATTGTTATTGCAGGTATTGCAGTAGATAAGTTGATACCTCAAAATGCAAAAGTAATTGCGCCCTATGATGGAGATACTTCGTTTTTATATCAAACAAAAAGAAAAGGCTGGGCAAGTTTTGAAAAATCGCTTCCTAAAATGATTAAAATGGGAGCTGATTATCTTGTTTTGGTAAATCCAAAATCCGAGGACTTCGGTATCGGTAAAGAATATGAGATTGTATCTTTTACAAGCGATTACATTTTATTTGATTTACATAAAAAACCATGAAAATTTTAATGGTCTCATCTTTTCTTCCTTTTCCGCTTTTTTCCGGTGGTCATATCAGGCTTTATAATCTTATAAAAAATTTATCTAATAATGATCATGAAATTACATTGATTTGTGAAAAACGCCAATTTCAAACACAAGAAGATATTAATGAGGTTGAAAAAATATGTAAAAAAGTAATTGTTGTGGGTAGGCTTAAGCAATGGAGCGTTTCAAATATTTTAAAAACAGGAATTTCCAAAGACCCTTTCTTGGTAGTGGGTCATACCAATAATCAATTAAAATTGGCAATCCAAGACGAGCTTGTCAGGGAAAAATATGATATTATTCATGTTGAAACATTCTATGTCTATCAAAACCTGCCTGCCGGCAAGGTAGGTCTCCCTAAAGTATCCATACCCGTTGTTCTAGTTGAACATAACATTGAATATTTGGTTTACGAAAGATACGCAAAACTTGCAAATCCATTTTTAAAGCCGTTTTTTTATTTAGATATTTTAAAACTTAAAAAAATCGAACAACAAGCATGGGAAAGGGCAGATAAGTTAGTAGCAGTATCTAATGCAGATAAAAAGATTATAAAAAGAGCAGATACTTTTATTGTTCCAAATGGTGTAGATACGGACTCGTTTTTATTCAGAAGTTTTCAACACGTGCCTCAAGAAAAACGTATACTTTTTATCGGAGATTTTAAATGGATTCAGAATCAAGATGCATTGGAATTTATCTTAAAGGAAGTTTGGCCAAATATTTTGGCAAAACTTTCAACACTTTCCAAAGACATTGATTTAAAGCTTTGGATTGTGGGTAAAAATATTCCGGAGGATTTAAAAAACCTTGCCAAAGCTAAAAATATAATCTTAGATGAAAAGAATAATCAGGAAACTTCTTTGATTTTTAGACAGTCATATATTCTTTTGGCACCCTTGCGTGTTGCCGGCGGAACGAGCTATAAAATCTTGGAAGCTTTTGCATCAGGAACGGCTGTTGTAACTACGGATTTAGGAATTGTCGGTCTTGAGGCAAAAGATAAAACGCATGTGCTATCGGGTGAAACGCCTTTTGAGCTGGCTGATTTGGTCTGTAATCTTTTGATGGATCACTCTTTGTATAAACGAATAACTCTTAATGCCAGAAAATTTGTTGAAGATAAATACGACTGGAAAAAAATTACCAAGAAATTAGAAGAAGTCTATATATCCTGCTTATGATTGATTTATCGATAATAATTGTTTCTTATAACACAAGGGATTTTTTGAGAGACTGTCTTTCTTCAATTTACAAAACTTTCAAAAATTTTAGTTTTGAAATTATTGTTGTAGATAATGCTTCAAGTGATAATTCTGCCGAGATGGTTTCTAAAGAATATAAAGATGTCTTATTGATTTCCAATAGAGAGAATCTGGGCTTTTCTAAGGCCAATAATATTGGAATTAAAAAGACTTCAGGCCGCTATGTTTTATTTTTAAACTCAGACACAGTGGTTTATGAAAATACATTAAAACATATGATTGATTTTATGGATAAAAATAAAGACACAGGCGCTTCTACCTGTAAGTTGATTATGCCAAGTGGAAAGATTGATGACGCTTCTCACAGAGGTTTTCCTACACCCTGGAATTCATTCACTTATTTTAGCGGGCTTTCAAAAATTTTTGGAAAAACTAAATTTTTTGGCGGTTACAATTTAGGATATTTAGATTTTAAAACTACACATACAATAGACGCTTTGGCAGGCGCTTTTATGTTGGTTAGAAGAAAAGCGGGGGAAGATGCTGGGTGGTGGGATGAGGATTATTTTTTCTACGGTGAAGATTTGGATTTTTGCTATATGTTAAAAGAAAAGGGCTGGAAAATTTATTATGTGCCGCAAGTTAGCATTTTACATTACAAAGGCGTAACAGGAGGAATAAAAAAACATTCAAAACATTTAACAACCGCAAATGAACAAACACGAATAAAATCTCAAAATGAAAGATTTAGGGCCATGCGGATATTCTATAAAAAACACTACGAAAATAAATATCCATGGATTGTTACTCGTTTAGTTTATTTAGGAATTTCCCTGAAGCAATTAATTTCATAATTTTTTAGAATTTACTCAAACCACAATGAACTTTTATTTTTCGGAATCCCGGGGTTGTAATTAATTGTTATCTCCTCATCCTTTTTAATATCCTTTAAAGCAATGAAATTTATGCAGTTTTCGTCAGGTTTTATTTGGTATTTTGCATTTGGTTTATGCGTGTGGTTATATATTGAACCAAAACCTAATGCTACTGCTAACCTTTCTTTCTTTTTGCCAAAATAGAAAAAATAAGTAACAAGAAAACTTTCGTTTAAATTAGCCATATCGTGTTTTGGAACTTCAATTACCGGACATTTTTCAATAATCTCATTCTTTTTAATATCGCATATGGTAAAAACTCCCCGCCCGGAATTAGGAATTTTTGATTGATTAACATACACCTTGTCTGAAGCAAAAATCTTTTTCATTAAAAGATTATAGCAAAGAAGTTGTCATGTCTTACGAAGTGGGTTAAAAATAGAGCTTGGCATTTGTTAAGTAGATTTGTATTAGCTATAATCAAGGCTATGAGGATTGGAATTGACGCAAGACTTTGGAATCAGACAGGTGTTGGGAGATATACCCGTAATCTTGTCCGGAATTTATTAATTTTAGATAAAAATAACACATATATACTATTTGTGAGAAAACAAGATTACGGAATTATCAATGATCAATTATTAATGATCAAGCATCAAAACAAATTAAAAATTAAAAATTGGAAATTGGAAATTGCAGACATCAAGTGGCATTCAATTGCCGAGCAAATAAAATTCCCAAAAATTTTAGAAAAAGAAAATTTGGATTTAGTTCATTTTCCTTATTTTTCATTGCCTATTTTTTATAAAAAACCCTACGTTGTTACAATTCACGATTTAATCATAAATCATTATCCAACGGGAAAAGCATCAACCCTATTTCCATTATTATATTATTCAAAGCTTCTATCTTATAAATTTATAATTTATCAAGCTTCTAAAAATGCAAAAAAAATTATTGTTCCATCTATAGCCACAAAAAATGAAGTTATTGATCATTTAAAGATAGCGGATGAAAAAATCGTAGTTACTCCTGAAGCAGCGGATCAGGGATTAAGAATTAAGAATTCAGAATTAAGAATTAACAAATACGGCAAGTATTTTTTGTATGTTGGCAATGCATATCCTCATAAAAATTTAGATAGATTAATTCAAGCTTTTAATGTTTTCCATGACCAAAGACCAAAGACTAAAGACTTAAAGCTAATCCTGGTTGGGAGAAAAGATTATTTTTATAAGCGTTTAGAGCAGAAAACAAAATCTCAAAACATTATTTTTTATGGGGTTGCAACCGACGCGGAATTATCTAATCTTTATAAAAACTCGCTTTGTTTAGTAATGCCTTCGTTAATGGAAGGGTTTGGATTGCCTGTCTTAGAAGCAATGGCAAATAAATGCTTAGTTGCTTGTTCGGACATTCCGTCTTTAAGAGAAGTTGTAAAAGATAATGCATTATATTTTAATCCTAAAAATATAACAGAAATTCAAGAAGCAATGAGTAATGTTTATGACCAAAAATATAAGAAAGAAATAACTGAAAATGCTTACGCAGCAGCAAAAGAATTTTCTTTTGAAAAAATGGCAAAAGAAACTCTTAAAATTTATGAAAGTTGCTTTAGTATATGACCGTGTAAATAAATGGGGAGGGGCGGAAAGAGTGCTTTTGGCACTTCATAAAATTTATCCCGATGCTCCTCTTTATACCTCTGTTTATAATAAAGAATCTGCCAAGTGGGCAGATGTTTTTGATGTTAAAACATCATTTTTGCAAAATTTTCCTTTTGCAAAATATTTTCATGAGCTTTACGCTTTATTAATGCCAATTGCTTTTGAGAGTTTTAATTTTGATCAATACGATTTGGTAATTTCAGTAACTTCTGAAGCTGCAAAAGGAATTATTATAAAGCCGGGAGCTGTTCATATCTGTTATTGTCTTACTCCAACAAGATACTTATGGAGCGGATATGATGATTATTTTAAAAACCCGTTATTAAGATTTTTTTCAAAACCGGCAGTATTGTATTTAAGAGTTTGGGATAAAATTGCGGCGCAAAGGCCGGATAAGATTATTGCTATTTCATCTACAGTTAAAGAAAGAATTAAAAAATATTATGATAGAGAATCGGAAATTATTTTTCCACCATCGCAAATGGCAAATGACAAATGGCAAATGGCAAACGACGAAAAAACCGAAGATTTTTTCCTGATTGTCTCAAGGCTTGTTTATTATAAAAGAGTAGATATTGCCATAAAAGCGTTTAATGAATTAAAGCTTCCTTTAAAAATAATTGGTAAGGGTAGTGAAAAAGAATCTTTAAAAAATTTGGCAAATTTCAATATAGAATTTTTGGAAAATTTGACTGATGATAAACTTTCGTTCTATTATAGAAATAGCAAAGCATTAATTTTTCCAGGTGTTGAAGACTTTGGTCTTGCAATGGTTGAAGCGCAAAGTTTTGGAAAACCAGTTATTGCTTTCAAAAAGGGTGGGGCTTTAGATATTGTTAAAGAAGGTGTAACAGGAGAATTTTTCGAAAGTCCAACACCCGAGAGTTTAATAAGGGTATTGGAAAAATTTAACAGTAAAAGCTATAATAGCAAGTTATGCGAAGAAAATTCTAAAAGATTTTCTTTTGACACTTTTAAAAACAGATTCTTGGAAATTATAAATAATTAAATATGAAAGTAGTTATTTTTGCAGGAGGAGTCGGAACAAGACTCTGGCCTTTATCCAGAAAACATACCCCGAAGCAATTTGAAAAAATTGTAGGCGATAAATCAATGCTTCAGATTGCAGTCTCTAAGCTTTTTCCCGAATTTAAGTGGGAAGAGGTATTTATATCAACAGGAAAGCAGTACGAAGACATAGTTAAAGAACAGCTTCCCCAGCTCCCCTCAAAAAATATAATAGTAGAGCCCCAAATGCGCGATGTGGGACCCGCTGTAGGGCTTATAACTGCGCTTTTTGCAAAAGAAGATCCAAATGAACCATTCGCGCTTTTGTGGGGAAGTGATCATCTTGTTAAGAATGAGGCGTTATTTAGAAAAGCATTAAGAACAGCGGAAAAAATTGTCTCAAAAGATAATGAAAAAATCGTTTTTATAGGTCAAAAGCCCCGTTTTGCAAGCCAAAATCTTGGATATATTGAATTTGGAAAACAGACGGAGGAAATAAATGAGGTGCCTGTTTTTAGCTTTGAAGGTTTTAAATACAGGCCTCATTTGTCCGTAGCAGAAAAATACATAAAAGACGGGCATCATGCCTGGAATCTAGGATATTTTGTGACCACTCCGAAGTTTTTATGGAAACTGTTTGAAGAATTTTCTCCGGAACTTCATAAACAATTAAAAGAAATCCACAATGCTTATAAAACAAGCACCTATGAAGAGATATTAGAAAAAATTTACCCAACCATTGAAAAAATATCTTTTGATAACGCAATTTTAGAAAAACTGGATCCTTCATACGCAAGAGTTTTGTCGGTTGATATCGGCTGGAGCGATATTGGTGCATGGGAAGCGTTAAAAGAGGCATTAAGCGAAAGAGAAGACGAAAATGTTACTAAGGGAAAAGTAATGCTTGAAGATTCAAGTGATACGTTAATGTTTAATTTTACAAATCAGTTAACAGTTGGCATAGACTTAGATAAAATGTTAGTAATTAATACAGAAGATGTTTTATTGGTTTGTCCAAAAGACAGTGTGCCTAAAATAAAAAAATTAGTTGAAAGCCTGTCCGGTACGTCAAACGAACACCTTACCTAAATCCCGCACTATTTTTGCACTATTTGTTGCTGGATTTAGGGAATAATTAAATAGTGCAGGATAAATTATGCCTTATACAGAAATTAAAAAGAGCGGCTTTTATGAATTCAGCAAAAGGTTAATGGACGTAGCTTTTTCTTTAATTCTTATCGTTATCTTTTCCCCTGTAATTTTAATTGTTTCAATACTTATAAAATTAGATTCAAAAGGCCCTGTTTTAGCAGATACTCCCCAAAGAAT
>JACRFQ010000037.1 GCA_016217835.1 Candidatus Levyibacteriota bacterium | reverse complement strand
CCAACAATTGTAATGTCTGTTAATCAGGACAAGTATCAGGGCCAAAACGCAATCAGCAATGCTTCATGCACCACAAATTGTATCGCCCCTGTTGCAAGAGTCATAGTAGATGCTTTTGGGGTTGAGAAAGCCATGATGACAACGGTTCATGGTTACACATCTGATCAAGAACTTCAGGATGGGGGACATAAAGACTACAGAAGAGCAAGGGCAGCGGCGCAAAACATTGTACCGACTTCAACCGGCGCAACCATTGCCGCAACAGAAGCAGTACCTGAGCTTAAGGGTCTTTTCGGAGGACTTTCCTTAAGAGTGCCCGTGGCTGTTGGTTCTTTATCTGATTTTACTTTTATTTTAAAACGGGAAACAACTAAAGAAGAGGTAAATGATGTGCTTAGAAAAGCAGCTCAAAATCCAATTTTTAACGGAATTTTAACTGTAACCGATGAACCCTTGGTTTCATCTGACATAATTGGCAGTTCATATTCATCGATTGTTGATTTATCGTTAACACAAGTTATCGGTAATATGGTAAAAGTAATTGCCTGGTATGACAATGAGTATGGTTATGCTAATAGACTGGTTGAAGAAGTTATCATGATGGGGAGAAAAAACATTCAAGAGCCATTAAATCCACAACCCTCATTATGACAACACACAAAAACCCCGCAGAACTACAAGGCATTAGAAACATTACTATTTCAGGAAGAATTAGTACGGGAAAAACAACGCTTGCCAATCATTTGGCTGACACTTTGGGCTGGGATATGTTAGACGGCGGGAAAGTTTTCAGACATTTGGCAAAAGAAATGGGTTTCCATATATCAGAAAAACAAAAAGTGCCGGATAAATTTGATATTGCGTTTGAAGAAGAAATTAAACTGATTTTAATAAATGAAAAAAATCATGTTTTACAAAGCCATTTGGCGGGTTTTGTTGCCCAAGGCATAAAAGGCATTTATAAGATTTTAGTCATATGCGAAGACAGTAAAGGAGACGACAAACAGTCTATAAGAATAGATAGGATAATGAACAGGGATTTAGTCTCCGCAGAACATGCAAGAAGGGAAATACAAGAAAGGGAAGAAGCGGATTTAAAAAAATACAGAAGGCTTTATACAGAAAATAATCCCAATTGGGTTTATTGGGACAAAAAATATTACGATTTAGTTGTAAATACTTATTCTTTAAATCAAAAGGAAGCTTTGGATTTTGTTTTAAAACACATCGGTTTTAAGAAATAAAGTTGCTCTTGCCTCCTTGTAGTATAATACCATCATGAAAAATATCTTATTTGTAGTTTTTGTCTTTGTTTTTTTTATATTTGGTTCGCAAAATGCTTTAGCGCAAACTGCTTCTTTATCGGGCAATATAAAACATGTTGACTACACTCTTCCGTACCCCGGCATTCTTCCCGACAGCCCTTTATATTTTTTAAAAGTTGTCAGAGATAATCTTTTGGGATTTTTTATATCGGAGTCTTTAAAAAAAGCAGAATACAAGTTATTAATGGCAGACAAAAGATTAACAAGTGCTAGCGCCCTGGTTGATAAAAAGAATTATCCCTTAGCAATTACAACGTTATCAAAAGCTGAAAATTATTTTTATCAGGCAGTTCAGAATGCCGCAAAAGCAAAAGAAGAAGGGAAGGAAACCAATGGAATTCTTAATAAACTTTTAATTGCATCGGAGAAACATCAGGAAATAATTTATCAGATGGTTTTAAAAACAAAAGGAGATGTAAGATATAGCCTTGAACTAGAAGAGGTTAGAGCAAAAAGCTTTCAGGATACAGTAGAAGTGGTAAAGGCTAATTAGTAATAGGACTGCCTCCAAAAGAACACATTTTTTATCCTGGGTTTTTGAGCAAGGCAGGGTTGAAGAATAAATTTTTTATTCTTTTTTTTATTGTTGCCCAAAAAAATAAAAAACCGAAGCTAAAATAAATACTGACATATTTTGATACAGATGTTAGTAGTTGACACCATAGTCCTAGTGCCATATGATTTTTCTGACACTAGATATAGTGATTTAAAGTCAAAAATGAATTTTTATTATGAAGTGTCCATATTGCGGAAGTAAGGAAACAGAAGTAGTTGAAACAAGAGACAGCGAAGATTTAGAAACAATAAGAAGAAGACGGGAATGTTTAAAATGTAATAAAAGGTTTACGACGTACGAGCGGATAGAAAACATTAATTTAATAGTAATCAAAAAAGACGGTAAAAGAGAGCAGTTTGACAGAGACAAATTAAAATCAGGAATAATAAGATCTTGCGAAAAAACAACAGTATCTCTTGAAGACATTGAAAAGATAGTTACGGAAATCGAAAGGGAATTAAGAAGCGCGGATTCGGTAGAAGTTGAGAGCAAAAAAATAGGACAATTGGTTGCGACGAGGCTCAAAGCGCTTGATAAAGTTGCCTATATAAGATTTTCAAGTGTTTTCAAGCGGTTTGTAGACGTAGAAGATTTTGAAAAAGAAGTAAAAAGGTTAATAAAATAAAACGAAATGTCATCCTGAACATAGTGAAGGATCTTAAGATTCTTTGTTTCGCTCAGAATGACAAGAAAGAAAGCTTATGAAATTAGACGGAATGAGACAAAAAGTATTTTTAGACAGATATTCATTAAAAGATGAAAAAGGAAATCCAATGGAAAAAACTCCTGATGAAATGTGGAGAAGAGTTTCTAAGGCAATTGCGGGAGTTGAAAAGCCAAAAAACCGAAAAAAATGGGAGAAAAAATTCTATGATGCAATGAGCGATTTCAAATTCTTACCCGGAGGAAGAATATTATCGGGTGCCGGAACCGGTTTTGATGTTACCTATTTTAATTGTTTTGTAATTCCAAATCCTCCTGATTCAAGAGGCGGCATAATGGAAAACTTAACCCAAATGATTGAGATTATGGCAAGAGCAGGAGGAGTAGGGCTTAATCTTTCATCTTTAAGGCCACGCGGGGCAAGAGTTAAAAAAGTAAACGGATTTTCTTCAGGTCCTATGAATTGGGCAGAGCTTTATTCCCTGGCGACAAAAGACATTGTCCAACAGGGCGGCTCAAGAAGAGGGGCATTAATGTTAATGCTTCACGATTGGCATCCGGATATTGAAGAGTTTATTACTGTAAAACAGGATTTAAATAAAATTAACGGCGCAAATTTATCGGTTTGTGTTTCCGATGCTTTTATGGAAGCAGTTAAAAAAGATGCAAACTGGGATTTAATTTTTCCAAATCTTGACGATCCAAAGTATGATAAAAAATGGACAGGCGATATAGAAGAATGGAAAAAGTTGGGCGGCAAAATAGAAGTTAAAAAAACCGTTAAAGCGAGTTATCTTTGGGATTTAATTTGTAAAGCGGCCTGGCAATCAGCAGAGCCGGGGCTTCATTTCTTAGACAGAAGCAATAAAAGATCAAACACCTGGTATTTTGAAAGACTTTCAGCCACCAATCCATGCGGCGAGCAGCCATTATCTCCCTGGGCAGTTTGTAATTTGGGCGCCATGAATTTAGCCGCTTATGTTAAAAATAGTGAGTTTGATTATGACAATTTTGGTAAAGATGTAAGAGTTGCCATGAGATTTTTAGATAATGTAATTGATGATACTTATTATTTTTATAAAGAGAATGAAAAAATTGCAAAAGACATCAGAAGGACAGGTCTTGGAATCCTGGGTTTAGCCGACGCTTTAATCAAAATGAAAGTTAAATATGGGGCAGAGGATTCTCTTCCTGTCATCGAAAAAATATTTAAAACCTTAAGAGATAACGCCTACATTGCATCTTCGGATATTGCAGCTGAGAAGGGCAGCTTTCCAAAATATAACAAAGAAAAATATCAAAAAGGTTTTCATATTCAAAAGTTACCGGAAGAAATTAAGAAAAAAATTGCTAAACAAGGCATTAGAAACGCAGTGCTTTTAACTATTGCTCCAACCGGAACAACTTCGCTTATTTCAGGCGTTTCATCTGGTGTTGAGCCGGTTTACGAATTCGAATTTATCAGAAATGACAGGCTTGGAAAACATATGATGTACCATCCTCTTTTCGAGGAGTGGAAGAAAGAAAATCCGGATGGGCAAAAACCCGATTATTTTGTCTCGGCAAATGACTTAACTCCCGAAGAACACGTTAAGGTTCAGGCAGTTGCACAAGATTATATTGATTCTTCAATTTCTAAAACGGTTAACGCGCCAAAAACACATACAGTTGAGGACGTAAAAAGACTTTATGAATTAGCTTATGATTCAGGCCTTAAAGGTATAACCTATATGAGAGACGGGTCAAGACTTGGAGTTTTAGAAAGAATTGAAGAGAAAAAAGAAGAAGTTGCTGTTCAGTCTCAAACAACAATGCTTCCTGTTATGCCAAGACCGGTTATGGTAGAAGGAGTTACGTATCAATCAGAAACGCCGGTTGGAAAAACCTTTATAACCATCAATCATAATGAAAATAAAGAACCTTTTGAAGTTTTTATAACTGTTGGAAAGTCAGGTTCAGACGTAACAGCAATGGCAGATGCATTGGGCAGAATGATTTCTTTAAACCTAAGGCTTAATGGGCATCTTTTACCAAGAGAAAGAATCAGGCAGATTGTTGCCCAACTGGTTGGAATCGGCGGGGCAAGAAGTGTGGGATTTGGAGCAAATAAGGTTCTTTCGCTTCCTGATGCGGTCGCAAAAGTTTTATCTAAACACTTTGAGTTCAGGGTTAACGGGGTAGTTGAAGACAAGCCAAGAATTGTTAACGGAACAAGTAATGGTAATGGTTTGACAAATGGTCATACCCAAGCCATAGCGGCAGATGCTCCGGTAGAAGAAAAACAAGAAGTTGTCAAGCTTGAACAACTAACTCTTACCACTCCTTCGGGCTCAATTTCAGCAGTAGAACATACAGCAACAGGCCTTTACGATATTTGTCCGGAGTGCGGAGGAGCAAGCCTTGCTTATGAGGAAGGCTGTAAAAAATGCTACTCCTGTGGATACTCTGAATGTTAATTAAAACTTAAATATAGGTAATTCTAGTGTAAATCTAGGACTGTGCCGCAACTGTAAAGTCAGAAAACTATATTTATGTTCCGCCAGCTGGCGGATCCCGAGCAGGAACATTAATCCTTCTTGGGAGAGAGGGATTTTTTATGCCAATTTATACAAAGTTTGGAGATAAAGGCAAAACCTCGCTTTACGGCGGAAAAACCGTTTCTAAGGCAGATATAAGGGTTAATGCTTATGGGCAAATCGATGAATTGAATAGTTTTTTGGGGATTATTATTGCTGAAATAAAAAATAAAATAATCAAAAAACAATTAATTGTTATTCAAAATGATTTATTTGAAATAGGCAGTTCTTTGGCAAGTCCGGCTACAAATAAACACAAAAACCTATCAAAATATTTAACAGCAAGAGTTTTAGAATTTGAAAAAACAATTGATAAATTGTCTAAAAAACTTTTAGAGCTTGAAAATTTTATTTTGCCAGGGGGTAGCAAAACAGGTTCAAAACTTCACTACGCACGAACTTTGGCAAGAAAAGCGGAAAGACAAATTGTTGCGCTTTCGGAAAAAGAAAAAATCAATTTAGATATCTTAATTTTTATTAACAGGCTTTCGGACCTTTTATTTACTTATGCAAGATTTGTAAGTAAACAAGAAAAGAAAAAAGAAGTTGTTTGGAGGAGTAGGGAATGATGGAAAGAGACTATAGACAATTTCAAACAGACCTGATTCATTTACAAGAAAGTGCATTTTTAGCAGAAGATTTTTTTACCCCTTCTTGGTTGGGTAGAGAGGTAGCTAAACAAAGACAAAAGTCAATGATTCTTGAACAAACACCCTGGTATTATCTATCGGGTACGGGATTTTATGTTAAGGAGCAAGTTGGGCAGCTTATAAGAAATACCCGGAACTCATTATCTAGCGTAGCGCCTGATGTAGTAGAGATTGAATTAGAGAAAACAAAAGTCGATATAGAGGCTTTTGAAGATGAATATTTAAAACAAATGCCAGGTTTAAAATTTAATCTTGCCTGGGAAGGCGAAGGGGGGGATAGACATATTGTTTGCCCCGATTATAATAACACCTCTTGGGAATCAGTCACAGATTTAAAAGAAAGAGAGGGTGTCGTGGCAGAGGTCAGAAAGAAGGTTGAAGAATGGTTGAAAACAGCACCGGCAGATTCATATGCTGTTATTATCAGTCCGGAAGGCTGGAGCGGTTTTAGCGATGCGAGCGGTGACGCCGTGCACTATAAAGAAACGCAAATATACGCTATTCATACTTTAGATAATGGAGAAATTGAAGCCCGGACTTTCCGTTATGAGGCAAATATTTTAGAAAATGAAGAATTGCAAAGAAGTTTGGGTTTAGGAATAGATGAGGAGCCAAATCAAAAAGAAAGAATTAAAAATGCTTTAAGAAATACTCTTTTTGTAAGAGGTGATGATCAGGATAGATCCATATCGTCATTTGAGGATATAGTTAATAAAATGCAATCTTCTGTTGGTGGAAGAGAAACTGTGTATGGAACAAGAACATTTGCGGAAATTAGGAGTTTTTTAAAAAATCCCGAATTTTATTCAAAGAGAAATCTTTTAACAGAAAGATTAATCAGGCGGTTTCAGGAATATGCAAGACATAGAATAAGTGAAGGTAATGTATTTGGGCAGGAGCTTGATTTGCAAATTGCCTTAGGGGTTACAGTGGCTCAACTAAATAAGTCTTATAGAGAAATTCATGAGCAAGAAAATGTCGTTTATGCTTTACCTAGATATAAACAGGATTTAGATGAAATGGCAATGATAGTATTTGCCAGTCGAGCTAATTTTGTAAATTATGAGTATGAAAGAAAAGATCTTGGACTCCGTCCCGGGTGCGCAGGCGGAGGAAATGAAAAGGTCATGATTAATTCAATGGGGGTACCAAGGATTGGCGAGCTTACAAAAAAAAACAATAATGAAACAGACGATGATTATGAATTTGATCATATCGGTAAATGTATAAATTGCGAGGGTGATCCAAGAGCGCTTGGTCCTTGTGACATTTGCGAAAGATGTGATGCGAAAATGGGTGGAAAAGCAGCAAAGCGAGCAGCTTAAGCTATTTTGTTAGGAAGTTGTTAGACCTGCCCGCCAATTGCATGGCATTGCAGGCGGGTTAATTTTACCCCGTTAAATGGCTCTGAGCCAATTTGCACCTCAAATTATTTAACGGGGTGAATTGTCGTTTGGGAGCGTTAATGCTACAATTAGTTTCGTATGGATGATACTGCTCAAAACCCTATAAACCAAAATCAATCTGTCCAGCCAAAGACAGAGGTAATAGCTGATGATGCTCAAGCAAGGCCTCAAATTGTAACAGCTCCTGTAGGAAGAGCGCAGAAAGAAACAGGACCGGTGATTGTTTCCGAACCAATTATTCAAAGGTCAGATACTGAGCAAGAGCCAAATCTGCACCCTGAGGTTGCAGACGCAGGGGTTGAAAAAGTTACTCAAGAGTTACAGTTTACAACAGAGCACAAAAAAGTAGGTATTAGTCCAAGTGCTCCAACTCCGCCGACAGAGTTAACAAATAAGGTAAAAATTCCGACAGATGTTTTAACAGAAGAAGAAGCAAAAATAATAGTGAAAAAAGGAGAAGGAAGCAATCTAGATATCCAAAAGCATTTTGAGGGTATTTATTACGCACCGTCTATATTAGGTCTTGCCATACTAAAGCTAAAAGAAATAGGCAGGAAATTATTTTTTCAAAGAGCATAAATTTATGTATCAAACACAACCGTTACCCGATTTTGGAAGTATTATGTTAGCGCTTTTTATGGTGCTAATGATCATTGCTGTTGTGGTTGTATCTTTGATGGGCTTACTGTATGTTTCTTTAATTTGGTATAAAAATAGGGACAGAGAAAAGCAATCTTTAGATTCAACGCTTTTGCAGATTGCTTTGCCAAGAGATAACGAAATAAAAATTGATGCGGCTGAACAGCTTTTTGCAAGCCTTGCGGGTATTAAAGCCCACGGGATGTTTGCCTTTTTAAAAAATCCGCCGCATGTTTCGTTTGAAATTGTCGGTATGCCTGAAGATATCCGTTTCTATATCTATGTCCCGAATAAATATAAAGATTTAATTGAAAAACAAATAAATGCATCATATCCGGATGCGGACATAAAAGTGGTTGATGAAAAAAAGGCAAAAGAGGGTTACATAATTGGCAATGAATATAATATTTTTTCAGAGACAGGTAAGGTTGCATTTGCGTCATTAAAACTAAAAGATTCAAATTACAAACCGGTTAAGTTTTATAAAGATTTTGCCGTTGATCCTTTATCTTCAATTACATCTGTTCTTGCCAAAATGAGCCATGGAGAAGGGGCGGCAATTCAAGTTTTAATTTCAGGCGCTGATTCTAAATGGAGTAAAGCAGGCAGGAGTTTTATAGCCTCAACTAAAAAATCCGAATCAAACCCGGAAACCGCCAAATATGCGGCAGACCCAAAAGAATTAGAGGCTGTCGAAAATAAAATTTCAAAACCAGGGTTTTACGCGGTTATTAGAATTGTTGTTTCTTCGTCTTCCGAAGAGGCTGCAACAGCGCATCTGGAAAATATTGTCAGCGCCTTTGGTCAGTTTTCAGGACACAATTCATTTACCAAAAACAAGCATTGGTTAAAAGGAGGGTTTATAACAGATTTTGTTTATAGATATTTTCCCTCCGGCGGAAATTTATCGGTTTTAACAAGTGAAGAATTATCAGGAATTTTTCATTTCCCCAATAAATCTGTTACAACGCCGCATATTTATTGGATTAATGCTAAAAAAGCTCCGGCTCCCGCCCAAATCCCAAGCAGCGGACTTTACCTTGGTAAAAGCAGCTACAGAGGCTTTGAAAAGCCGGTTTACACAACGGAAGATGACAGAAGAAGGCATACTTACATCATTGGAAAAACCGGTGTTGGAAAATCAGAGCTTTTAAAGCAAATGATTTTACAAGATATTAATGAAGGAAAGGGTGTAGCAGTTGT
>JACRFQ010000036.1 GCA_016217835.1 Candidatus Levyibacteriota bacterium | reverse complement strand
GCCAGGTTTGTTGTTGATGATTTATCAAATCTTCCTGAAATAATTCCTACTCTTTAAGAGCGGCTTTGTCTTATCCTATCAACTCTTGTGAGGAATTTTTTTCTAAGTCTCAAATTTAATGGCGTTACTTCCAAAAGTTCGTCTTCTTCTAAAAAGTCTAAGCATTGCTCCAAGCTCATTTTAACTGCGGGAGTTAATGTTCCCATGTTTACATCCGAAGTAGAAGCTCTCATATTAGTTTGCTTTTTTTCCTTGGTAACATTAATTTCTATATCCTCTCTTCTTGAATTTTCTCCGACAATCATTCCTTCGTAAACTTTTGTACCGGCATCCACAAAAGTAATGCCTCTTTGTTGTGCGTTATTAAGTCCGTAAGTTAAAGCGTTTCCACCCTCGGATGCTATTAATACGCCGTTTCTTGTTTGAGCAATTGCAGGCGTTAATGGTTCGTATTTATCAAACATAACATTTACAACAGCAGTCCCCTTAGTGCTTGTTAAAAGCGCAGTTCTAATACCCAAAGTGTTTTTAGACGGAATTTTATATTCTATTTTCGTGTTTCCTTTGCCGTCGGCAAACATATTGGTCATAATTCCTTTTCTGCCCCCCACTTCAGCTGTAACAGCGCCTAAAAATTCATCGGGAATATCAATCATTAAGTCTTCAATCGGTTCCATTTGTTTGCCATCAATTGTTTTTATAATAACTTCCGGTTTCCCGACTTGAAATTCGTAGCCCTCTCTTCGCATTGTTTCAATAAGAATTGATAAATGTAGTTCTCCCCTACCAGACAAAATGAATTTATCGTCTTTTTGCTGAAGTCTTAAGCTGATATTTGTTTCTAATTCTTTGATAAGTCTTTCATGAATTTGGCGCGAATTTGAATACTTTCCTTCTTTTCCTGCAAATGGTGAGGAATTGGCTGACATTGTAATTCTAATGGTTGGTTCTTCAACACTAATTCTAGGTAAAGCGTCCGGAGATTTTGCATCTGCAATAGTGTCGCCGATTGTTATATCTGAAAATCCTGTTAAATCAATAATATCTCCCGCAGATGCTTCCTCTACTTCTATTTTTTTAAGTCCGTGTGATAGCCTGATGCTTTCTGCTTTGCCGGGGACTTTATTACCGTTTGCGTCTATTAAGACCAATTGTTGTCCTTTGGTTAAGCTTCCTCTTTTGATCCTTCCGATAACGTGTTTCCCTTTATGCGTGTCGTAATCTAAACTTGTAGCAACCATCTGAAAATTACCTTCATCAACTGTTGGTGCCGGAATATATTCGATAATTTCGTTTAAGATTGGTTCAAGATTTGCTGCCGATTGTACTTCTTCTAGAATTTTAGAAGCTTTTCCTTCCCTACCAATTGCGTAGAAGGTTGGAAAATCCAATTGATCGGTGTCGGTTGCTAATTCCAAGAATAAATCATGGGTCTTTTCAATTGTTTTGTTAATATCAGCCAGGGTTTTATCGATTTTATTAATAATTACAATTATTTTAAGTCCTAATTCTAAAGCTTTTCTTAAAACAAATTTTGTTTGAGGCATTGGTCCTTCCTGCGCATCAATAATTAAAAGCGCTCCGTCTGCCATGTTTAGAGTTCTTTCTACTTCGCCTGAAAAATCAGCGTGCCCCGGAGTATCAACTATGTTAATTTTGTATGCGTTGTAATAAATAGCGGTATTTTTTGCCAATATAGTAATACCTCTTTCTCTTTCTAAAGGATTAGAGTCAAGGATTGTTGTTTGTTGCATTTCCGCTTCGTTATCTCTAAACGTATGGGACTGTTTAAGCATGAAATCAACAAGTGTAGTTTTGCCGTGATCAACGTGGGCAATAACCGCAACATTTCTTATTTTGTCCGATGTAAATTTATCCATAATAATAGCGAGCTTCCTCGCTACCTATTTATTATAGCACAATTAGCTTCATTGAAATGTGTTTAGCTTTGATGCTATACTAATTTAATGGCAAAAAAGAAAAAACCTATTAAAAAAACCAGGATAAAAAAAGTAAAGAATCAAAAAAGTCATAAATTTTTAATAATAAGTTTTGTTTTGTTTTTAATTTTATTGTTGGGGTTTATAAAGTTAACAAGGGTAAATCAAGCGCAACATGTAAAAACGCTCTCTATAGTTAAAAAAACTTTAATTACTCCTTATCCTACAATTAAAGCAATTCCCACACCCGCTCCTTTAATAGGATTTTGTTTAAAAGTGCCAATTTTAACTTACCATCATATTCAACCGGAAGCGATTGCTAAAGAATTAAAACAAACGTCATTAACTGTTGAT
>JACRFQ010000035.1 GCA_016217835.1 Candidatus Levyibacteriota bacterium | reverse complement strand
TCCTTCGTACCAACTGTCTAAAATATGAGAGACAATAAGCTTTATACTTCCGACTGCGTCGTCGTTTGCGGGAATTGGGTGATCGATTAAATAGGGATCTGCGTTTGTGTCAACAATTGCGACAGTTTCTACTTTAGTGCTGTTTGCTTCTCTTACGGCCAAATCTTCTATACGGCAATCAATAATAAATAAAGCATCCGGTTTTCCGGTCATATCTAAAATACCGCTATAAAAACTTTCTAATCTTTGGATTTCTTTTTCAAAAAGACCGAGTTCCTTTTTTGTATATATTGCTTTTTCTTCGGGGCTTGAAACTTTTACTTTTAAATCTTTTAATTTTTTAAAGTTTTTTGAAACTTCGGAAAAGTTAGTAAGTATACCGCCAATCCATCTTTGGGTAACATAAAATAGCTTGCCATTCTTATCTTTAGCCTCGTTTTCGAGTAATTCCCTTACTCTTAATACTTCGCTTTGAATTATGTCTCTTGCTTGTCTTTTCGTACCTACAACCAAAAAACTTCCGCCTCTTTGTCCTAAAGTTTTAACAAATTCTGCGGCCTCATCCAGACCTTCTTTTGTTTTTGCCAAGTCAATTATCTGAATATTATCTCTTGCCTCAAAAACAAAATCCCTGGCTTTTGGGTTGCTGCGTGTTACCTGATGGCCAAAATGACATCCGGCCTCAAGAAGTTCTTCGAGTGTAATCTGCTTCATATTTTTATGTCCTTTGCCGTTTCCAGCGAAACAGCCCGCCACCCGAACTTTATAAACTTTACGAACTTTATGACTTTATAAACTTCGTACAAGGACAACTGTCCGAGTGTGAGTGATAGCTACTATTATATATATGAAGCTTTTTTATTGCAAGAGTTATTTTACGTTCTCCGCGTTTTTAGATCCTTCTCCAATCGCTGCGCCAATTACTCCCAAAACTCCAATTATAATTACTTTTACATGATCTTGCTCCGACAATAAATTTCCCTTTGCTAAAATATCAAAAAGAGAACCGAACGCAACAAGAGCACCGGACCACTTAAGTGTTTGATTATTTTCTACTGCTCTTACAAATAAATTCTTTCTATGTGTATCTTCTCCTCTTCCTAATTCTACTGACATTTGGGTATTATAAAATAGTTAAAAGACAATTACAAATTCACCCCGTCAAATAATTTTAAATTTATAGCCTGAACCCTTGACTTTAAAACAAATAAAAAATATATTGTTAATACTGCCATGGACGCTAATGAAAAAATTCAAGAAACACAAACACAACCAGTTGAACAACCTCAAAAAAAAGGAGGCTTTCCTATAAAAACTTTATTGTTGATAATTACACTTGCCTTAATTACAGTCGGACTTGTGATTTTAGCGGTTATGCCAAAACAACCCAAAAGTGAACCTACACCTCAAGTTCAAATTACTCCAAATCCCATTCAAACGGTACTGACAATTTCATCCGTACCTGTGCCGCAAGCAACTCCTTCTTCTTACACAACCGATGTTGTTATAAATACCGGACAAAGCAATGTAACTTCTGTGCAATTAGAGCTTTCCTACGATCCCGATATTTTAACAAAAGTTGATATTACCCCTGGAAGCTTTTTTATAAATCCAAGGGTTGAGCTTAAAAATATTGATGAAACAAACGGAAGAATTACTTTCGCCCTTAGTTCTTCTGATAATCAAGGGGCATTAGGTCAGGGACTTTTAGCCAGAATTAGCTTTAAAACTCTTAAGAAAAATGTTTCAACAACTATTGATTTTTTACCAAAAACCAAAGTCAGCGCAAAAGATACAGCCGAATCCGTGCTTAAATCAACAGTCAAAGCTACATTTAATCTCTCGCCAACCCCAACGATTATCGCCTCCCCAACCGCAAC
>JACRFQ010000009.1 GCA_016217835.1 Candidatus Levyibacteriota bacterium | reverse complement strand
GGTTGTTTTTTGGGGAAAAAGGGCAGGTGTGAAGCTATATCACCTGGAAGGTGATACCGAAAGGGTGATAGTTTAACATGCATTGGTATTTTTAATTCACAACTTGACCTCCGCAATCCCCGTAATTACAATGTAATTACGGGATAATCAGCTTATTTAAAATTATTTAAAAAGGAGGTGGAGGATTGAATGGAAAGAAAAATTGTCAGGATTGGAAATTCTTATGGAATAGTTTTGCCCCAAGCAGTTTTAAAACTTGCAGGTTTTGGTTCAAAACACAAGCTTAAAATGAGGGTAGAGAAAAACAAAATTGTACTTACCCCATTAAGCTCTTAATTTCGTAATTACAATGTAATTACGACTATATTAATTTTAAATACAAATTGAGATTTTTAGTTTGATTTTTTTCGATTTTAAATTTAATTTTAATAATCAGACAGATATGAGCGGGTTGTTTTTATCCGTCCGCCCGAACTTACCGTTGGGCTTTTGGGAACTATTCGTTCACGCCTCACGGAGCAATCTTTGGCGGATTAGTTTCGAAACAAGTTTTTCAACCAAGAAAGTGGTAGAATTCAGGCTGTGAAACTGGAAAGAGCTGTAGAAAGACTGAAAAGACCAGACGCGGTTGTTGTTTTTAACTGCGCGTGGCATAATCCGCCTGGAAGCGAAGCAAGAAAGGCCCTAGAAGCATCTCTTAAACCAAATGAAGTAATATCTGATGGGATGTGCGATCCCTGTTTTGCAGAGCAGAATGCGTTTCTTGCTCAAATGAAGGTAAACTCCCAAAAATAAAAACCCGGTGGGTTGTTTTTTTTGTGAAAAATTAACTGCTTAATTTTCCGTTTTACTAAAGTGTATTAAATTCTTATGTTTTTAAGGACACGAGAGTGTTTCCATGTATCGATACATGGAAACATTTAAGTTGAGTTGGTTCCGCAAGGTGGGGTCTTGAAGAATTTTGTATCTTTACAAATTATTTACTTATCAATAAAATACTAAAATATTATATGACCAATCCGGAGAATCCTGCCTTTAACTTATCTTGGCAAAGATTTGAGGCATACCCAACCTATGGGGATTTAGACAGGGCTCCCAAAACCGTTGTAACCCAAACAGACTCAATGATTCAATTATTAAATGCAGGAGTAGTGCCACAAGATTTAATACAAAATTATTTACTTAATTACACAGTGCCTTTTCTGGTAAGTGCAGCCAATGGAATAAAAAGAGTTTATGATCAAGAAATAGCAAGTGTCATTTCTTTACCAGTTGAGACTAGTGAAGCTGCCGATTTTACTAACATTGTTTTTTCCTGGATGCATTATTTTGCAAGATCACGATATTTGCCTGATGGTTTTTCAAAACGCGGGATATTAAGAGCTCCGCAAACAGAAAGGGAATTTATAAGAAGAATTGTAGAACTTAAAGATGGGGTTCTTGAAATTGCAGATGGGAAAAAAAGCAGAGGAACATTTCTTGAGTCAAGTCCGCAAGCACTCAGGATATATACATTTTTTAAGGTGGGAAGCTCGATGCCCCTTAAGTTTATCGAAAGCGATAGGGAAAGACGAGAGCACGAGTCAGATATATTGGGAAAACTTTTGGATGGCATAGATACTAGTTTTTCTACTTAATAATATTTAAATAAGCCATTGACAACACCTCTTATTTTATGTGCATAATATTAATAGGAGAGGGGGTGTAAATATAAATGGCAAAAAGAAAAAAAGTTTCAAAATCAAAAGGACGTGTATACAGGGCTGAAACATACGGAATTAAATTCAATTCATTAACATTCCTTTTATTCGCGCTATTTGCTTTGATGGTATCTTTGCTTTTGGTTTCGTCAATGTTGGGGATAAACTTGTATTAAGAACTAAAGATTCTTAGATTTCTTCATTCTGTTTGAGCCAGTAGACTTTTGTATAGCTATTTAATATCGTTGACAAAAATAAAAATTATAGTCAAAATTAATAAATAATGGATTTATCAAAATTAGGTTACAGTAAGCCTCTTTATATTCTGCCGTTCGATCACCGTTCCGCTTTTGCCACGGAGCTTTTTAAAAAACAATCGATAGACGATTTATCTAATGAAGAAAAAGAATCAATTAAAGAGTTTAAAATGTTAATTTATAAGGGTATTAAAAAAGCGGTTGAAAATATGATTCCAAAAGAAAATGTAGCAATTTTAGTGGATGAAGAATTTGGAGAGGAAGTCTTGCTGGATGCAAAACATAATGGATTTATTACCATCTTAACCATAGAAAAAAGCGGACATGAGGAATTCGATTTTATGTACAAAGATTTTAAGGCGCACATTGAAAAATTTAAGCCTGATTTTGCCAAAGTTTTAATTAAATATAATCCAAAAGACAGCGAGGAATTAAAAAAAAGACAACAAGAAAAGCTAAAAATTATAAGTGATTATTGTCATGAAAATAATTATAGATTTTTATTGGAAGTTTTGGTTTTACCAACCAAAGAGCAACTTTTTGAAGTTAGTGGGAATAGAGAAGCGTATGATAAGGAATTGCGTCCCGAATTAACAGCAGAGGTTGTAAGGACCTTGCAGGCAAAAGGTATAGAACCCGATGTTTGGAAACTTGAAGGCATGGAAACAGTACTTGATTATTTAGGTGTAATTGCAGAAGCTAAATCTAGCGGAAGAAAAGATGTCGGTGTAGTAATTTTAGGAAGAGGGGCAAACGAAGAAAAAGTGCAGGAATGGTTGAAGGTTGGCGCAAAAGTAGACGGGGTTATTGGTTTTGCAGTCGGCAGGACAATTTTTTGGGACGTAATTGAAAAATTTTATAAAGGACAAATTGGTAGAGCTAGTGTCATTAACGTAATTGGTAAAAAGTTTGAGAGTTTTTATAAAGTATTTACTTTTTCTTCAAAAACAGATTAATGTGCTAAAATACTTCAAATGAATAAAACAAAACTTGCGGTTTTTGATATAGACGGAACGATTTTTAGATCAAGTCTTATTATCGAACTTGTTAATTTACTCGTTGAAAAGCAAGTTTTCCCAAAGGGTTTAAATAAAGAAATAGAAGAGGATTATATTGCCTGGGCAAATAGGCAGGGAAGCTATGATAATTATATTTCAAAAGTTGTAGAAGCTTACATAAAATATATAAAAGGTACCAAAGAAAGTGTAGTAAGGCAGACTGCAAGAGAGATTATAGAATACCAAAAAAACAAGGTTTATATTTTTACAAGGGAGCTTCTTAAAAGGCTTAAAAGTGAAAATTATTATTTATTGGCAATATCAGGCGCTCCGGAAATTATCGTAGCTGAATTTGCAAAGACTTTAGGGTTTGATAAATATTATGGTGCAAGATACGAAGTAATAAGCGGGAAATTCAGCGGACAGATCGTTAATGACACAGCCTGGAACAAGCACGAAATTCTTAGTCAATTTGTTAAAGATAATAAGCAATTTAATTTAAAAGATGCGGTAGGAGTCGGTGATTCGGAAATTGATATCACTTTTTTAGATATTGTCGGAAATCCGATTGCTTTTAATCCTGACTTTAAACTTGCAACATATGCCAAGAAAAAGAAATGTAGAATTGTGGTTGAGAGAAAAAACGTAGTTTACGATATTAAAGATTTTGATTTCGAGATTACCAGCTAGTTCGTATATGCTTCATGGAATAGTCCATGCTTGAATTAACTTTTTTCCTTGGATTAAAAATATTTTTTGGGTCAAAGATTTCTTTTGTTTTTTCGAAAAGCTCATAAATTTTTTCTCCGTACATTTGTTTTAAATAAGGACTTCTGACTAATCCGTCGTTATGTTCTCCTGTTGTAGAGCCTTTATATTCAAAAACCAAATCGTAAACATCTTGTCCTAAAATTGGAATAATTTCTCTCTCTTTTTCATTGGTAATATCCATTAAGGGAATGATATGAAAATTCCCGTCACCCAAATGTCCGGCAATGGTATAGATAAGGCTTGGATATTTAGAAAGAATTTTATTTAATTTTGGTAAAAATTCGGGTAAATGTTCCGGATTTACGACAAAATCGTCAATAAATGGGGCAGTGTGTTTGTCTCTTACCTTTTCCCGTAAAAGACTAAAGCTTTCTCTTCTGATTAACCAATATTTTTTTGCCTGCATTTCGTTTCCGGCAACTCGAGTACTTAAATTAAATGGAGCAAGAGATTTTTTAAGACTTTTAATTTTATCCATTAAATCGTCAAAATTATTTCCGGTAAATTCAATTTGTAAGATAAGCTTTGGTACGCCGCCTCTTAGAACCATTAAGAACTCGGGGATAAAGTGGATTGCAGTCGAAACAATGTTTTTAGCTCCTAATTTTTTTGCAAATTCTTTGAAGTACTTAACCGCAAGTTTTAAAGTGTTGTCGTCATATGTTTCAATGCTTTCGGGTTTGAGCGGAAGTATAGCATTAATAATATGACCCAAGTTGTCCATATCTTTTTCTTCCAGGAACACAACCAGCATTTCCGAGTGTTTTTTAACGGGTATAAGTTCCAAAGAAGCCTGGGTCATTATTCCCAATGTTCCTTGGGCGCCTGTAAAAAGTTTTGTTAAATCAAATGTTTTTTTCTCTTTATCGTAAACATTCCATAAGAAATAACCGGCTGAATTTTTAGAAACTTTTGGTTTTGCCGCCATAATTTCGTCGTAATTTTTGGTAATCAAGGCATGCATTTCTCTATAGATTTTTCCCTCTAAATTATCTAAAAGTAATTTTTGGGCAAGTTCTCTGTCGTTTAGGGCTTTGAATTCGTATTCGTTGCCATCGGATAGGATCATTTTTAAATTTTTGACAAAATTTTCGGTTTTTCCGTATTCAAAAGATTTTTCTCCGCCGGAATTATTATTTACAATTCCTCCGATTGCGCATAACTCACGGGATGCAGGATAAGAGGGGAATATCAGTCCATGATTTAGGGTATATTTTTCAAAATCCCTGTAATATACACCCGGTTCGCAAGTTGCAACATTTCCTTCAAGCCCAATAATTTTATTAAGGTGCTCGGTAAAAGAAATAATAATTGAGTCATTTAATCCTCCTCCCCCCATGTCTGTGCCGGCAGCTCTTGCGGTTAAAGAAAGAAAAGGGTGTTCTTTTTTGTGCTTATTAACAAAATTGACTAAATTTTTTATATCATCGCTGTTTTTAGGGAAAACAACAGCTCTTGGATTTACTTCAAAAATGCTTGCGTCGTGACTGAATTTTTGTAAAGTTTGTTCATCTTCATAAACTTGCCCTGTAACTTCTTTTTTTAATTCTTCAAATAAATTTTTATCCATATCCTGAAAATTTCTAATTACTAATTTCTAAAATTTAGGTCAATTAGAGCAATTAGAATAATTAGATTAATTGCGAATGATAATTCGCTTGACTGCTTCTTCTATTGCTGTTTCATCCATTTTGTATTTTTTCAAAAGATCTTTCCAATTACCGGATTCTGCAAAAGTATCTTGTAGTCCGACAAATTCTATAAGGGTTGGATGTTTTTTAGCTAGAATCTCTGCAATCATTCCTCCCATTCCTCCTGCAATTTGATGGTCTTCAGCAGTAATAACTTTTCCTGTTTGCCTTGCAAGTTCAATAATCGTGTTTTCATCAGCGGGTTTTATAGTTGCTACATTTGCAACAATTACATTTATACCCTGAGCTTCTAAATTTTTAGCCGCCAATAAAGCATAGTAGAGCATATAGCCTGTGGCAAAAATAGTTGCTTTGGGATTCTCGCTTAGCCAAAAAGTCTGGATTTTAGCTTTATCAAAAGGAGTCTCATCGGTAGTAATAATAGGAGTCTTGTCTCTAGTATACCTTAAATAAACAGGGCCTAAAGTTTTCCCTGCTTCAAGCGTTGCTTTTTTTGCTTCAATTGCATCGCAGGGGACAAAGACTTCGATATTTGGTAAGACCCTTGTAATAGCGATGTCTTCGGTTGCCTGGTGAGTTGCTCCGTCTGGACCCGTCATAATGCCGCTGTGGTGTCCTGCAACCTTAACGTTGGCATTGTTATAAACAATGGTTGTTCTAATTGTTTCCCAGTTTTTACCAGGGGAAAAAGTCGCGTAAGAAGAAATAAATGCGGTTTTACCTGTTGTTGCAAGTCCTGCGGCAATTGCCGCCATATTCTGTTCGGCAACGCCTACTTCAAAAAATCTTTCCGGGAATTTTTTCTGGAATCCGTCGGTTCTTGTGCTTTCGGAAAGGTCAGCTGTTAAAACAACAATATTTGGATCTTTTTGCCCAAGTTCAACTAGGGCATCGCCAAATCCATCTCTGGTTGCTCTTTGCTCGACATCCTGGTCGAACAATTTTTCGTTTAATTTTAAATCTTTATTTAACATAAATTTTGTAGCAGCCATCCGCCTATTTAATATTCTTAATTCTTAATTCGTAATTCATTATTGGTGTTCCGACATGATTCTTCCTTGTAAAGTTCTTAATTCCTTTAAAGCTTTATCCGCTTCTTCTTTGTTTGGCGGTTTGCCATGCCAGGTAAAATCTTTTTCCATAAAAGATACACCTAACCCCGGAATTGTATGGGCGATAATGCAAACCGGTTTTTCAAAAACAGCCCTGGCTTGCTTAATAGTATCCACAAAAGCTTTGATATTATTGCCGTCAACTTCCAAAACTTCCCAGCCAAATGCAAGATATTTCTCCTTTAAAGGTTCTAGTGGCATGACATTTTCGGTAAAGCCGTCGATTTGAATATTGTTTCTGTCAATTACTTGAGTTAAGTTATTTAATTTGTGCTTACCGGCAAACATTGCCGCTTCCCAAGTATTTCCTTCCTGATGCTCACCATCTGATGTTAAAACGTAAACCTGATAATCTTTTTTATCTAATTTTGCTGCCAGCGCAATGCCGATTGCCTGCGATAAACCTTCTCCTAAAGGGCCTGAAGTTGTTTCAACTCCCGGAAGCGCTTCTCTATGAGGATGACCCTGGAGTCTTGAGTTAATTTTTCTTAAAGTTTTTAATTCTTCAACCGGGAAATATCCTGCTTTTGCCATTAAAACATAGCGGATAGGGCAGATGTGTCCGTTTGAAAGAATAAGCCTGTCTCTGTCTTCTAAGTCAGGATTTTTAGGATCGTGGTTTAAGATATGAAAATAAAAAGCAGTAAAAATATCTGCCATTCCCAATGGTCCGGCGCTGTGTCCTGAACCTGCTTCCAATAAGGTTTCGATTAAAAGCTGACGTGCCTCGTTTGCTTTTAATTCTAATTCTTTTACTTTTTCGTCAAAAATCTCTTCAATCATAATTTTTTTTGCGTCTGCCTGCTACATTTTTTCAATGACGCTCGCAAATCTTAATCCTTGCTTAATAAATTCGCCGCTCGCTAAGCGAAATCCGGCACCTGTATAGTTTTTGGATTTAAATAAATTTCATGCCGTCTTTCGGTTCATTTCAAAAATTCATCAGTCATCCGTTTGTCTAACATTCTTAATTCTTAATTCTTAATTCGTAATTCATTGTCTGTATATTATTATTAAATCAGAAACATTAGAGGGAAGTCTATCTGTAATAATTCCATCTTGCACGTTTTTAAAAAAATTAAAACTATTATTTTCATTTAAAAATTCATGAGGATTAAGCCCAAGTTTTTTTGCTTTTTCAAGCGTATGAATATCTCCGATTGCCCCTGCCAACGGGGAATTATCCCAACCGTCGCTGTCAAAAGAGGCAATGATAGTTTTTTCATCTAAAGAATATAAGGAAGACAACACAACTTCCTGGTTTCTGCCCCCAATCCCATCCTTATTCATAACTTTTACTGTTGTTTCTCCTCCAATTAAAAGTATAAAGTGGGGTTTTGTTTTTTCAATTAATGCAATACCGGCTAAATCCGCTTCTGACTCAAACTTTTCCGAATAAATTTCACAATCAATTTTTAAATCTATGGCTTTCTTTTTCATTGCTTCAAGAGCTGTTAGATTACTTAGCATCAAAATATTATCTGTGGTCGAAAAAACATTTTCATCTTTTGGAGTTTCGGAAAAATCATTTTCGGTTAGTTCCAAAGCGCCCATTTCGTATTTGTGATAAATCGCCCAAGCGTCATCAACAGTTGTTTTATCGATAGTAGTTGTGCCGGATGCAATGACTGACAAATCGTTTCCGGGAACGTCAGAAAATATTAAAGAAACAATTTTTGCAGGAAATAAAAGTTTTACTAAACTTCCGCCTTTTACTTTCGATAAATGTTTTCTGATTGTATTCATTTCAGCAATTGTTGCGCCGCTTCTTAAAAGTGTCTGATTTACTTCTATTAATTTTTCTAAAGCAATATTGGGGGATTCAAACATTACCGAGCCGCCGCCGCAGATTACTATTAAAACAAGATCTTTAATTGTTAAATTGTTTAATTGCTCAATTGTTTCTTGAGTGAATTTCAAGTTTTCTTCAGACGGCAACGGATGAGTGCCGAGTGTAAAATCTATTTTTTCAAAACCCTGCCTGCCGGCAGGCAGGTCTGCTTTGTTAGTATCAATTACAAAACCCTTAGTTAATTTTTTTCCTAACTTTTCTTCAATTATTTTTGAAATTCCACTACTTCCTTTGCCAAAGCCGATTAAAAAAACACGTTCGTAATCTTTAAGGTTTATTTTTTTACCGGTAACTTTTAGTTCATCTTTTTCTAAAATAAAATTTTTATCTAAAATGGTTTGAGGTTGGATTGAGGCAAAAGCGGTTTCTATTAAATCTAAGATAATTGCTCTTTCTTTGGTAATTGCAAGATCGGTGTAGTTTTTAATATAGCCCATGAATTAATTGTAGCACAAGGAGCAGGGATTAAATGATTAATTACTTTCTTCCGTGAATTCTATTGGGGAATAAAGAAAGATTAATTCTATCTAGAATTGGTCTATTTTCATCTGAGAAGCGTTCCGGTTTATAAAATCTTGATCCTTCCGTTGCATATCTTGCAACAAATCTATTAAATCTTTCCGATCCTCGATGTTGGGCAATATCTGATCTCGCGTTAAAAAAATTAATATAGAACCTTTTATTTGCTTTATAGAATGCAAGCGTGTCGGGATTATCACGAAATTGTTCGGTAATTACCTCATTCATTTGTGGCCATGAGTTTGGGACAAATCCCACCGGAAAGATTTTTCTTTCCACTCTTGGTTGTTGACCAGGTAATCTGTGAATATGCCTAGGTCTTTCTAATGGTGACATAGAATTATTGGGGCAGGAGTAACGTTATTTTAGCATCATTATAACAAAAACTCAAACAATGTCTTATAGTTTGAAATATGTCTTAGAATTTGTTATACTGATTCCAATACAAAAACTTAAATACCATACAATTTAAATATGGCAAGAGAAAGAGCAGGTTTCAGAATAATAAACGGTAACTTAGCAGACGAGCCTAGTATAGGCGCTGAATTAACAGATTATGCGGATAGAGTAGGTAAGGCTGTTGATGAACAAAATAGAGCTAACCCTAGTCTTATGATTGATTTTGTTAATGGAGCAATGGATAGAATCTCAACAGATTCTTATCCACAACAGCCATACACAAAAAGAATATGGCATGCTTATAGAGTTTTACCACATCAAGTAAGTAAACCAATAGACGAAATTGAAGTAGAACATTCTAATTTATCGTTAATAAAAGGTGGAAGAACAGAAGCAACCGTAAATGACAGAAGCGTAATAGTAGACCTGATGGGTCCGGAGGGATTACCGCAAATTTTATGGAAATATACAAGTTTTGAAAAACCAAAAACTAATCTTAAAGATAATATTTTAAGCTTTTTTCATAGAGGAAAAAAGCTTTCTGACACTACTTCTGGTAAGCCCAATCAATAACTGGTAAAATAGGATTAATGTCAAAGTACTATAATCCAAACAGAAAAAGCAATTTATATACTTCTAATTCTCCTGTTTCTTTTAGGTTAAGCAGATCAAAAATCGATTTGTTTTTAAATTGCAAAAGGTGCTTTTATTTAGACAGAAAATTAGGTGTTGCCCAGCCTCCCGGGTATCCGTTTTCTTTAAACAGCGCTGTTGATAAACTATTAAAAAAAGAATTTGATATTTTGCGTGAAAAAGGTCAAGCGCATCCTTTGATGAAAAAATTTGGAATTGATGCAATTCCTTTTAAACACGAAAAATTAAATGAGTGGAGGGATGCTTTGCGCGGAGGAATAACATATCACGATAAAGAGACTAATTTTTTTATAACCGGCGGCGTTGATGATATTTGGGTAAATCCTAAAGGTGAACTAATAATTGTTGATTATAAAGCAACTTCAAAAGATGAAGAAGTTAGTTTAGACGCAGAGTGGCAGATTGGGTATAAAAGACAAATGGAAATATATCAGTGGCTCTTTCGGAAAAACGGATTTAAAGTTTTGGATACCGGTTATTTTGTTTATTGTAACGGAAAAACAGATATCGATAAGTTTGATGCAAAACTTGAGTTTGAAATAAAAATTATTCCCTATATTGGAGATGATAGTTGGGTAGAAAAAGCTATTAAAGATGCTTATGAGTGTCTAAATTCAGACACTATTCCAGAGCCGGGACAAGATTGTGATTTTTGCGCTTATAGAATTGCCTCAAGAGAAGTTGAATAATGAAAAAATATTTACAAATTACTGTAGTGCTCGGAGCATTTTTTTTATTGGTCTTTTTGAAACAACAAAGAGCTGATGATAAGGATTTTGTGCCAATAGATAGCAGTGGTATTATTACTAATCCAATTCCAAATACTACTTCTCAATCAGCAATACCAACTTCAATTCCAACAAGCAGTCCCATGATGGGAGGAAGTAAAATGATGGGGCAATACAGAGACGGCTCATATACGGGTAGCGTTGAGGATGCATATTATGGAAATATTCAGGTACAAGCTATCATAACGGGTGGAAAAATTACCGATGTTATTTTTTTGCAGTATCCAAATGACAATAAGACATCCCGGTACATTAATGGTCAGGCAATGCCTCTTTTAAAGCAAGAAGCAATACAAATCCAAAGCGCAAATGTAAGCGGAGTTTCGGGAGCATCGGCGACAAGCCCTGCGTTTATAGCGTCGTTAATCAATGCTTTAAATCAAGCAAAATGAAAAAACAAACTGTTTCTATGGGAATGCCGGTCATAATTAATGTTATAGACAGGGGAGTGACGGAGCAAGATTTTAGTCAAGTTTTTGCTTATTTTAATTACATAGATAATAAATTCAGCATTTATAAAAAAGACAGTGAAATATCTAAAATTAATAGAAAAGAATTAAAAGAAAAAGATCTTTCTAATGATATGAAGACAATTTTTTCTTTATCCCAAAAAACAAAAATAGAAACTAACGGATATTTTGATATCAATACAAATGATTTTTTGGATCCGTCAGGAATTGTAAAAGGATACGCAATTTTAAATGGTGCAAAAATGTTAAATAAAAAATATAAAAATATTTATCTTGAAATTGCAGGAGATATCCAGGTCTTTGGAAAAGACGAAAGAGATCAGAAGTGGAAAATTGGTATTAGAAATCCTTTTAATAAAAATGAGATTATAAAAGTTGTTAATTTATCAAACAAGGGGATTGCAACGTCGGGGACTTACGAAAGAGGAGCGCATATTTATAATCATAAAAATAAAAAGAAAGCAGATGAAATTGCCTCAATGACCGTAATTGCGGATAATATCTATGATGCAGACAGGTTTGCAACAGCTGCTTTTGCAATGGGAGAAAAGGGAATTGAATTTATTGCAACACTAAAAGGAATAGAGGGGTATATGATTAAAAAGGATAAAACAGCCATTTTTACCAAAGGTTTTGAAGCGTTTGTAAATTAAATATGAAATTTATAGATTCATTTTTAAATAAAATAACAATGTATAAACTTACATTGTATTATTTAATTTTTTTAATAATAGTTTCTGTAGTTCTTAGTATTTTAGGAATTCTTTCTTATAATCCTTTAGATATTTTAGTAAGTACATTTATTGCAATAACAGTTTGTTCTATTACAAATTTTATTTTTGCAAAAATTTTTAAAGCAAGCACAAACATAGAATCGGTTTTTATTACAGCATTAATTCTTGTTTTAATAATTCCTGTTAAATTCCCCTTACACGCAACTTTTATTGGGGCTGTTTCATTTATTGCTATGGCATCTAAATATCTTTTAACAATTGAAAAACGCCATATTTTTAATCCTGCAGCGGTTGCAGTTGTGGCGGTTACGCTTTTTTCACCGGAACATAACGCAACCTGGTGGGTTGGTACTTTGGCAATGATGCCTTTTGTTTTAATTGGAGGACTTTTATTAACAAGAAAAATACAAAGGGAAAGCATGGTTTTTAGTTTTTTGTTAACTTATCTAGCTATTATTAGTATTGAGTCCGTTATCCGCACTGGTTCTTTGCTTTCAATAATTTCCGCCTTAAAACATAGCGTCATTGGTTCTGCCTTGCTATTTTTTACATTTGTAATGCTAACGGAGCCTTTAACATCGCCTGCCAGAAAGAGATTGCAAAAATATTATGGATATGCAGTCGCGTTTTTATATTTAACGCCGCAGTTGCGGTTTGTTAATTTTGCAATTACTCCTGAAATGGCGCTTTGTATCGGTAATATTTTTACTTATATTATTAATCCAAATTACAGATTTTCACTTTCTTTAAAATGGAAAAAACAATTAAGCAGCGACACTTTGGAATTTGCATTTGATAAGCCTTTGGATTTTAAATTTATCCCCGGGCAATTTATGGAATGGACGCTGCCTCATAAGAAAACCGACAACAGGGGAAACAGAAGATATTTTAGCATTGTTTCTTCGCCTACAGAACAAATAATTAAAATATTGGTAAAGTTTTATAGCCCATCCAGTTCGTATAAGAAAGAACTTTTTAATGTTTTGGAAGGCAAGGAAATAATTGCCTCGCAGGTTTCAGGAGATTTTACGCTTTCCAAAGACGTAAAAATACCCATGGTTTTTATCGCAGGCGGAGTTGGTATAGCGCCTTTTATAAGCATGATTCAGTATTTAATTGATAAAAATATCGTTATGGATATTATTCTTATTTATTCAAACAGAACTGATAATGAAATTTTATATAAAGATATCTTGGAAAGAGCAAGGCAAAACGGAGTAAAAACAATTTATGTCTTAACAGATAAAGAGCATTTACCGGCTGACTGGCAGGGTTTATCGGGGCATTTAAACGAAGATGTTATAAAAACACAAATTCCTGATTTTTCAAAAAGAAAGTTTTATATTTCGGGTCCGCAGTTAATGGTTCAAAGTTTTGAAAAGATTCTTAAAAAAGCAGGAGTAAAGAAAAAGAAGATTAAAACAGATTTCTTTCCCGGGTATAGTGAAAATAAATAGTGGATTAGATTTTTGAAGCTAAGTCTTTAAGATAGTTTAAGAAATTTTGAATTGTATTAATTATGTTTCCAAAATCTAATCTTGCAGTTGGTGTTGCGTTTTCGTCCTCGTCATCATCAAGCGCGATGGTTGGGGTAGGAGTTGCGGATACTGTTGCGTTTGAATCATTATCTTGATTTATTTCTTCTATTTCTTTTTTGTTTCTTTGATTTACAACTATTTTTTCAGCGTAATATTTAGAGTCTTTAATTTCTCCTTTTGCCATTGCATATGCTCCGACTTCAATTTTTCCTACAATTTTAATTTTTTCTGTAACAGAAGAATCCATATTTATTACTTTTCCGTCAATTGTTATAGAGTCAGAAGTTGATGCGGTTATTACTCCTTTTATCATAAACTCGGAATTTTCGTCGTTATGATTATTTTTAATTCTAAATTGTATTTTGCTTTTACCTTCTCCGGATATTTCAAACATCCCTGAATCATTTTTTACTTCTATAATTGCACTTGATTTTACCTCCCTTTCATTTCTGTCTTCATCTGCGTATGCAAAAGTCCCGCCTAGAGAAAGAGCAGCTAAAAGTATTAGAAGAAAAAATATTGTTGCTTTGTTCATAAAAGATATAACGAAAGTTTAAAAATTTCGTTACATATTTAGGCTATGGTAAAATATGTGCGATGCATTTTTCAAAAGATTTCGAAAACATATATATAAAGTATTCAGACAAGATTTACAGATACGTCTATTTAAATACCAATGATCCATATCTTGCTGAAGACATTACAAGTGAAACTTTTTTAAGAATTTGGAAGAAGTGGAAGCATATAAAACAGGATTTTATGCAGGCGTTATTATATAAAACAGCAAAAAATATAATAATTGATAATTACAGAAAACACGGAAATGCAAAAAAAGTATCGCTTGAAGAAATTGTCGAAAAGGGTTTAGAGCCATCGTACGACGAAGATTTAATAGAAAAAATAACAAGTAATGACAACATTAAAAAAGTTAATGAAGCAATTAAATTGTTACCGCAAAATTTAAGAGAAGTTGTAATTTTAAGATTTATTAATGATTTAACGGCAAGGCAAGTGGGGCAAATCTTAGACACAACGGAGGTTAATATCAGGGTATTACAATTCAGGGCTTTGAAAAAATTAAGGGAGATTATAAAAAATGAATGACTTAAATTTAAAAGAATTAACAGAGGAATTAAAAATAGAAGGAGCTTTGGAAAAAGAGGCAGAGGATTTAGTAATTTTTTCCAAAAACCTTTCTAATCTTTATGCTTTTGAAAGAAGTGATGAATTTAAGAATAAATTCTTAGAACAGGAGCTATTAACAAAAAATAAATTTTTTGGTTCAAGACAAATGTTTGCAACAGCATTTCTTTCTCTGGTTTTACTTTTAGGCGTCACCTCTGTGGTGGGCGCTCAAGGGAGTCTTCCGGGACAACCCTTATACCCTATAAAAATTGCCTCGGAAAATATAGCATCTTTTATAAATCCTTCTTTTAAAGATGAAATTTTACAAAGAAGAAGCGAAGAAATAAAACAATTATCAGGCAAGAAAGATGGTGATACTTTTCATAACACTGTCAATGAATATGAAAAAGAACTTAATGAAAATAAAGCAATAAGTCCTAAAAAAATTGAAGAAAGTAAAAAGAATTTGGAAGAAGCAAAAATTAATTCTTTAGATGAGCATAAGGAAGATATAGAAAGAGTAATTATTAAAACAGAAACCAGACAGGGGGAAGTAAAAGGGGATGAAGATAGGAAAATTTCTCCAGAGGAAAATAATAGGGAAATTAACAAGGAATCCGAATATCATCCCGGATTTTAAATCTAAGTGTAATTTTTATAATCTTTTTGGATCTGATTGCAACTTGAGTTCTCTTTCTAATTTTTTAATATTCTTAATAAGAATATACTTATTCTTATCGCCAATTAATTTTTTTCTTTTTAATTCCTCTATTTCTCTGCTTACGGTTTCTCTTGATATCGCCGTGCTATCGGCAATGTCCTTATGCGTTATGGGAACTTCTATTAAAATTTTTTTGCCCTTTCTTTTTCCAAAGTGGTCTGCAAGAAATAATAAATAGTCTATTATTCTTGAATTTGCCTTTGTATATTCCAAGCCGTCAAGTCTTTCAATGTGGGTTTTCATAATTTCAATAATTTTTTTTGTGATTTCAAAAAGAATTTGGGCGTCTGCTTTAATGGTGGTAAAAAAATATTCTTTTTCCATCATTTTCAGCGTTGAATTATCTATTGTTTCAAAAAAAACACTTCTATTTGTCGGAATAAAACTTCGTATAAGAGGAAATATGTCGCCTGTTTTATAGATAATATGGTTTTTCTGTTCTCCCTGCTCGGTTAGGGAATAGGATTTAACATGACCCTTTTCTAGATAAAAAATCCCGTTTGAAGTATCGTCGGGGCGGATTATTATCTGCCCTTTTTTATAGGAGCGTGGGTGCTGCTCCGAAAAGAGGTCGGCAAGGTTTTTACTTGTATTTTTCATACTTTTAAGTAAGGAAACCTTGTTCTTTCCTTAATATATTATATCATGCGTAGGCAAGTGTGATTTAAAACACAATTCTTAGGTGAGGCATATCACTGCATTGTTTCGCTTCTTTTGTTAAAACAAAATTCCTAAAAGAGAGTACTATGAAAAACTTAAGCTTATTTTATTTTCATATCTTAATCAGTGAAATAAAAAACTTTATTTCTTCCTGGCTTGTGATTTGGAGCTCTAGGGTAGTTTAAGGAGGAAAGGGGGTGAATAAAATGTATTGGTTTACAGGCATATTGGGCTTAATGTTTTTGGTTGCGCCGTTTCTTTTTGGCTATGCAGATAACTTTTCTGCCCTTTTAACAAGCATTGGCGCAGGAGTTGTGGTATTAGTCATGTCAATACTTGAGGCGTTACGGCACGAAAGAGAAGTATGGGAATATTGGGTAGCAGCTGCAATCGGATTATTGGTAATAGCTGCTCCTTTTGCTCTTGGTTTTTCAGAGCATACTTCGGCTTTGTGGTCAAGTGTGCTTTTAGGTTCGTTAGTCGCAATATCTGCGGGTTCAAAGATTTATACAAGTCAACCAAAAGTATGATTAGGTTTAAGAGAATTTCCTGGCTTGATAAAGTAATTCAAGTTTACTTATTTACTTATTCACGCCAGGATTTTTCAATTTATGTTTTTTTAAAAGTGATTGTCCCGTCTTCTAAAGGAGTAAGATTTTCGCTGTAAAAATAACTTACTCCGTATTGCGAAAACATGCGATTTAAGTGCTTTTGAACATCTGTAACGACTCCGCCTTTTTTAGCAATTTCTTCAATTTTCTTTTGCACTAAATCAGCAGGAGGAAGTTTTCCTTCTGCAATTTCCCTTGATTTAATAAGTAAATGCGCGCCGCCTCTGTCTATTGCGACCATTGCGCTGTATGCACTACTTAAAAATGTCCGTAAGTCATTGCCCGAAGGAACAGTGGTTTTTAAATGCGCATCTTCCTCGGTCAGTGGATGCGTATGAACATCAGCAACTTGATGATGAAACATACCTTTTAAGCCGATATCGGAAACTTCGATAGGAACATCTGCTCCTGTTTTAAAACCCTCCGCAGTGCCAACAACCGTGTTACCGGGTGTAAATTTTTTTGTGAGAAGATTATAGAAAACGTTTAGTCTTCTTTCTTTTCCATCGCTTTTTGTTTGCGTAAGCATTTCCTGCCATTTACTTGCGCCTATATTATCGGCTTTTACGGTTATTTCTCTCGCGAATTCAGAAATTTCAGTTATTCTGTCTTTTAATAAAGTTATGTTGCTTGAAGTAGAAATTTCCGGTGATTTTGGTTCCATTAGTAAAGTATAACATAGCCTTGACAATCCGCAAAGCTTAGAGTAAATTCTAATTTATATAAAAAGGAGGTGATAGAAATGATGGGTTATTACGGACAAAGAGCCTACGCGGGAGGAGGACTTCCTGATTTATTTTCTGTATTTTTTCTTTTGTTCTGGGTTTTTGCATTTGTAGATGTAGTTTTATTGGCTTTCTGGCTTTGGAAACAACTAAAGAAAAAATAGAGTTGACAAGCAATAAAAAAGAATTACAATAGCTGCATGCCAAAAAGCAACGAAACAAAAGACAAAAAGGAGATAGTGAATTTTTTATTTGAAGTAGGTATCCTTGCAAAAACCCCCCGAAGCGCTTTTTATTTTATGGGAAGCGGACAGCAATCGGTTTCGGAACACACTACGAGAACAGTTTATATTGGGTTTGTGTTGGCAACTCTGGAAAAAAATGTAGATTATGAAAAAATAATGCAGATGTGTTTATTTCACGATCTTGCCGAAGCCCGCACCAGTGACTTAAACTATGTTCATCAAAAATATACTATCTCCGATGAGCACAAAGCTATAGATGATTTAATAAAAACTCTTCCTTTTGGTGATGAAATGCATAAAATTTTAAAGGAATATAAGGAAAGAAAATCAAAAGAAGCAATTTTAGCAAAAGATGCTGATAACCTTGAATGGATTTTAACTTTAAAAGAACAGGTTGATATTGGTAATAAAAGGGCAGTGACTTGGCTTCCTTCAGCGGTTAAAAGATTAAAAACAGACGTTGCAAAAGACCTGGGTAAAGTTATTTTAAAAACTAAATCTGATGATTGGTGGTTTTCACAAAAAAAGGAAAGAATAATCAGGTGGATTTTTTATTAAAGAATTTTTTAATATCTAATATATCTTGTTTCATCTGAATAATTAATTCTTTCTCTGATTTAAATTTTTTATTGTCCCTGATTTTTTTAAAAAGTTTTATACCAATCCACTTTCCGTAAATATTTTTATTAAAGTTTAAAATATAACTTTCTGCCTTATAATCTTTTTCGTTAAAGGTTTTGGCAGAGCCAATAAATGTTGCAGCAAAATAGGTTTTTTCTTCAATAGTCACACTGGAGGCATATATACCTTCAGAGATTTTTTTGTGAAGCGTAACATTTGCAGTTGGAAAGCCTAATAATTTTCCTCTTTCTTTTCCTTTTTTTACTTTTCCCCAAAACATAAATAATGTTTTCATCCGATTAGTATATCATTATCAAATTTGACAACAGG
>JACRFQ010000007.1 GCA_016217835.1 Candidatus Levyibacteriota bacterium | reverse complement strand
TGTCAAAAATCTCCAATGTGGCAATTAATGATTCTTTATGGATTCTTTTACTTTTTTGTTATCTCCTTTATCTTATTTCTAAAATTTAAGAAGAATTATAAATTGTCTAAAAATGATATTTTTATTTTAATCCTTATTGCTCTTTCCTCCTTGCTCTTAATCATTCCTGAGTTTATTTATATAAAAGATATTTACCCAATGCATTACAGAGCAAATACAATGTTTAAACTCTCTTATGAAGCTTTTATCATGCTTTCTATTTGCTCATCTTATATACTAATAAAACTTCTTTCCGACATTAAAGATAAATTAATAATATTTATATTTTTGTCATCTTCCTTAATTTTTATTTCTTTAAATTTAATGTATCCATTTTTTGCCATTGGCTCTTATTATAGAAACCTCACAAATTATCAAAGCCTAAATGGAATTAAATATTTATCTGTTTCTTATCCTGACGATTATGAATTAATTAACTGGATAAATAAAAATATAAAAGAACAACCTGTGACACTTGAAGCAAGCGGAGATTCATATACCGATTATGCAAGAATATCGGCAAATACAGGACTACCAACGGTTCTTGGCTGGTCTGTACATGAATGGCTTTGGAGAGGTACCTATGACATTGTAGCGCCAAGAATTGAAGACGTAAAAATCTTATACACGGGAAACGGTATTGAGTCAGTAAAAATACTTTTAAAAGAATATCATATATCTTATGTCGTTATTTCCTCACTTGAAAAAGAAAAATATCCTAATTTAAATGAAAACAATTTTAAAAAAATTGGGAGAATAATTTATCAAAACAACACAGCTAAACTTTATAAGATTAATTTAGGGGAATTTTAGAAACCGAACAATTATCGCTAATTATCTCGCAATTAATATATTTTTGTATTTCTGAAAAATTTCCGCTTCCAACTCTTGGAATTAAGACCCATTCATAATTATATACGCTTGTTATTAGCGGATTAATTAGTAAACCTTCTCTGTTTAAAGCATCATCTCCCGTATCTATAATTGCGCTTTTAATTTTTGCCTTACTTAAAACTTGACCCAGCCTTACGAAATCATCAAATTCCTCCTGCTTAATATCTGTATCGATACTATTTTTTAAAACACTATACAAACTTAAAACCTTTGCTGGGTTAATAAGAGTTTTTGCTGATAAAAGTTTTTCTTTAAATGCATTAATTACTTTTTCTTGCCTTTTACTTCTTGCAAAATCCGTTCCTTCATTTCCAATAGCGTGTCTTGACCTTACAAATTCTAACGCTGTTTGTCCATCCATGTGGTTTAATCCTTGATCAAAATATAAACGTTTATATCTGCATGAAAACTTTTCCTGAACCTCTAACTCTGCAGAAGCCGACGCTATAAATAATTCTATGTCTTCAGAAGTAAAACCACATGGGTCACTTTCTTTACCGCTTATGGGATAAGCATAATCATCTAAAATATTATCAACATTTATGTCTAGTCCACCAATAATATCGACTGCCTTAACGAATCCTGAGAAGTCTATTCTTACTGCATAATCAATTTGTTGTCCTGTTATTTTACTTACTGCCGCTTTTACCAGAGGAATCCCGCCGCCTTTTCTTTTTGCTTCTCCGTCTGCATAAGCATTGTTAATTTTCTTGTCTGCTTTTGATAAATCAGGCATCCATAAATCTCTTGGTATCGAAGCAAGGATTACTTTATTATCTTTTTGATTAAGATTTGCTAAAATTATTGTGTCTGTTAAATTAGGCCCATCATGACTCCCGCCGCCAATACCCAAAATAAGTACATTAATTTTATTATCTGTTTGCTTAAGGCTTACACCTTTATCAAACACCAAATGAAACAAAAACGGGTAAAAACTTGCAGTTTTTGCAATAAAAAATAAAACTAAAATTGCCACAAAAATACCAATTAAAACTTTGGGGTTTCTTTTTTTAAGCATTTTGTATGATTTTAATAAACTCTTGCCCATCAAGACTTGCTCCTCCCACTAAAACTCCTTTTATATTTTCTTTTTGCGTAAAACTTCTAATATTTTCTGGATTTACACTTCCGCCATATAAAACAATCTTATTTTTATCAACAAAGCTTTTAGCAACTTCGTCTGCATTCTCCGGCGTATCGGGATTACCGCTTCCGATTGCAAAAATAGGTTCATAGGCTAAGATACTGACATTTTCAGGAACTAAAGTGTCTTTATCTTGAACGCAATAAACAGGAGTCAATCCGTGCTCAAGTGAGATTTTAACCTTATTTAAAAGAACATCATCGGATTCTTTAAAATTACTTCTTCTTTCCGAATGACCAATTATTACATAATCTCCAAATTCCTTTATTTGACCTGCATTTACTTCACCCGTATATGCTCCCTCTTCAAATGGCGAGACATTTTGCGCTCCTACTTTAACAGGCAAATTATTTTCCTTAAAAAAATTACTAAATAAAGAAAGGAGTGTAAAAGAAGGACAAATTAATATTTCTTTTTGGGTAAAAACTTGAGGATTTTCGTTAATTTTTTTAAAAACCTCCAACCACACCCTAGCTTCAGTTTCTGTTTTATAAGATTTAAGATTCGCAACTATAAAAAGCTTATCCATGTGGTATCATTATACGATATGAACCAAGATTTTCTCAAGGACTTGAATAAAGAACAACTCCAGGCAGTACTTCAAAAAGACGGACCAATGATAATCCTTGCAGGAGCAGGGTCGGGCAAAACAAGAGTTTTAACCTATAAAGTTATCTATTTAATTGCCGAAAGTATCAGTCCTTTTAATATTCTTATGGTCACTTTTACCAATAAAGCCGCCAAAGAAATGAAAGAAAGAATGCAAAAGTTTTTTAAAAAAAGTGGCGAGGAAGTTTTTGAATTTCCGTCAATTTCCACCTTCCATGCGCTTTGTGCAAAAATACTAAGGATTGACGGAGAAAAAATAGGAATACCTAAAAACTTTTTAATTTATGATAGCCAAGATCAAAAAGACGCAATAAAAGAAGCTTTTAATCTGCTAGGGTTATCTATTAAAGAATATAAACCCTCATCAACACTTGCGACTATTTCCCAGGCAAAAAATGAATTAATTGATGAAACTAAGTATCCCTCTTTTGCAAGAGGACATTTCCAGGAAATTGTTTCAAAAGTTTATTTGCTTTATCAAAAAATTTTAAAAGAAAACGGTGCATTGGATTTTGATGACTTAATTTTAAAAACCGTTGAGCTTTTGAAACAAAATCCGGAAGTTTTAGAAAAATATCAAAATAAATTTCAATATATTTTAGTTGATGAATATCAAGACACTAACCACGCACAGTATCTTTTAACAAAAATGCTATCGGCAAAATGGAATAACATTTGTGTTGTTGGTGATTTTTCGCAAAGCATATATAGCTTTAGGGGTGCTGATTTTTTAAATCTTTCAAAATTTAAAGAGGATTTCAAAAATACAAAAACTTTTTCTCTTTCACAAAATTACAGATCAACCCAAAAAATTTTAGACGGCGCATCTTCTGTAATTTCCAAAAATAACGGTCACCCTGTTTTAAAACTCTGGACCGAAAATAAAATGGGAGAAGATATTATAGTCTTTGAAGCAATAAACGAGCAAATGGAAGCAGAATTTATTGTTAACAGTATTGAAAAAATCAAATATGATAATCCAAATTTAAATTTTTATGACTTTGCAGTTCTATATAGAACAAACGCTCAATCAAGAGCACTTGAAGAAATTTTTATCCACAGAAGCCTTCCCTATATCTTAATCGGCGGAACAAGATTTTATGAAAGAAAAGAAATTAAAGATGTCTTGGCTTATTTAAAGGTAATATCAAATCCAAAAGATAAAGTTTCTTTAAAAAGATTAGAAAAATTAGGTAAAGGAAAATTTACAAAGTTTTTAGATTTTCAAAAAACTCTTGAGGGGAAAGATGTTAACAATCAAACTTCAATTTCCATTATGGAAGATGTTTTAAGAGCAACAGATTATCTTTTAATGTATGACGAAAAAGACGATGAAGATTTAGGCAGACTTGAAAACATTAAAGAACTTAAATCAGTTGCAGTTTCTTTCCCAAACTTAGGCGAATTTTTAGAAAATGTTTCTTTAATTGAACAAGAATATATCCCTGATCATATAAAAGATGAAAACGGCAAAAAAGATGCAATTAGTTTAATGACGTTGCATGCTGCAAAGGGCTTAGAATTCCCAATTGTTTTCATGGTTGGCATGGAAGAAGGGCTTTTCCCGCATTCAAGAAGCATGATGGACAAAAACGAACTTGAAGAAGAAAGAAGACTTTGCTATGTTGGAATGACAAGGGCAAGAGAAAAACTTTTTTTAACATATTCAAGAAAAAGACTTTTTTTTGGACAAAAAACATCAAATATTGTATCAAGATTTATTTTAGAATTACCGGAAATTACTTTACAAAAAAGCTTAAATCAAATGACAAATGATATACCTGAATATTTATAAAAAATAATATGCATCCGTTACAATCGCCTTTATGGGGGGAATTTAGAAAAAAAACCGGCGTTGAAGTTATTAACGCTAACGGGCTTTTATTAACTCTTCATAAAATTCCTCATACAAAATACACAATTGGTTATTTACCGAAGAATTCTTTCCCTACAAAACAAATGCTTGATGAGCTCAAAAAAGTGATTACCGGAAAAAATTGTATTTTTATTCAAATTGAACCAAATATCGAAACTAGTGAAAAATTAATATCGGAAATTAAAAAATTAGGTCTTATTCCATCTGCGCGCCCATTATTTACACAATATTCCTTTATTTTAGATTTAACAAAAACAGAAGAAGAACTTTTAAAAGACATGCATCCAAAAACAAGATATAACATAAGACTTGCAGAAAAAAAGGCTGTAAAAATATCAGAAGACAACTCAGATAAAGCATTTAATGAATACTTAAAATTAACTAAAGAAACAACAGAGAGACAAAAATTTTATGCACATAATCAAAATTATCATAAGCTTATGTGGGAAACCCTAAAGCCAACGACTAAAGACCAACGACTAAAGACAGATATTTTAAGCGCGCATTTGTTAAAAGCCGAATATAATGGCGAAATTCTTGTAGCATGGATTTTATTTGTTTTGGGCGATACGCTTTATTATCCATATGGAGCATCTAGCAGCAAACACAGGGAAGTTATGGCTTCTAATTTAATGATGTGGGAAGCGATAAAATTTGGAAAAAAATTAGGACTTAAAAAGTTTGACATGTGGGGAGCATTAGATAAAATCCCAGACACTAAAGATCCATGGTATGGGTTCCATAAATTTAAAGAGGGATACGGCGCGAAACATGTGGAATTTATCGGTAGCTGTGATTTTATAATAAACAAAAATTTATATGAAATTTATAAAGTTTTAAACAAAATAAGGTGGTTTATATTAAGATTTAAATAACATAAAGCCTTAATTGATTTTGTTTATCAAAGCTCTTAAGTGGCAAATTAATTTCATATTTGTAACTTATAATTCTTGTGCCTTTTTTTAATTCTTTTTTAAATTTAGGTAAAAGTTTTTCTAAAGTTTTTGGGACCAAATAAACAATTATTACTGACGCTTTTGACAAATCTTCATTAAAAAAATTACTCTTTTTTATTGTAATTTTATTTTGAAAATTATTTTTTATTACTCTTAGGTTTGCAATTAACACTCTTAATGGATCTATTTCTATACCAATGCCACTTGCCCCAAATTTAGCTGCTTGCAAAAGCGCTTCGCCATCACCGCAACCTAAATCATAAATTACGTCTTTACTATTAATCTTTGCAATTTTACAAATTGCTTTTGCTGTTTTTTTATTGGTTCTCCACCATGGCGCCCATGGACTATCCGGCGGCCAAACCATCGAGAGCATAAATAATAAAAATAAAATTATACCAATAAGTATTAAATTAAATAACATTTTAAAATTCCTGCCTGCCGGCAGGCAAGGTATAAATTACTTTTCCTAAAATTTTGTCCTTTGAAATCATACCAAATTTATTGCTATCCAGGCTATCTTTTCTATTATCGCCGCCCATGAAATACTTCCCATTTTCTTTTTTTGTTATTCTTTTTATTAAAATTTTTCCATCAAGATTTTTAAAAGCAATAACATCACCTTTTTTAGGACTTTTAAATAAATAAATTATGCCACTTACCAAAACGGTGTTTCCATTTTTAATCTGGGGCTCCATGCTGTGTCCGGAGATTTTAAACTTAGATAAAAGAAGCATTATTTTTGAATAACTAACTCTCTTTGCGTCGGATAAACTGATTTAACCCTAACAAACTCAACACCCTTTGTTTTGTAAAAAATCTCTGCTATTTGCATTACTTCTTCCAATAATTCTTCTGCCGCATCTATGTCGATATTTTGTCTGACTTTTGCCCCAAGTTTATTCGCATTTGAGAAATTCTCTCCCAACTTAGGATACTCTTTATAGTGTTCTGCTTTGAAATAATCATTCTCGAGAGTAGTTAGCTCTTCTTCCAAAAGATTTGATTGAGATTCTTTAACATGAGTAAGTCTTGATATATCGTGTTCTGCTTTTAACTCACTTTCTTTTTTAACCTCTGTTAAAAGCTCTGTCATTCTGATTATCGTGTGAGCGGCAAGTTGCGCACCATGAGGATCATAAATTCCGCAGGGAATATCACAATGCGCATAAGCTATATTTTGGGTCAATAAATTTCTTAGAAGAAAACTAAAAATTAATTTCATACTCAATATAATAATGGTTAAAAAGGGCAATGTCAAAGATAAATTGATTTTAAATATCTTTATGGTAAGATACTTTACATAGCAATGGGAAAAGAAACCCCTTTATCTATAGATTCTAATCTGCCGTCTCCCAATCTTTTTGATGCAAGAATCTCAAGAAGAGATTTCTTAAAACTCTCCGGCCTCTCCCTAGCCGCCTTAGGTGTTGGCGCCGAATTGCAGATACATGCTATTGGTGTTTTAGCAGAGCAAATAAGGGATCGGGAAACTGCATCTTTAGATAACGATAGTTTTATTGATGTAAATAGAGACAAATTATCTAAAGTAAGACTCGGGTGCTCTTTTGCGCCCGAACAATTCGGATTATCGCTTGCAACAATTGACGAAGATAAAACAAACGGTAAGCTGGATAACGCTCTTGACGCCTTGAGGTTTGGTGTTGAACACTTGAACATTAAACAAGTAAGGCTTGGTATTAGATGGAATAATAGCGTTGATCAAAATGGAGATTTAGATTTTAAACTATATGAACCTTTTCTTGATTATTGCATGAAAAATAAGGTTGATATTTGTCTGAATACGGGAATTAAAGTTTTTAGATGGCCCGAAGACCATGTGCCCGATGGGTTAATAGCGGAAAACGCACTCGTTAAACATTCCAACGTATATTCACAAAGTGACCTTGCAAGAAAATCACTTGACCATACACAAGATTTATTTGATTTTCTAATACAAAGGTATGGAGACGAGGTCATTACAAGAATTACAACATTACAGCCTGAAAATGAACCCTTTGACGGATTTGGAAAACACGGTTTTAAAATGGATCCTGAATATCTTAAGGAATTTATCAACCTTTGCTTATCTTATTTTCCAAATTCTAATATTTTAATTAATTCCTCAGACCCTTCTATTTTTGATCAAGCTTCAAGAATTTTCTCTTCTGTTGAAAGAGATAATCCGCAAACAAGAGGAACATTAATATCAGGATATGATTATTATCCAAATCATCCTAAGTACCCTATCATACCTATTGTAGGCATGGTTGACGCAATAAGTCTTTCAAAAATATTTCTTGGAGATCAATACGCTAAAAATATAAGTGGTGCAAAAAAACGTGGTTTTAAAATAGAAATTACAGAGGGACAGGCAGAGCCTTGGGGAAACATTCAATTGCCTGGAAATTCCGCAACAGCCTTTAAGTTTATGATTCTGCGGTCAATTAATAATGTTCTGGACACAACGGAAAATTCTGTTATAGGAATTTGGGGATTGGAGTATCTTTATCAAATTGCCGTATCCGGTAATACCACAATAGAACATGAAAGAATATTTGACTTGATACAAAAGATCAACGGGGGGAATGTTATTTCTTTAAAGGATTGG
>JACRFQ010000034.1 GCA_016217835.1 Candidatus Levyibacteriota bacterium | reverse complement strand
GAAGCAATTAAAATGCCAATTGCAATCGGTAAGTCATAAGCTGCGCCTTCTTTTGGTAGGTCAGCAGGAGCTAAGTTTATGGTGATTCTTTTTTGCGGAAATTCGCATCCGGTGTTTTTAATTGCAGACCTAACCCTTTCTTTTGCTTCCTCAACCGCTTTGTCGGGAAGCCCGACAATTGTAAAAGAGGGAAGTCCCTGGTTTTGAATATCAACTTCAACTTCAACAGGCATTCCTTCTAAACCGACAACCGCCGCAGAATATACTTTTGCAAGCATAAAAATATAATAGCATTTTTCTTAACCTTTTGACTTAAATATATAAAAAGAGTATAAGAAAAATATGGCTAAAATTAGGCAAAAAATCCTTAGTAGAATTACTAAGATGTCATTTTGTCTATGGATAGGTTGTATTATTGGTGTTTTTGCTATTTTAGGATATGTCGTTAGTGTCAGAGGAGAAATGTTCAATAAGGCTTCTACTATCTATACTTTCTCGCTATTGGCTCTTATTTTCCTTGGGTGTTTTGCTTTTCTAATTGGTTTAGTAAGTTTTACGGTGGAAACACTGATCAAAAAATCCCAGAAAAGACAAAATACCCCCCTTTTTCTTATAAAGATTTTTTTCGCTTTAGTTATATTGCCTTTTTATCTGTTGATTTATATTCTAAAACCCCTTGAGGTAATCAGAAAAATAAAACAAGCCGGAATTAAGGGATTGTTCAAACCACTTTATCCTAAACAGATTCTTGTTAATATCGCAGCTCTTTTATTTGTTGGCTTTGTTGTTTTACCAATTTGGATTGGTGGATATGTAACCGTTGGAGTTCTTAGCGCAAGTCAATTGGGTTATATAACCGAAGATGTAGTAATTGTAGGGACCGGTTCAATGTATCCAACATGGCAAAAAGGAACTAAGGGAAAGAGCCCAAAAGAACTAGCAAAAGAAATTATCTCAACAGCTGGATTTTTACCCTATCCAAATGGAATAGTTATCAATGGGAAAAGGTTTTTAGGACACACGCTGGGTCGAGGAGATATTATCACTTGGGAAAATGACTCAACAAGAAACTTAACAAGTCAAAATGGTGGTGACCCCGCTGGTTTATTAAAAAGGTTGATTGGACTTCCGGGAGACACAATTGAACTTAGAGATGGAGTTGTTTATCTAAACGGTGAATCACAAAAAGAACCATATATTGCAAAACCACGCTCTACTTTCGGTGAGAAATTCTTAAGAGAATGTCAAATAATTACTGTTCCCGAGGATAAAGTATTTGCTATGGGAGATAATAGAAAAGGGAGCGCAGATTCTAGGGAGATCGGATTTGTTCCAATTAAAGACATTCATCGCGTGTTGCCGCTAGCTAAGCAGAAAGGAAATCTTGATAAGAACTGGCATGATGCTACAAACGACTTAACTTCTGCAGCTAAACCAAAAATTGATAAGGAAAAATTTGTTGAACTTCTTAATCAGAAGCGTAAAGAAAGAGGGGCAACCGCCCTCAAATATCAGCCCAAGCTTGATAAGTCTGCGTTTCTACGAGGAGAAGCAATTCTTAAATATAACGACTTTGAGCAAAAAAGCACATATACGATGGAAAAGTCGATGGCAGATGCTGGTTATTGGAATACTTATTGGTGGGAGATTTCTATTCAGGGTTATTATGAAGCTGACGAATTGGTTGAAGACTATCTAGAAAGAGACTGGACAAGTGCGAAAGAAACCTGGTTTGATAAAAAATTTGATGATATTGGAATAACTGAAGTTGAAGGCACACTTAATGGTTGCCCAACTCAGGTTATAGTCATCCATGTTGCTGGTTATATTCCTCCTAAATATAATTTAGAAGATTTGGAAGGATGGAAAAAAACATTGTCAGGTTTAAAGGAAATTCTTCCAAGTTGGGAGACAATAAGGGATTTTTCATTAACATACAACAATAACAAGAAAGACGCAGATAGACTATTGGAAATTATAAATTACAGGATTAACATGGTTGAAAAAATTGTGCATAAAATGGAAAATAAACAATGGTTAAATAACGAAGAGAATGCATATATACGTCAGGAATTAACGCTTTTTAATGAACAAGAAAATATTGCTAAAAAATTCAATAGTTTTAGATGGCAACATTAGTTTTAATGTGTATAAAACATAACAGGCCTAAGTGGAGATATTGTGCCTCCTTTTGTAATTAGTTTTGTTGCAGGATTATAATCCTAATGATATCAATGTAAGTGATAAATGATTTTCAAAGTGATAAAATATATCCATGGTTACAGCAACAGATTCTGAAATCATAGGCTTAATATCTAAAGCGGAAGCAAACCGCACTGAAACAACAAACATAGAATTCAAAGATGCACGAGGTGGTATTCCTTCGGATTTATGGAAACCAGTATCATCATTTTCTCATAAGCCAAAGGGTGGCGTTATTGTATTTGGGGTTAGAGAAGAAAGACCATCGGGTAAATTAGAGATTGTAGGGGGATTGGATTTAGCAATTCTGCAAGAAAAAATTGTAAGTTTATTAAATGATGGGATGAGAAATGTAGGAGCTTACGATTTAAGAATATTCACTTACAAGGGAAAATCTTTATTAGCTCTGCTTATTGATGAAACTCCCGATGAGAAAAAACCGTGTTATTTATATAATTTAAGTTTACCTAGAGGAGCCTGTGTAAGAGAGGGCAATACAGACAGGGCAATAACAGATGAAGAGATGAGAACATTTATAAGAAATACATCTGTATTTAAATTTGACAGAACCATAGCAATTGGTACTACAGTTGATAAACTCTCTTTAGAAAAGGTTAAAGATTTTTTAACAAAAAGTGCTGTTAAGTCTCGAAGAATTGGCGTAGTTGATAACAATCCCACAGAAGAAGTTATGGAAAATTTGGGGATAATAGATAGATTTGATAATGGAGTTTTCCCAACTGTTGGCGGCTTCTTAATTTTTTCTAAGGGTAACCCCCAAAAGGCAAAAGCCTTCTCTCGATATATTGTTCGTTGTGTTAGATATAGAGGCGATTCTGTCGCAAGTCCAATTGTAGATAAATTAGATGTGGATGGGACACTTGATAGTCATATAGAATTAATACAGAATTTTATTTTGAGAAACATACCTTTAAGTGCAAAAATCGTAGGATCTAAAAGAGTGGAGCAATATGAATTTCCTGAAGATGCAATAAGAGAACTGGTAGCCAATGCTGTTATTCATAGGGATTATATGATTACTGAAACATATACCCAGGTAAATATTTTTTCTAATAGGATAGAAATTTCAAATCCTGGCAACTTACCACCTGGGGTTACAGTAAATAATATTAAAGACTCCCAATTTAGTAGAAATGAAATTATTGCGCAGATTTTAAAAGATATGGATTATTTAGAAGAATATGGAAGAGGAATTGATATTGTATTCTCTAGGATGTCAGAATGGGGACTGTTAGAGCCAATATTCAAAAACATGTCTAATTCTTTTAGAGTCACCCTTCTAGGCAGTAAGTTTAAAGAGTTAAACAGTAGGCAAATTGTAATTTGGAACATGCTTCAGGATAAAAAACGCATTACATCTAGGGAATGTAGGGATATGTTTCCAGAAACTTCGAGAGCAACCATAGGTAATGATCTTAGCAAATTAGTAACTATTGGTTTGGCAATTCCGCGTGGGAGCACAAATAATACATATTACGAACCACATTTTTAAATGTGGTTCAGCTTCGATTAGACAAGATTAGACAAGATTGGAGAATTGCCCATATTTAAAGCAAAAAAGAGGATTTTTTCGATTAGACAAGATTAGACAAGATTAAGTATAATTTATCAAGGTTGAGGGAGTAATGTTTTAAATCGTAATTATACTTTCTCTTTCCTGTCCGGTTGAGATGTAGGAAATTTTTACGCCAACTAATTTCTCAATTTCTTTAACATATTCTTTTGCCTCTTTTGGAAGCTCACTATATTTTTTAATTCCGTTTGTATTTTTTTGCCAGCCCTTTAGTGTTTTAAAATTAGGTTTTACTTTTGCTAAAAAATTTGCGTCGCCGTCTTGGTAATTAACTCTTTTGTTGTTTAATGTATAGTGAGTGCAAATTTTAATTTCTTTAAAAGTGTCTAGAATATCAAGTTTTGTGATTGCCAAATCGGTAAAGCCGTTTATTTTTGCCCCAAATCTAATCAGCTCTGCGTCAAACCAGCCGCAGCGCCTTTTTCTTCCGGTTGTCGTGCCGTATTCATGGCCGGCTTCCGTTAAAATCTCGCCGGTTTTATCAAAAAGCTCGGTTGGGAAAGGTCCCTGACCAACTCTTGTTGTGTAGGCTTTTGTAACGCCGATTATTTTTCCGATTTTTTGCGGAGCAATCCCAGCACCCGCAGTCGCAGCCCCCGATAAAACATTAGAAGCTGTTACAAATGGATATGTTCCCCAGTCATTATCCAAAAAAACTCCATGTGCTCCTTCAAGTAAAACTTCTTTTTTCTTTTCTAACGCATCAAAAACTACTGAAAAGCCCTCCTGAACAAAAGGTTTTATTTTATTAAAAAGCAAAAAATATTCTTTTTCTACGTCTTTTTGTAAAAGCGGTTTTTCGCCTAAAGCTTTTAAGATTTTATTTTTTATTAAAAGTTGTGTTTGCAGTTTGTCTCTAAAAACTTTTTTATCATAAAAATCAAAAAGCCGTATGCCGTTGTAGGATACCTTATCCGCATAAGTTGGCCCAATGCCCTTGCCGGTTGTTCCTGTTTTTGCTTTCCCCTTTGCCTCTTCGTAAAGCCTGTCTAAAATCCTATGATATGGCATAATTACATGACAACGGGGGGAGATAAGAAGTCTTTCCTTTAATTTAATACCTGCTTTTTCTAAGAATTTAATTTCTAAAACTAAAACTTCTAAATCTAAAATTACGCCGTTTGCAATTATGGTTTTTGCCTTTTTGTTAAAAATTCCGCTTGGAATTAAATGCATGGCAAATTTACCGTATTGATTAATTACCGTATGTCCGGCGTTGTTGCCGCCATGGAACCTAACCACCAAATCGGAAGCTTCCGAAAGATAGTCGATTAATTTTCCTTTTCCTTCGTCGCCCCATTGGGCGCCGATAATTATATTTGCCGCCATAAGCCAAGGAGTATTGTAGCTAAACACTATTGGTAAAAGCAATAGGTCAGTGCTACAATAAGCCAATTATGGACCAAGCTTCGGAAATCAGAGAAAAAATAGATATCGTTTCGTTTATTTCAGAATATTTACCTCTTAAAAAAATGGGCAGGAATTTTAAGGCGAATTGTCCGTTTCACAACGAAAATACCCCGTCTTTTGTGGTTTCGCCGGAGCGTCAAATCTGGCATTGTTTTGGCTGCAACAAAGGTGGGGATGCATATACGTTTTTAATGGAGTACGAAAATATGGAATTTCCCGAAGCCTTAAGAGCATTGGCAAAAAAAACAGGAGTAACTTTAAAAGAGTCTCAATTTAAGCGGGGAGAATATTCGGAAAAAGAAAAAATTTTTACAATTAATAATTTAGCCTTAAAATTTTATCGTTATATTTTAACAACTCATGCGGCAGGAAAAACAGCGCTTGAATATTTGATTAAACAAAGAAAATTAGGAAAAGGAATGATTGAAACTTTTGAATTGGGATTTTCGCCAAACGCGGGAAGTTCTTTATCGGATTATTTAGTTAAGAAAAAAAATTATAAAAATAATGATTTGATTTTAGCAGGGCTTTCAATTGAAAGAAACGGAAAGCTTTACGATTTCTTTAGGGGAAGAATTATGTTTCCGCTTTTTGATCACAGGGGAAATGTGGTGGGGTTTTCAGGTAGAAGCCTTGAAGACACATCCTCGCCTGTCAAGCAGGCGAGTCACACCTTTGCGTCGTCCGCTCCAAAATACATCAACACCAGGGAAACTGCTGTTTATCATAAAGGCAGTATGTTTTTTGGATTAAATAGCGCAAAAGAGGAAATAAAACAAAAAGAAAATGCAATTATTGTCGAGGGAGAGTTTGACGCAATTTCGCTTTTTCAGGAGGGTATAAAAAATGTAGTTGCTATAAAAGGAACTGCTTTAACCGAAAACCAGGTAAGTCTTTTATCAAGATTTAGTCCAAAAGTAACGCTTTGTTTAGATCAGGACAGTGCGGGGTTTGAAGCGACAAAAAGAAGCTTAGAAGTAATTGAAAAAAAGGGACTGGTCACATCAATAATTATTTTAAAAGACGTAAAAGATCCGGACGAAGCAATTAAGAAAAATCCCGGAGAGTTTAAAAAAGCTCTAAAAGAAAGCAGAGAAATTTATGATTTTCTAATTGAAAAATTTATTTTGGAAAATAATAAAAATTCTGCCTCTGGCAAAAAAATAATTACAGATAATTTACTGCCTTTAATTTCTAATATTTCAAATGAAATAATCAAAGAGCACTATCTTAAAAAATTAAGTAAAGTTTTAGATATTTCAAGCGAGAGCTTGAATAAAGAAATTGAAAAGTTTTCTAAAAAAAATCAGGAAGATAAAATTATAATCCCTAAAAAAGACAAGAGAGGAAGAAGGGAACTTTTGGAAGAATATTTAATTTCTTTAATTATTCAAAATGAAAACTCAAAAGAAGGAGTACAAAAGATTAAAAAAATACTTTCGGAATACAAATTTGGAACACCATCCTTAGAAAAAATATTAGAAAATATATATTTGTATTTTGAGAAAAAAGACAAATTTAATAATCAAGATTTTGTAAAAAGTTTATCGAAAGAGCTTCTTGCTACTTTTGACATGTGTTATTTATTTCCTTTGCCAAAATTTAGCACAGAATTAAGACACGAAGATGAATTAAGAAAAGTGGCAAAAGAACTTTTAATAATTTATATAAAAGATCGGGTTAGAATAATTTCGGAAGAAATCAGACAAAAAGAAAACGATAAAAATCAAGGAAGGCTAGAAGAATTAAAAAAAGAATTTACAAGACTTTTGTCGCTTCTTCCTAAAAATTAAACTTGTAGTTTAAACTTAACCCGAAATTTGTTAAAATAGGTATATGAAACAGCCCAATATACTAACAGAGATTGTTGCTGGTGCAAAAAAGAGGGGATATATAACTCAAGAAGAAATTCTCTCTATCTTTCCGCATCCCGAAGAACACCTCGAAGAATTAGATCAGCTATACGACAAATTAATGCGTTCTGATATTGATGTTTTTGAATCAGTAGCCTCGGAAACAGACCAGGAAAAGCCAATAGAAGATTTAGAAAAAGAATTAGAAGCATTAACCGTACTTACCGAAGGGACAGTTTCGGATCCTGTCAGAATGTACTTAAAAGAGATCGGAAGAATTCCGCTTTTAACCTTTGATCAGGAAATTTCTTTGGCAAAAAAAGTAGAAAAAAAAGATAAACCGGCGAAACAAAAACTGATTAATTCAAACCTCCGTTTAGTTGTTTCGATTGCCAAAAAATATGTCGGAAGAGGCCTTACGCTTTTGGATTTAATTCAGGAAGGAAACCAGGGTTTAATAAGAGCGGTTGAAAAATACGATTGGAGACGTGGTTATAAATTTTCAACCTACGCTACCTGGTGGATCAGGCAATCTATAACAAGGGCAATTGCTGATCAGGCAAGAACAATTAGAATCCCTGTTCATATGGTTGAAAACATTAACAGATTTTTAAGGGCATCTAGGAAATTGATGCAAGAACTTGGCCGTGAGCCAACACCCGAAGAAGTTGCAAAAACTTTAGGAATTGATCCGGAAAAAGCTTTGGAAATTATAAAAATTTCTCAAGAGCCGGCAAGTTTGGAATCTCCGGTTGGAGACGAAGAAGATTCAAGACTTGGTGATTTTATTCATGATACTTCGGCGCCAACTCTTTTTGATACCGCAAGTAGGGAACTTTTAAAAGAACAAATTGAGCAGGTTCTTTCAACTCTTTCCGACAGAGAAAAAAGAGTTTTAGAAGAAAGATTTGGGCTTAAAGACGGAAGACCAAAAACTTTAGAAGAAGTAGGAAAAATGTTTGCAGTAACGCGCGAAAGAATCAGGCAAATCGAAGCAAAAGCGCTTCGAAAATTAAGACATCCGTCCCGTGGTAACAAGCTCAAGGATTATTTGGGCTAAAAAGTTCCTCTAAGGCTATGCTCCACTTCATATGCTCTGGCAATATCTCTTCTCAAGACGTATTCGGCCCATTCCATAGCAGTTGATTTGAGAGGTTCAGGCTCCATGGGTTCGAGGGGTCTGTTTTCTAAGCGGAGTAAGGGCTTAATTGAATATGTTTTCTTTTGAGCTTCTGCTAAAAGCGCCGAGTAGTCGGGTTGACCTATTTTATCAGCCGGAGTAACAGGGGTACTTTCACCCCTGGGAACAATTGGTAGATCCTGCCTATAGACCGAACCTATCTCAACAGCCATATAAATCCTCTTATATGATATATTTTGATACCTTTTTTGGGGAATGTCAAGTCGTTGATGTAGTGTTTTCCCCGGTTCTAAGCCCTAACTGTAGTACTGGATTTATATTTTCAGGCATGGTAAAATTCCAGTACGATCCCCTGTAGCTCAATGGTAGAGCGGTTCGCTGTTAACGAAAAGGTTCGAGGTTCGAGTCCTCGCGGGGGAGCCAAATCCTGGATAATATAACTATGATGTCGAATGGTTCTTGACCGACGGTGGTGGCCGATTATATTTGAAAGTTCTTTACTTTGCTGATAATTTCTTCTTTTACTTTTTCCCAAGCTATATCTTTATGCATTCTGGGTAACGGTTGGCCATTTGCATCCTCGAAATAAACCAAGGATTTTAAGATATGGGTTTCGTTATAATCCGTTTTTGGATACTTCTCGTTTAATTTATTAAATAAAGTTTGTAAATCATATTCTTTCAGCAAAAAATATATATCAATAAAGTCTTTTTTACTACCCCTTGAGGATATTGTAATTAACTTTGTGCAAGCAATGTCCAGCCTAGAAGATATTTGTATATTTTCCCATTCTAATTTTGGTTCTAAGAGTAGATGTGGATAATAAAGAAACTGAAGTTTTACATTATCCAAAAAACAGTTTAACGTTCCCCGGCTGATTTCTACGCTTTCAGGTTTCCCAATTGTTTCTAATTCTTTTTGAATCTTTTCTGGTTCAAAACTTTTTTGAGTAAAAAAATCCAGATCTTCTGATTCTCTGTGTCCTATTTGCACGGCTAATGCAGTGCCACCTGTTAAGTAGAAATCTTTTGTAAAATTTACTGTCCCTAGTTTTTTTAGAACAGACTCTGTATTGCCCGGAAGAGTGTTTGTGAACATTATGAAAGATAAATATTCCAGAAATTTTTTGATTTAGAATCCATGTTTTTTTCCTTTACTAAATTTTTGAGATATTTTTTGTCGACTTTTTTCAAAAGCCACCTTACTGCTTCATTGTCGCCTTTTTCAAGTATGGTTTTGGCAATATATTCTTTATGTTTGTCCCAATTAAGGTCTTTTAGATTATCTCCCCAGAAATATTTTAAGACGCTATTGGGTAAATTGTTCATACTGTTATTATACCTCGTTTGAACGTTTTAGTCATTAGATAGGACTATGACCCTGAATGGTTCTTGACCGACACGCAGAGCAAATTAGCCTCAATTTGACAAATTGTAAAATAACGATATAATTCGCCGTATATCAGCAGAAAAAGATAGGCCAACCGAAATCGACCCATCTTGGTCAGAAGGCACGGTCGTACTTAGAGTGCCTGTTAAACCAGAGAATATGGAGAGTTTACGCCTAATATCTCTTCGCCATGGATAGAATATAGCATCGGCACTGAATTATGCAATCCAAGTTTATAGGTTCGCAGAAGATGAGTTTGTTAGTGGAAAAACACTTTTAGTTGAACATGCAGGTGGAAAAGTTTTTGAACTAGATCTACTAGATAAGCCAACTCCTAATCTACCTCCTGACGATAGGCCTGAAACAGAGTAAGGTTAGTTAGAGGGGATGCCTTAAAACAGCTTCTAACATCCTTCCAGAGACGGGCAGGCATTATACGGAATCAGGTTTTAAACTCAAATTTGACAATAAATTTCTATTGTGAAATTATAAAAGGGAAAGAGCGAATTCTTTATGAGCGCTGAAATACCACGCATCAATAGGGAAACAGCTGTTAGGGGAACAGTTATAGCAACCGTGTTTCTAGCCGCTTCATCCGCAGGCGTTTTAGCAGCAAGAGAGGTATCAAGAAGAAGAGCGGAAAGACAACGTATATTTCAAGAGGGAAATAATAACTCCGGAGATTTTGGTATTATTCCGAAAGAAGGTTAATCTTTGTTGACAGAAATAACTATTTTTTTATATACTTCCCAACATGTTTTGGTGGCACAGAAACCTGCCCGCAAATATAGTCCTATAGTTTAGATAAGGAGGGAAGTGGTTTAAGACATATAATTAATTAAATATGCAACTTTTAATAAATTGGATTATTAGCGCAATGGTTGTTTTTGCAGTTTCTTATATTACGCCGGGAGTTAAAGTTGATACTTTTACCACAGCTTTAGTAGTTGCTTTGGTTTTTGGAATAATCAATGCTTTTTTAAAACCGGTTCTTCTAATTTTAACACTTCCTATAAATGTTTTAACCCTTGGGCTTTTTACTTTTATTTTAAATGCAGTGTTAGTAATTTTAGTCAGTAAAATTGTCCCCGGATTTATGGTTAGTAGTTTTTTTGCAGCTTTTGTTTTTGGCATAATTTTATCAATTGCAAACACCTTTATTAATCACGTGTACAAGAAATAAATTAGTTCTTCACTTATTAATTTTTTTTTAGTATTATTCCTGTATGTCAAAAAACCTTGTGCCCGCATTAATAACATTAGCGGTAATCTTAATAGGAGTTGGTGGTATATTTTTTCTTTCAAATCAAAAGCTTTCTAGTGAAAACCAATTAAATTTAAATCCCACACCTGCTCCAACAAGTGCTATAATTACACCCGAGGCTTCTCAAAATAATCAAATGCAAAAATTAGACATAAATACATTCCAGGCAAGTTCAAGCGGTTTAAGAATCAAAGACGAAGTCGTTGGCACAGGGCAGGAGGTAAAAACAGGAGACAGCGTAACGGTGCATTATATAGGTACACTTGCTAACGGCGAAAAATTTGATAGTTCTTATGACAGAAATCAGCCATTCGAAACACAAATCGGTGTTGGTCAAGTTATAAAAGGATGGGATGAGGGAATTGTTGGCATGAGAGTTGGCGGTAAAAGAATATTGGTAATCCCGCCGGATTTGGGATACGGCACTCAAGGCGCAGGTCAGGCAATTCCCCCAAATTCAACTTTGATTTTTCAAGTAGAGCTTTTGGGGGTTAAGTAAATTATTGTAAGTCAAATTGTTCTAATAATTTTTTATTTCCTTCAACCTGGTAATGTAAGAGTTCAGAATAAATACCTTTTCTTTTTATAAGATCTTGAGGCTTTCCCGCATCAGCGACTTTGCCCTTATCTATCACAATTATTTTATCCACATTTTGAATAGTAGAAAACCTATGGGCGATAATTATAACCAGTCTTCCTTTCATTAAGTTTTCTAAAGCTTCCTGAACTTCTTTTTCACTTTTTGCATCTAAAGAACTTGTTGCTTCGTCAAGAATTAGAATAGGCGCGTCTTTTAGGATGGCTCTGGCAATTTGTATCCGTTGTTTTTGTCCCCCGGAAAGTTTTACACCCCTCTCTCCAACTTGACTATCTAATTTATCATTAAATTTATTAACAAAATCATAAGCGTTGGCAAGTTTTAGTGCGTTAATAATATCTTCTTGTGTTGCATTTTTTTTACCATAGGAGACATTTTCTCTGATTGTTGAAGAAAATAATTCATTTTCCTGAAAAACTAAAGCAATATTATTTCTTATAAATGCATGATCTAAGTCTTTATAATTTTTATTTTTAAGAAAAATATTTCCAGCCGAGGGGTCATAAAATTTAAGAATCAAATTAATAATTGTCGTTTTCCCGGCACCACTATGTCCGACAAGCGCAACTTTTTCGTGTTTATCAATTTGAAAAGACACATTGTCTAAAACTTTTTCTCCTGCATCATATTTAAAAGATATATTTTTAAATTCTATTGTTGCATCATTTATTTTTTTTAAATCCACTTCCTTTTGGAAATTTTCTTTAGACTCAAGAGCTAAAATTTCAAAATATTCTTTTGATCCGCTTTCTGCCATTTGAATTCTTGATAAAATAAACGACATTGCAAAAAGCGGCCTTCTGATTTGGGCAATAAGCTGTAAGATAAGCACCATCTCTCCCAAACTAAGAGTCGACCTAAATGCGTTATAAAAAACAATAATATTTATTAAAAGTAAAATTATATTTAAGCTTAAGTTTCTTAAAAAATCAAAAATATGAAAATTTTTACTTTGCTTAGCATAGATTTTGTTTATGTTAGTTAAGTTATTAACTACATATTTAAATTCTTCAAGTTCTGTGCTAAAACTTTTTACCAAAGACATGTTAGATATTACTTCGCTTATTCTTCCCCTCGTAAAGTCTTCAATTTTATTTTTTTTAACTTCTTCCTTGCCCCAGGCAATAGTAGAATAATAAGAAAGAATCATGTAAATCGGGAATAAGAGGAAAGTAAATACAGCGATTGGAAGATTATAGTAAGCAAGAATAACAATCGTAAAAATAGTTTGTAAAATAGCCGGTAAAATAAAATTAGTTGAAGTATTGGTAAAATCTTGAATCATTTGAATACCCCTGTTTAATTGATTAATAATTTTTCCTGAAACTTTGGAGTCAAAATAACTTTGTGGTAAGGTTAAAACTTTGTTATAGAATTTTTCGGTCAAAAACTTTCTTATTTTTCCAGCCAAATGGTCTCCTAAGCGGTCACTAATAGTTGTTATTAGAAGACTTGCCAAGCTTGCTAGAAAAGAAAGCCCTATTAGGATTATCAATGGCGAAAGATCATTGGATTTTTTTTGTATGTTTTTTACAATTTCATCAACAATAAATTTAGAGAGAATAGGGGCGATTAAATCTAAAATTACAGAAGCAATAATTAATACGGAAATTATAATGATTAAAGAATAAAGGGGTTTTGAGATTTTTATAATTTTTAATATGTTTTTCATAAGACGTAGGATTTATTATACCAGTTTATTGTTTTAATTAAGGAAAGATTTAAATTAATTTTTCAGGAGTGAAGTTTTTTAAAGATTTTATTTTTTCTTCTATTTGCTCTTTGGTTAGTAATCCATCCTGCGCTCCTATTTTTTTTACAACACTTGCCGCATTTATAGTTCCCCAAACCATAGCGTCTGTTATTGGTAGTCCATTTAAAATTGCGGCCAAAAACCCGGCGGTATATGAATCGCCTGCGCCTGTTTTTTCAACAATTTTTTCATTTAATATGCCTAAATAATAAATATCATTTTTTTCATCTTGAACATAAGAACCGTTTTGGGAATCTGTAATGATTACATTTTTTGCGCCAAGCCCTTTTAACCCAAAAAGCATTTTTTTAATTAAACTATTATTATTCTCTTCCCGTTCTAATCCCAATTCTTTTCCATATAAAAGCTCTTGTGCTTCCTCTTTATTTACAAATAAATAATCTGTTTTTTCAATTACTTCAAAAACTAAATTATCCCGCTTCTCTAATTGCAAAGTGCCGGGATTAAAAGCAAATTTTATTTTTTTACTTTCTACAAAATCCAAAACATTTTTATAAGCGTTTTCCCATATATTTCCGAGACTTGTAAGATAAACAAAATTTGTTTGAAGATTTTCAAAATTAAAATCATGCTTCCGTTCTGCATGTTCTGTAAACAAGACTCTGTCGCCTTTATAACTTACAGATACGGAAAAAGATGTTTCTTCATTTTCTTGCTGTACAAGATAATCTATATTGACATTTTTTTTGCTAAGTTTATTTAAAATTTTTTGAGAAAATTCATCTTTTCCGATTTCTGCGCAAAGCCCTGCGTTAAACCCAAGACTAGAGATTCCTGTTGCCGCATTCGCCGCATTTCCTCCTATATCTAAGAAATGTTTATCAACACTTATTTTCTCACCATAACTTATCAGTAACTTATCGGTTTTTTTATCTAAGCTAACGTGAGGGTTGTCATCCGGAACCTGAATAAATATATCAAGCTTAGCATCACCAATACACAGAATATCTAGCATAATTTTATGGTACAGGAAAAATACCCTGGGTTCAACGTGTGCTATAATTCGGTTATGACAAGAGAGACTACTGCACCAACAACAGAGGAATTAGAAAGACGTGCTATTTATATAAATCCTGAAGGAAAAAGAGCTGAATTTAATCCAGAAGTACCCACAAATCACAAATGGTTTACAGGCGAGTATCACACTTCTCCGTGGGGAGCTGATCAAAGTCCATTCGGAGGGAGATCAACGGATAGAGTTAGGGTTTCAATGGTGGGAAAAAAACTTACGCCAACCACTCGCAATGGAATTGCTTCTGTTTATGGAGTCGTTAGTGCGGTAATAGATTCCAGGGATCAAGAATTGATTGGTAAATATGGCTGGTGGAAAACAGAGAGCTTTAGCCATTCGCAAAGACCAAATAAGAGAAGGAAGATGTAATTTATTTTTTCTCCAATTTTTCTATCTTTTTTAACATCTCAAGCATTAAATTTTGTTGATTTTCCAAATGAATTAAAATTGTTTCTATTTCTTTCTCTGCTTTTTTGTCTGTTTCAAAATCATGCTCAGCCCGAAGTTGCGCATGTTTGCCTTGTATATTTTGTCCAATCATTAAAAGTGGCAAAAGGTGAAGTTGAATTAAATTAGATATAAAAAGCCATAAAACAAATGCAGGATACGGGTCAAATCTAAGTTCTTTTGGAGATAAAATATTCCAGGAAAGCCAAAGTATTGTCCAGGTTAAAATAATCAGAAAGAATCCCATTGTGCCGATTTTTTCGGTAACTAAAATTGCAAGCTTATCAAGTTCTGATAGCCTTGAGCGGTGGGTTATGTTTACGTTTTTAACAGGAAACTCTTGTTTAATCTTTTCAATAGAAGTTTGTGCCATAACCTTAGATTATCATATCTATTATATTTTTTAAACTAAGCGACCAGTAGGGGGGAAGCTGCTATTATATAAGTTGCTTTTTGGGAACGCGAAGAAGCCCAATCCTTTAAAGAAATAACATTCCCCCCGTTGATCTTTTGTATCAAGTCAAATATTCTTTCATGTTCTATTGTGGTATTACCGGATACGGCAATTTGATAAAGATACTCCAATCCCCAAATTCCTATAACAGAATTTTC
>JACRFQ010000033.1 GCA_016217835.1 Candidatus Levyibacteriota bacterium | reverse complement strand
CCCCACAAATTGTGGATGCGACAATTTTGTGGATTGACGAAGCTAATTTGTGGGATTTGTGGATGTTGAAAAAAGACCCACAAATTCGTTGTGGAGCGGCTCCGCCGCCCCCGCCCCGCCGGGGATTATTTACTTAAAAGGAGGACTGCCGTCTAGGAGAACGTTGCTTTAGGAAAATTTTGGATAGGCAGTCCGACCCAAGCGAGCCCCGCGAGAACTTCTTTTGGTTTTTAAAAGAAGCGGGGCGAGCCAATGTGATTCCTCCCAAATGTTGGACACTAAAAAGGGGTAGAATAACGCGGCGGGGGCGAACAGCGGAAGTACCCCGCCGACTGCAGGCGATTTTAGATTAGAAGAAATTTCGTAAGAGATTGTAAAGAGTTTCTAGAATTCCGAAAACTTGGGCAAGGCTTCCCCAAGGAAGCCCTCTCGCACAAAGGCGGGGTCGCCGCTCCTTTTGGCGGGTGGGTGGGTTATTAATTTGGTATAATAAAAATCGCGCGGGAAGTTCTAACGTTCCTAGGGCAAAAAATACAAAAGAGCGAGGCCGAAGGCCGAGCGATAAAGATAGTAGGAGCGGGAGCGACTACCGATTAGAAAGAAAGGAAGTTCGAACTTTTTTGTATAACGCGACCACTTTAAATTGAATTGATTTATATAGCTAATTTAGCTATAATACAAGTCTATCTATGTTAAAACTCGACAATAAAGAGACAAATATTTTTGAGCAATTCCCAAAGCTAAAAGAGATTCCTCAAGACCGGTTTCCGCAACACGTCCACATTATTCCTGACGGAAACGGCAGATGGGCAAGTGAATTCCATAAATTGCCATTATTCGGTCATAAAAAAGGAGCCCAAGTTCTAAAAAAAGTGATTAGAGCATTGGATAAGTTACCAATAAATACTGTGAGCGTTTGGGGTTTTTCTGCTGACAACTGGAAAAGACCAAATGATGAAATAAAAGGCTTAATGACAATCTTTGAAAAAACAGTCAAAGAAATGCAAAAGGAATTAATAGCAAAAGAAACAAGATTTTTTCATCTTGGCAGAAAAGACAGAATACCAAAATCCTTAAGAAAAATTTTGGAAGAGACAGAAGAAATGACAAAAAATTTCAAAAAGAAAAAATTTACTATTGCAATCGATTTTGGAGGAGTTGATCAAGAAATCAGAATAATGAAAAAGATACAAGAGTTACCAAAAAATACAGAAATAAGCTTAGAACTCTTAAACAAATTAAGAGATGGAAAAGGTCAAATAAAGCCCGCAGATTTAATTATAAGAACATCCGGTGAAAACAGAACCTCAGACTTAGGATGGATTGCTCAAAATGCGGAATTTTATTCAATCAAAAAACTGCTACCCGATTGCGATACGAAAGATTTCATAAAAGCTTTAGTGGATTACTCAAAAAGAGAAAGACGATTTGGTGGCAGGCTAAATCATGGAATTACAACAATTTAAAAAAATTATTGATCCTCTTATTCAAGCTTTTTTAGATCAAAAACTAAAGAGTCTTTCGCTTATTGGAAATGAAGAAACCAAAGATTATTTAAACTACTTAAAACTATTTCTGACTGAAGGAAAAAGAATTAGAGCATACCTTGCTTTTCTAACCTACAAGGCCCATAGTGGGAAAAAAGATAAGGACATCTTAAATCTTTTAGTTTTTATTGAACTGCTACATGCATTTCTTTTAATACACGACGACATTATGGATAAAGCTGATCAACGCCACAACATTAAAACTGCCCATAAATTTATAGAAGAAAAAGTTAAACACTTAGAAAAAATTGATTCGGCTTATTTTGGAATTTCCCAGGCTATTCTTTTGGGAGATTATCTTTTTGCCTGGACGCATGAAATATTAGATACTAATAGATCATTTGACAAAGAAATAATAAAAAAAGTTAAATTAATTCTTTCAACTATTATGGACGAGGTCATTTTAGGACAAATGATTGATTTGGATACAACGCTTTACGAAAAAGTTAATAAAGAAGAAATTATTAAAAAAATAACTTTAAAAACAGCATATTATTCATTTGTAAGACCAATGCAAATCGGAGCAATTCTTTCGGGAAATGAATATGATGAAAAATTTCTTGAGAATTTTGGAACATATATTGGAATTGCTTTCCAGACACAAGATGATTTATTGGATATAAAATTTGACGAGTCAGAAACGCACAAAAGCTCGTTTAATGATGTTACTCAACGACAACAAACTTTTTTTAGTTACTTTATTTTTAACGAAGGGACTATGCAACAAAAAATTTTACTGTCAAAATATTTCGGTAAACATTTATCTGATTTAGATAAAAAAATCTTAAGAAAAATGTTTGAAGAATCAGGAGCGATAGATTATGGGGAAAAGATTATGGTTGAAAATTTTAAATCAGCTAATAAACTTTTAGAGAAACAAAAAATGGATCAAGAATATAAATACTTATTCTTTAAGCTTATTGAAATAATCGAAAACCGCACAAGTTAATTTATCTACAATGTAAATTTAACATCTATTCCCGTACTTTCTCTTTGTGCATAAAATTGGTTTATAGAAAAATCTGCAGGAAATAATTGCGTACTCAAACCCCTAGTTTTAAAATCTCTCAAAGCTGATGCTATTAACCCAGTATCTCTTGCTGTCTTTATAAAATCCTTAGCTATTTCTCTTACATCTTCTGCCTCAAGTAATTCATTCATAGATATCCACCCAGCAAATCCCACTTCTTCTACATTAATCGGCGTAAAAGGCATTGATATGTTACCATTGTAAATCAACACAGATAATCCAACAACATTTCCACTACAGAGAGTTTGTCCTAAACCGCTTTCTACAAGAAAAAAATTAGCTCTTACTTGGCCTAACATTTCATCGTTGCAAATTTCCGCAATCCCTCCTCTTATATTGTCAATGCGGCTTTCCCCAACTTTTCTTGTTTCTATCGGAATTGATCTTTGACCCGCAATTCTTTTTGACGATGGTTTAGATTTTTTTTCAACTACTACTGCAATTTTAGGATCTGTTGCATTTTCTCCATTAATATTTGGGTCGAAATTCACAATAATCATAGCTTCCCCAATGCTCGCTGATTGAATACCCTCTTTTGAGATGGAAACATCAGGAATGATGGTTGGTCCTAGTTGCTCTGCTGTCATATTATTTAATTAAAGTTCCTTTGACCTTTTTATTTAAAAGCGCTTTTGATAATTCATTCTTTGTTTTGCCGTTTATTAACAATGTTTCGATACCTAAATTAGCCATTTTTAATGCATCTTCAACCTTATGCTGCATCCCACCTGTAACATCTTTTGTTTTTAATTCAAAAATAAATTTTTTAAGATTTGGCCATGTTTTATTTGTAATAATAGGTATTGTTTTTTTTCTATCATCATATACACCATTAGTTTGACCTACCTGAATTATTCTTTTAATATTAAAATTTTTCTTTCTTAAATACATCGCTAGTTTATTTAAAATAGTTTCACCGGAATAAATAGTGCTTTTCCATTTTTTATCCCAAATTACATCTCCGTAAACAACGGGTATTAAACCTTGTTTTATTACTTCTTCGACAGACTTAAAAAAACTATCTTCTATTTTTCCTGCGCTAGTTAATATCATACCCATTGGACGAAAAGATACTGCAGGGATTCCTTCAGTTATTAAAATGCCCATAACAATTCTATTTATTTCCATAGCATCTCTTGCAACTCTAGCTATTCCAATCTTGCTTATGTATCCTTTTTTACCACCAAACTTAACCGCAGAGGTATGACCAAAGCTGCCACTTCCATGTGCTAAAATTATGTTCTGCTTACTTTGTTTAAGTTCTTTTGCTAAACGTCTTATTATGGATTTTCTTGCCAAATAAGCAATTTTCTTGTCTGTAATAATCGATCCCCCTAATTTAACTAAAATAATCTCTTTCATAATTTTTTATATTGATTTCTGCTTAAACTATCATTCTGGGAGCTTTTATATTATAATATATCTTATAGTTAAAAGCAACGTATGAACAAATATTACAAACAAAAACAAATAATTGCCAGAGTTGATAAAAAGGGTAATGTTATCGGAAAAGTTGAAAAATGGGAAGCGCATAGAAAAGGCATTCTACACAGAGGTCTTTCTATCGCTTTAGTTTATAAAGATTCATATATTTTGCAACATAGAAAACATCCTGCTTTTGACGGAGTATATGATTTAACAAGCTCATCTCATCAATTATTTATTAAAAATAAACTTCAAGATACAGTTGAATGTGCAATTATTGCTCTTAAAAGAGAGTGGGATATTAAAGATAAAGATTTAATAGGAAAACCCAAAAATTTAGGATTCGTTTATTATAAGGCCAAAGACAAAAAAAGTATTTATACCGAACATGAAGTTTGTGATATGTTAGTGGTAAAGATAAAAAGAATTCCTACTCCAAATTTTGATTTTGCATATGGATTTTCTTTAGTTACAAAAGATGAGCTTTTGAATAAAAAATCCGGAGTATATGAAAGTTTGTCTCCGTGGACTATAAAAGCGATTGAAGAAAATTTAATTTGAGTATTATCTCTTTGGACTTTGTCGCTTTCGCCTCGCTTTTCCGCCCATTCCAACTTTTCTTCTTTCCCTAACTCTTGCGTCTCTTGTTAAAAAACCCTTTTTCTTTAAAATCTGTTTATTTTTTTCGTCTATTGTTGAAAGCGCTCTTGATACTGCGTGAATAAAGGCATCTACTTGTCCCATTTGCCCTCCGCCGGCAACTTTTACCGTAATTGTATATTTTCCCAAAGTATTTGTTATTCTAAAAGGCTCTTCGTATGTTGCTTTTACAGTATTTCCATTAAAATATGCATCAATTTTTTTATCATTAACAAACACATCACCTTTTTTAACTTGCTCTTCTCCAATTAAAAGACTTTCCTTAAGATCTTTATAAAGCCTTAGTCTTGCGACTGCGCCTTTTCTTCTTCCGACTGCAAAATTATAATTTTTCTTATCTATCATATCCTGAAAATTTCTAATTTCTAATTTCTAATTTCTAAAATATTTAGATTAATTAGAATAATTAGGTCAATTAGGAATTAGTTTCTCCTTTCTTAAACTTGTCTTCATAAGTATGCACTTCTTTAGCAAAAACGTAAAGTCTTTTTAACATTTTTGCTTTAAGCTTGTTTTGCGGAAGCATTCCCGAAACCGCATGTATAATTATTTCTTCAGGTTTTCTTTCTCTTAAATCGGAAAGTGTTTCTGATTTAAATCCGCCTGGATATCCTGAATGTCTGTAGTAATTTTTTTTACTTTCTTTCTTGCCTGTGGTTTTTACGTCTTTTGCATTAATAACAACGACGAAGTCTCCCAAATCAAGATTTCTGACAAAATCAGATTTTGATTTACCCATTAAGAAAAGAGCTATGTCCGATGCCATTCTCCCAAGTATCTTATCTTTTGCATCTATTAAATGCCACTGCCTTTTTATATCTTTTAATTTTGTTGATTTAGTTTGTTTCATGATTACTCAGATTTCTTTTTGATTACTTTTGTTTTAGTTGGTTTTTTAACTGTCTTAGGCTTAACTTGTTTAGATTTTGTTTTTTTTACTTTTGGGGTCACCACTGCAACTTCTTTTGCTTTCTCTGTCCATTCAATTATTGCCATTGGCGCATCGTCTCCAAATCTTTTTCCAAGTTTTATTAACCTAACATATCCACCCTGCCTGTTAGAAAATCTGGGCGCAATATCTTTAAGAATTTTTTCAAAGGCCAGTCTTGAAAGATTTTTTTGTAAAACTGTTTTTGCAGACTCATCAGCTTGTTTTGCTTTTGTTACTAATTTTTCGATCTCTGATTTTATTGCTTTTGCCTTACTTTCGGTTGTTTGAATTCTCTCACTTAAAACAAGAGATGAAATCAGGCTTTTAAAAAGGGCCTTTCTTTCATTTTTATCTCTGCTTAATTTTCTTCCAAAAACTTTTTTCTTCATAATACTAAAAAAATCTTAAACCTGCGCCTGCCGGCAGGCAGATCCCAAAACTCAACTGTGTTAAATTCTGAGAACTCCAGACTTAAGATTTTGAGATTTTTGCCAATTTTAACTTTGTAGACTGATTCCCTTTTCTTTTAATTTTTCTTCTATTACCCCAATTGATTTACCACCCATGTTTCTCATGGATATTAATTCTTTTCTTGGAGCATCTAAAAGTTGCCCTATTGTTTCTATTCCGCCATTTCTAAGACTGTTGTAAATTCTTGTAGGCAAATCCAACTCGTCTACAGTCATTCTAAGATTTGCTTCGGAAACACCGGGGTGACTTTGTGTATTTTCAGAAACTATTGAAGCTTTTGGTTCAAAAACTTGGAAAAAATAAGAAGCGAGAATTTTTGCTGACTGGTCTAATGCTTCTCTTGGCTTAACAACTCCATTTGTCCAAATTTGTAATGTAACTTTATCAAGATTTGTTTGTCTTCCGACTCTGGTTGCAGAAACTTCGTAGTTAACTCTTCTTATTGGAGTAAATACTGCGTCTGTTGCTATTACACCAAGTGTATCTATTTTTCTTTCGTCTGCTAAAGAATATCCCATTCCTTTTTCAACTGTTAATTCCATATCAAGCTTTGCTTTCTTATCGCTTAAAAATCCAAGATAATGGTCTTTATTAACAACTTCTACGTCTTCCGGAAGCTCTAGATCTTTTGCTGTAATCTCTTTAGGACCTTTAACAGAAAGCTTTACTGTACTTTGAGATTTTGAATCAAGAAGTCTTAAATTAAGTCCTTTAATATTTAAAAGAAAATCTACCAGATTTTCTTTAAGGCCGGGGATTGTTGAAAACTTATGCTTAGCTCCTGAAATTTTAACAGATGTTACTGCTGCTCCCGGAATAGAAACTAAAAGAACTCTTCTTAGGGCATTTCCAAGAGTGTGTCCGTAACCTGGTTCTAAGGGTTCAATTATAAACTCTCCGTAATCTTGTGTTATCTTTTCTTCTTTAACTTTAAACATTGGCTCAGTCATAGCTAATTATTTTACCATTATCTGGAATAATATTCAATGATCAATTGTAAATCAAATGGAACCTGTAAATCTTCCTTTTTAGGCATTCTTTCGAGCTTACCTGAAATTCCTTGTTTTTTTAGAAATGGAAGGACTTCTTGTTTCTCTTCTATAATTTCTAACACTTTAGGATTTTTTTGCATCTTTGGAGAAAGGGAAATTACGTCGTCAACTTTTACTTGATAAGACGGGATTGTCAATTTTTTTCCATTTACAAGTATGTGTCCGTGAGAAACAAATTGTCTCGACATATATCTTGTTTTCGCAAACCCTAACCTATAAATAATGTTATCTAATCGTGTTTCGAGTAAGGATACAATCATTTCTTTTGTATCGCCCTTTTTCTCTCTTACCGTTTGAACAAGTTTTTTAAATTGTTTTTCTAAAAGACCGTATGTTGTTTTTGCTTTTTGTTTTTCCCTTAACTGAAGACCATATTCCGAAAGCCTTCTCTTTCTTTTCTTACCATGAACTCCGGGCGGAGTATTTAATCTTCTAAGTAAACTCTGTGAAGACTTATCTGAAAGATTTACTCCTTCTTTTCTTAATAATCTATGTTTTGGTCCTGTATATCTAGCCATAGATTGACCTCCAATCTATGGAATTTCCAATTTTCAATTTCCAATTTTCAATTAATTTTGAGTTTTGAGTTTTGAGTTTTGAGTTTTTCATTATATTCTCCTCTTTTTAGACGCTCTCGGCCCATTGTGTGGAATTGGTGTTATATCTGCAATTAAAGCTATCGAAAGACCGGCTGATTTTATTGCTCTTAAAGCTGCGTCTCTTCCTGCTCCAGGTCCTTTAACATAAACATCAACGCTTTTTACACCTTTTTCTAAAACTTTTTTTGCGGCATTTTCAACCGCAGTTGTTGCAGCAAATGGCGTTGATTTCCTAGCACCCTTAAATCCGGCCGCTCCGGCGCTGCTCCAGGCGATTGTATCGCCTTTTTCATTGGTAAATGTAACTAAGGTGTTGTTAAAAGTTGCAGAAACATAAACTCTTCCTTTGTCCGAAACTTTTAAGGATGTTTTTTTTACTTTTGTTTTTGCGCTAACTATTTTTTTTGCCATATTATATTAATTTATTATGTTATACCCATTTTTGTTGCAACTTCTTTTTTAATTGCACCTATTGTTACTCTTTTTCCTCTTTTTGTTCTGGCATTTGATTTTGTTCTTTGTCCTCTTACAGGAAGACTCTTACTATGCCTAACTCCCCTATATGCACCAATTTCTTTTAATCTTTTAATATTTCCCTGAATTTCTACTCTTAAGTCTCCTTCGAGCTTGTAGCTTTCTAAAACTTTTTGGAGTCTTTTTTGTTCTTCTTCCGATAATGCTTTAATTCTTACTGCAGGATCAATTTCCGATTTTTTTAAAATATCTAAAGCATTCTTTCTTCCAACACCATAAAGATAACTTAATCCTATATCTACTCTTTTTTCATCCGGTAAATTTACTCCTGAAATTCTCATATTTTAGCCTTGTCTTTGCTTATGTCTTGGATTGTCACAAGTAACCCTTAAGACTCCTCTTCTTTTTATTACTTTGCATTTTACACATCTTGGTTTTACGCTTGCTTGAACTTTCATATTATTTTCCTCTATAAACTATTCTTCCTTTTGTTTTATCGTAAGGCGTGACTTCAACTCTTACCTTATCTCCAGGCAAAATTTTTATAAAATTCATTCTCATTTTACCCGATAAGTGACAAAGTATAAGATTGCCATTTTCGAGCTCAACCCTAAATAAAGTATTTGGTAATGATTCCTTAACAACTCCGTCTATTTCTATTGATCCTTGGTGAGCCATAATAAAAATAGACACTAGAAAATAGAAATTGGAAGCTAGTATGTGAAAATAGAAGATAGAAGTTAAAATAATCTATTTTCTAATTTCTATCCTCAATAATCTATCTTCAACCCTCTATTATCTATTGTCCAGCTATTATTATAACAAATAATCCTAAAAATAACAATTACGGAGTAAGAATTAAAGGACCGTTTTTTGTAACTGCAATTGTACGTTCAAAAAGCCCCGATAAGCTCTTATCTTTTGTCTTTAACGTCCAGCCGTCATCTGCTAAAATTAACTCCGGCTTTCCCATGTTATAGATTACTTCTACTGCAATTACCATTCCCTCAATAAGTTTAGGTGTATTTTCTATTTTTCCTCTTAAAAACCCAGGGACTTCAGGTTCTTCATGTAAATCTTTACCAACCCCATGACCAACCAAAGTTCTTACAACAGAATAACCATTTTCTACCTCAACTATATCTTGGATCACTTTTGATATATCACCAACATGATTTCTTACTACTACCTGTTTTATGCCTTCATTTAACGCCCTATTACCTACTTTAAGAAACTTATCTATATCATCATACTTTTGACTTTTGACTTTTGACTTTTGACTTGAAACACGTAGTGTTTCCGACATATCTGTATGAAAACCTTCTAAAAATACTCCACAGTCAATTCCAACAACATCTCCTTCTTTTAATTTATATGCTGTTGGGATCCCGTGAACAACAATATCGTTTACAGAAATACAAATTGTGTGCTTATAGTCTTCTACTTTTTTAAAGCCGGATTCTCCTCCTCTTTCTCTTATTAAATCCTCTGCCATCGAATCAATTTCCAATTCTGAAATCCCAGGCTTAATCTCTTTTGCCAATAACCACATAACATCCGAAAGAATTTTTCCTCCTTTTTGCATTATTTCAATTTCTTTTTGAGTTTTAATATTAATCATTTTTAATTTTTGCCACTATTGCGTCTATTGTTTCTTTTTCCGAAAGATCTGAGTTATCTAACACAAAATATCCATAATTTTCAGGGTTTTGAACTAATGGATCTATTTTTCTTTTACTGTCCTGCTGATCCCTTTTTACAACATCATCTAATACTTTCTTAAAATCTTCTTTTTCTCCTCTTTTTTTAATTTGGGCAAGTCTTCTTTTTGCTCTCGTTTCCGGCTTAGCAGTTAAAAAAATTTTAAGACTGGCATTCGGTAAGACCTTTGTTGCCGTATCTCTTCCCTCTGCAACAACACTCATTCCTTCTGATAAGGCTTTTTGTGCTATTTCTTTTTGATAGAAAACTAATTTCTGTCTAACTCCTTTATATAAAGCAACCTTAGAAGAACCCATCGCTACTATTTCTTTTTTAATCTGTTCTGTAACATCTTCGTTATTTAATAAAATCTTTTCTTCTTTAAATTCTATATTAATCTTTGAAAGAATTGATTCAACCGATCCTTCGTTATTTAAATCTACTCCTTTTTTAAAACAAAAAAGCGCAACGCATCTGTACATTGCTCCCGTATATAAGTATAAACCTTTTAATCTCCTTGCTAGTTTTGGAGCTATTGTCCCTTTACCAGCAGCAACAGGACCGTCTATTGCAATTGAATAAGCCTTATTGTCCATAAAAGAGGTATTCCTTATTTAATTTTTTCTAAAATTTCTTTTTGAATATCTTCAATGGATTGCTCACCATCTATTTCAACCAAAACGCCTTTGTGATTGTAATGCTCAAGAACAGGTTCTGTAAATCTATGAAAAACCTCTATTCTTTTTCTAATTGCCTTTAGGGTATCATCTTCTCTTTCATCATCTCTACCGGAAAGCCTCCATAAAGCTTCTTTATCTGAAACTCTTAAATAAATTACTTTATTAATACCATTTTCAAAAGCCTCTGCCTGAGCTATTGTTCTTGGAAACCCATCAAGAATATATCCTTTTTCATATTCTTTTCTATGAAGATATTCACTAACAATCTGAAGCGTTTTTTCATCAGGTATAAGAAACCCGGCATTTATTGTTTCTTTTATATATCTTCCTTCCGGAGTTTTTTCTTTTGCTAATTCTCTAAAAATATGGCCCGTTGAAAGATAAGGAATATTTAAGGCTTTCGATAAAAGATTTCCTTGTGTAGATTTTCCTGCACCCTGAATACCTATTAAAATTATTTTCATAGTTCGATTTCCTCACTATCACCCTGAGCGATAGTCGAATGGATCATTTGTTATATCCTTCATAATTTCTCATTACAAGTTGTGCTTCAATAGCTTTTATTGTTTCTAAAATTACCGAAACAACAATTAATATTCCTGTCCCCCCCAAAATTAAATTTGGAACATTTGTAAAAAGCTTAGCGATACTTGGTAAAATTGCAATTAAACCCAAGAACAAAGCTCCCGCTAAAGTTATACGGGTTAAAATATAATTTAAGTAATTTGCAGTTGGAGTCCCAGGCCTGATACCCGGAATAAAACCTCCGTATTTTTGTATTTCTTCCGAAATCTTTTTTGGATTAAATACAACCGCTGTATAAAAATATGTAAATCCAACAACCAAAATAAAATAAATTGCATTATATAAAAATCCCGATGGATTTAACCAAACTGTAATTGCAGATCCAATATTATGGAGAACCAAATTTTTAGAAACCGATAAATAGTTTGCGATTAATGAAGGGAGTAAAACCAAGGATACTGCAAAAATAATTGGTATTACACCTGCCTGATTTAATCTTAACGGAAGATGTGTCGATTGACCGCCATACATTTTGTTTCCCCTTACCTGTTTTGCATAATAAACAGTAATTTGCCTTGTTGCTTCATTTATAACAATTATTGAAGCGACAACTAAAATTCCCATTACTGCAAAAATTGCAATATTAAAAAAGTTTTGCGCGTTTACGGTTGTTGCTGTTTGAGTAAACAATACCGGTATTCTTGAAATAATTCCTGCAAATATTAAAAGCGATATTCCATTTCCAATTCCCCTTTCTGTTATAAGTTCACCCATCCAAACCAAAAGCATTGTGCCCGCTGTCATTGTTAAAATTAATGAGATTAGATTTAAAGGGTTTAGGTTCGTAATAATTGTTTGGTTCCTTAAAAGCGCATACATTCCAATTGCCTGAAGTATCGCTAAGGGAACTGTAAGCATTCTTGTATACTGATTGATTTTTTGCCTACCTGCTTCTCCTTCTTTTTGTAATTCTTCAAGTTTTGGGAAAACCATTGTTAAAAGCTGTAAAATAATAGATGCATTAATATATGGATTAAGACCAAGCGCCATTACCGAAAAATTTGCAAGCGTTCCTCCTGAAAATACATCAAGAAGAGCTAGGAATTGATTTTGAGAGAAAAGAGCTTGAAGTTGTGCTAAGTTAACACCAGGTACAGGAATATGAGCGAAAACCCTTGAGATTAAAAATATAAAACCTGTAAATAATATTTTTTTTCTTACATCAGGTGATTTGATGCTGTTTCTGAAAATGGCAAGAATTTTTTCCATTTATTTAGTTTTCAACTTTTCCGCCTGCTTTTATAATTTTTTGAGCTGCTGATTTTGAAATTGGTAATTTTATCGTTAAAATATTTTTAATGTCTCCATCTCCTAATATTTTAACGCCGTATTCTTTTGCTTCTTTTTCTTTAACCAAATTATTACTGACTAAAGATCTTAAATCCACTACTGTTCCTGACTTTAATAAATTTAATGCTTTAACATTAATAACAATTGGTTGTTTATTAAACACTTTATTTTTACCTTTTCCTCGTCTAAACGGAAGTCTTTTGATTAATGGCAGAGCTCCTCCTTCAAAAGATAAAGATCTCTTGCTTCTTGCGTTTTGTCCTTTTGTTCCTCTGCCGGCTGTTTTAACACGACCAGAACCATGACCCTGACCAAGTCTTCTCTTCTTCTTTTTAATTATTGTTTTTAAATTATTTAACTGCATTTTTTACCTTTCTTTGTTTTTCTCTTTTATATCTTTGCCCAAGTCTACCTAAAGCTTCTATTGTTGCATAAACATTACTTGCTTTATTTCCTGTTCCTAAAACTTTAGATGAAATATTCTCAATTCCAGCCAAAGACACAACGCTTCTTACGGCTCCGCCTGCAATTACTCCGGATCCCGGGGGCGCCGGTTTTAATAATACTTTTGCAGCACCTAATTTTATATAAAACTCAAATGGTATTGTACCGTTAATAATTGGCACTTCAATTACGTGTTTTTTTGCCAAGCTTACTCCCTTTTTAATAGATGCAGAAACGTCTCCTGCTTTTCCAAGACCAACTCCTACTTTTCCTGCTTTATTTCCAACAACTACAAGAACAGAAAAACCTACTTTATTTCCGCCTTTTGTTTTTTTAGAAACTCTGCTTACCTGAACAATCTGTTCTTCAAAACCATCCTGACTTTTTTGATATTCCATATTTTTTAAATTTTTATCCATTAGAATTTAAGGCCTCCTTGCCTTGCGCCTTCTGCAACAGCTTTTACTCTTCCATGATATTTATATGAGCCTCTGTCAAAAACTACTTCCTTAACTTCTTTATCTAATGCTTTTTTTGCAATCAAAAGCCCGAGCTCCTTAGATCTATCAGATTTTTTAACTTTTTCTTTTAAGGATAAGTTTTTTTCCGATACTCCAACTATTGTTTTTTTCTTTTCATCATCAATAACCTGAGCATAGATAAACCTATTAGATCTATAAACTGAAAGCCTTGGCTTATCAGACGTGCCTTTTATTTTTGCTCTAACTCTAATTTTTCTTGAATTTTCTCTTATTTTTTTCATAATTACTTTGCTCCTGCTCCTCCAACTGCTTTAGCTGCTTTTCCTGCTTTTCTCCTTACTCTTTCGCCAACATATTTTATTCCTTTTCCTTTATATGGCTCCGGTGGTCTTATGGATCTTACTTTAGCTGCTATATCTCCAACTTTTGCTTTATCAATACCAGAAATTGTTATTATATTTTCTGCAACAGTAAAAACAATCCCATCTTCTGCCTTAATTATAACAGGATGTGAATAACCAACCGAAAGAGTAAGCACATTACCGGCTGCTTGAGCTCTATATCCTACTCCTGTTAATTCAAGTTTTTTATCAAATCCATCAGATACTCCCTTTACTAAATTAGAAAGGACTGCTCTTGTCAAACCGAATAAAGCTCTTGTTTTTTCATCATTCTTTTTATCTTGGGTAATAATAATTTGTCTCTCTTTACTTTCTGCTTTTATACCTTTGGGTACATCAAAAAATAAATTACCTTTAGGACCTGTTATTGAAACCCTATTATTTTCTTGGCTAAAGTTTACGTTTTCTTTTAAATCAATTGGGATAATGGCAATTTTTGACATATTGGTTACCAAATAGAAAAGAGTATTTCTCCCCCTAATCCTTTCTTTATTGCATCGAATGCTGTCATTACTCCTTGGCTTGTTGAAACAATTACTTTTCTTTTGCCGCGTCTTTGAATATCCGGAATATTTTTAGAAGACGAATAAACTCTTAAAGACGGCTTTGAAATAATAACAACATCTGTTAAAACCGGAATTCTATTTTCATATTTTATGATTGCTTTCAATTCTTTTTTACCATCTTTTTGGGATTCCTTAATGCTTTCTAAAAACCCTTCCTTTACCAAAACCTTGCCAATTTCCCTGTTAATATTAGAGAACGGAAGTATAACTTCTTTTCTTTTTGACAAAGCGCTGTTTTTTATTCTTATGATAAAATCAGATACTAAATAATTCATATATCTTTACCAGGTTGACTTTACTACTCCCGGTAACTCTCCTTTTAAGGCTAATTCTCTAAAACAAATTCTGCAAAGTCCAAATCTTCTCATATAAGCACGGGATCTACCACAAATATTGCATCTGTTTACATTTCTGGTTTCAAACTTTTGTTTTTTCTTAAATTTTACTACGTCTGATGTTTTTGCCATACATTCCTTTCAGTCAAGATTAAAAATTAAAGATAAAATCTAAAATATTTACTTTTGAAATTTGATTTCTAATTCCAACTATATAATTTTTCATAATTTTTAAAATTTAATATTTTATTTTTCATTTTGCGAATGGCATTCCAAGCGCTTTTAACAATTGATACCCATGCTCGTCATTTTTTGCCGTTGTAACAATTGAGATTTCAAGCCCTTGTATTCTATCAATTTTACTAGGATCTATCTCGGGGAAAATTGTAGTTTCGGCAAATCCCAAAGTATAGTTTCCTCTTCCATCAAAACTTTCTTTTTTAACCCCATGAAAATCTCTAAATCTTGGAAAAACAATAGTTGTAAGTTTTTGATAAAAATCATACATTCTTTTTCCCCTTAAAGTTACCATTAAAGCAATCTCTTCTCCCTCTCTTAACTTAAATGATGAAATAGATTTTTTTGCTTTCATAATTTTTGGCTTTTGACCTGTAATTTGAGAGATAATTTCTGCACCTTTTTCCATATTTTTTTTATCCGCTGTTGCATCTTTTACCCCCATGTTTATTACAATCTTTGAAAGCACAGGAACTGCATGGACATTTTTAATTCCTAAATCTTGTTGTAATTTTTTAGCTATTTCTTTATTAAATTTTTCTTGTAATATATTCATAGTTAAATTTCAGATTCACATTTTTTACAAATTCTTGTTTTCTTATCTTTTACTATCTTGTATCCAACTCTTGTTTCTTTATGACATTTTGAGCAAACCAAAACCACACTTTCTTCATTTAAAGGTTTATTTAAAGTAACAATTTCCGAAGGTTGCCCTTGAGATCTTGCTTTTAAATGTCTTTTGAAAAGATTAATATTTGCAATTAAAACTTTACCTTTTTTGGGAAAAACTTTATCAATCTTTCCTGTTTTCCCTCTATCTTTTCCTCTGACTACTTTTATGTTATCGCCTTTTTTTAGTTTCATAATTTATTTTCTTTCTTATTTTTGATATTTTATATTTAATTTTTTATTTTACTATACTACCTCTACTGCCATACTGGCTATTTTTGCAAATCCTTTATCTCTTATTTCCCTTGGAATAGGACCAAAAATTCTTGTCCCTTTTGGATTTTTATCTTTAATAGTATCTATAACAACGCCTGCATTATCCGAAAATCTTACATAAGAACCATCCGCTCTTTTATATTCTTTTCTGGTTCTAACTAATACAACTTTTACTATTTCACTTTCCTTGACCTGACCTGTTGGAATTGCTTGTTTTACAACACAATTTAATATATCCCCAATGTATCCAAATTTTCTTTTGCTTCCTCCGAAAACATGAATTACCTGGAGTATTTTTGCTCCTGAATTATCTGCCGCTTTTAACATTGTTCTATGTTGAATCATATTACTTTATTACCTTTGTAACTATAAAAAACTTTTCTTTTGAAATTGGTTTTGTTTCTGTAATCTTAACTTTTTGTCCGACAATAAGTGTTAATTCACCCGTATCTGCCTTAATCTTACTGCTTCTTCTAAGCAATTTTTTATATAAAGGGTGTGGTTGTTTTCTTCCCACTTCAACAACAGCTGTTTTATTCATTTTTAAAGATATTATTTTCCCTATAAATGTTCTTTTCATAAATTTAGAGCTTTTCTAAATATTTTCTTTCTTAGTTAGCAACTCCTTTTCTTTTAAAATTGTTAAAATCCATGCAATTTCTTTTCTCTTCCAAAAAAGACTCTTGGTATTTTTAAGCTTATTTTGGCTTTTCTCAAGTATTAAATTAAATAAAGCTTCTTTTGCTTGTTTTAAATCTTTTATTAACTCTTTTTCCGATTTTTCAAAAAGTTGTTTTTTGTCTCTTAATTTCATATTAGCTTTCCTTTTCTACTATTCTTGTTTTTACGTTTAATTTATGTGATGCAAGGCGCAAAGCTGAAAAAGCAATGTCTTTTGTAACTCCGCCCATTTCAAATAATACTCTCCCAGGCGCAACCGGTGCTACGAATTCATGAACATCGCCTTTTCCGGAACCCATTCTTGTTTCCGATGGTTTTTTTGTAATTGGCTTATCCGGAAAAATTCTAATCCAAACTCTTCCGCCTCTTTGAGTATAATGAGTTATTGCTCTTCTTGCCGCTTCTATTTGCCTGCTGGTTACCCAAGCTGTTCCTTCGGAAACAAGACCAAACTGACCAAAGGCAATTGTTATTCCTCTGTATGCATTTCCTTTCATTGTTCCTCTCATTTGTTTTCTAAATTTTGCTCTTTTTGGTACTAACATAATAAAAACCCAAAACTTAAAACTCAAAAGTTAAAAGTTTTTGTTATCCTTTCTTAAATTTTTAATTTTTATTTGTAATTTTGAATTTTGCATTTTTAATTTTAACTTTCTGTTGGTTGGTTTATCCAAACCTTTACTCCGATGTATCCCTTTTTTGTTAAAGCAGGATGACTTGCATATGTAATATTTTCTCTAATAGTTGACAATGGCACTGTTCCTTTTTGTAACTTTTCTCTTCGTCCTATTTCTGCTCCCCCGATTCTTCCGGACAATACAATTCTTATTCCTTTAGCGCCCGATCCCATAACTTTTTCAACAGTTGATGCCATTATTCTTTTTGCAGGCAATCTTTTGATTAATTGTTCCGAAATATTCTTAGCAACTAAGTATGCATCTAAATTTGAATCCTTAATAGGCTCTACTTTAATATCAAGCTTGTGCTGACTTTTATTGCCCGCTCTTTTAACAAGATTTTGCTGTAAATATACTTTTAACTCTTCAAGTCCTGTTCCGCCCCTTCCGATAACCATACCCGGTTTTGAAACATAAGCTGTGATCTTTAGACTATTAATGGATCTTTCGATTTCAATTTCTGAAATTCCGGCATTTTTAAGCTTTTCCATTAAAACTTTTCTTATTTTATAATCCTCTAAAAGAGTTTCTTTATAGTTTTTATCTTCAAACCAACGGCTACTCCAATTATTAACCGTAACTAATCTTATTACTTTTGGATTAACTTTTTGTCCCATATCCTTAAAAATTTCTAATTTCTAATTTCTAATTTCTAAACATTTAGGTTAATTAGAATAATTAGGTTAATTAGGAATTTGTATCTCCTTTCATTACTAATTGTTTATTATCGTTTGTTTCAGATTTGTTATCGGTCAAGACAATCTTTATATTACTTCCTCTTCTTTTATAAGGATGCACTCTTCCTCTTGTTGACGGATGAAACCTTTTATAAGAAGGCGACTCCGAAACATCAATTGATTTTATTGTTAATAATTCTTGCTTTAATTTATTGTTATTTATAGCGTTTGCTATAGCGCTTCTTAATGTTTTTTCCAAAGAAACCGAACCTCTGTTTTTTATAACAGTCAGGCTTCTTAGGGCTTGTTCCACAGAAAGCTTTCTAATAGCATCTGCTACCAGTCTAACTTTTCTTGGCGCCACTCTTACTGATGTTTTTGCAATAACTTCCATAATTTTATGTTTTAGATATTTCTCTTGCTACAATTCTTCCGTGTGTTCTAAATGTTCTTGTTGGTGAAAATTCTCCAAGTCTGTGCCCAACCATTCCTTCTTGTACAAAAACATTAATAAAGTTTCTTCCATTATGCACTGCGAGTGTGTGTCCGACAAATTCAGGCGGAATCTGACAAGCTCTTGCCCATGTTTTAATTGCCGTTTTTTCTCCGGTTTGTTTTTGCATCATTACCTTTTTCATTAACTTTACGTCTATGTATGGACCCTTTTTAATACTTCTTGCCATATCCTGAAAATTTCTAATTGCTCTAATTATTCTAATTTCTAATTGTCTCTTTAGGTCAATTAGGTTAATTAGTAATTAGGTCAATTCTATTTTTTCCTCCTTTGTAATATATATTTTTTAGAATACTTCTTTGGTTTCCTGGTGTTTCCGACAGCCGGTCTTCCGGCATAGGTCTTTGGCGTATTCATTCCAATTCCGGATCTTCCTTCTCCTCCTCCGTGAGGATGACTTCTTGGATTTTGAGCAACTCCTCTAACCGTTGGTCTTATGCCTGCATGTATTTTTGCTCCCGCGCTGCCATAAACTTTATTTTTCCAATCAAGATTTCCTAAATTTCCAACAGTCCCGTAACCTTTAGCTAAAATTTTTCTTACTTCTCCTGATGGAAGTTTTAAATGAACGAAATCTCCTTCTTTTGCCGCAACTGTCGCACCCGTTCCCGAACCTCTGGCAATTTGGCCACCTCTCCCTGGAGTTATTTCTACATTATGAACAACTGTTCCGATAGGCATTGATAAAAGAGGAAGAGCATTCCCTACTTTGATATCAACATCGTCGCCTGCTATTATAACATCATTCAGCTTCAAATCGTTAGGGGCTAATATATATCTTTTATCACCGTCTGTATAATGAATCAAAGCAATATCACAACTTCTGTTTGGATCGTATTCCAAAGCCATAACTCTACCTTCGATATTTCTTTTATCTCTTTTAAAATCAATAACCCTCATATATCTTTTATGCTGCCCACCCTGATGCCTAACGCTTACTTGTCCCGAAGCATCTCTTCCTGAATTTTTCTTTTTTATAAACTTTAATTTACTCATATTCTTTAATCCTTAATCATTTATCATTAATCATTATTTCTGTGATCCCGTATCGAATAACGCAATCTTTTGTCCTGCTTTTAATGTGACAATTGCTTTTTTAAAAGCCTGATTTAAAACTTCAACTCTTCTTGTACCTCTTCTTGATCTTCTACCTTTAACAACAACCGTTGTTGTTTTTAAAACATTTACTTTAAATTTATCTTCAACAGCTTTTCTAATATCAGTTTTATTAACATTACTAAAAACCTTAAACGTATAGCGTCCTTTTGAAGCTTCGTTCATTGATTTTTCTGTTATTATTGGCCCAATTATTACTTTTAATGCGTCCATATTATTTTTCCTTTAAAAATGTTTCTTTTAGTCCTTCAATTGAATCTTTCATAAATAAAATATTTCTGTAAGCCAAAATATCATATGTATTTAATAAATTAGAAGAAGTAATCTTAACTCCTTTTAAATTTCTTGCGCCCTTCATTATAGATTGAAAATCTTTTCCTGATTTTGGAGTTATTAAAAGAATTTGTGGTTTTTTCTCGTTTAAAGAAAGATTTATCATTGTGTCTGCAAAATTTTTTGTTTTTGATTCTAATTTTTCAAGTCCTGCTACAATTTTTATATCTCCTGCTTTTAATTTAGAAGAAAGAGCGCTAAATAAAGCTACTTTTCTCATTTTTTGCGAAAGCTTTAAAGAATAATCTCTTTGTCTTGGACCAAATGCAACTCCTCCGCCGACAAAAATTGGCGCAGATGCCGCTCCATGCCTTGCTCTTCCTGTTCCTTTTTGTCTGTAAATTTTTCGGGTTGAAATTTTTACTTCACCGCGTGTTTTTGTTTTTACTGTTCCTCTCCTTTGATTTGCCAAATAAACTCTGACTGCTTGAGACATAAGATTGGTATTTATTTCTATCCCAAATATCTCTTTTGGCAAAGTAATACTTTCAGCTACTTTTCCTTTTGTATCGTAAACACTAAGTTTTAAACCCCCGCCTGCAACGCTTAAGCTTGCTTTGCGGGCAGGCGTTTCCTTTGGAAGTTCTTTAACTTCTTTTTTTACAACTGCTTTAGCCACTTTTGACTTTTGAGCTGTAGTTTTAAGTTTTAAGTTTTGAGTTTTGAGTTTTTTAACTGGCATCTTTTACCTCCTCTTTACTTTTTCCGCCAGAGGCGGATTTCGCTTCGCTCAACTTCTTATTTTCTTTATCTTCATCTGATTCTTGGGCGATAGGAGCTTGTCCATCCTCAGATGAATCGACAGACAAGTCAGTACTAATCTCTTGGCTCTGTGCTGATTTAATCGATTGGCTGTCGCTTAGCGAGGCGGTGGGTTCATTTGCTTCTGACTCTGAAGTTGGCCGAGCGTCATCTGGAATGGATGAGCGACTATCGCCCTTTATTTGCTGAACGTCATCCGAAACGGATGGTTGCCCAGCGCTTTTTTCCTCAAGTTGTTCCTCAACTGCTTCTTTATATAGGGGTATAAATTTTTTATTTTCTCCTATTTTTTTAACCACAACTATTGAATTTATGCTCCCTGGGACCAAACCTTTTATTAATAAAACTCCGTCTGCTGTAATTTCAATAATTTCTAAATTTTTAAGAGTAACTGTGTCGCTACCCATTCTTCCTGCCATTCTTTTGCCCTTATAAACTCTTCCTGGAGTTGTACCTTGTCCAATAGATCCGGGAGCCCTATGCCTATCTGACTGACCGTGGGTTTTTGGTCCTCCATGAAAACCGTGTCTTTTTACTCCTCCTGCAAAACCTTTTCCCTTAGAAGTTCCGGTAACATCAACCATGTCTCCCGGTTGAAATATTTCAGAAACACTAACTTGTGAACCCAAAACCGCTCCTTCTAAATCATTAACTCTTATTTCTTTTAAAAAACGGGGTGTCTTTTCTAACCCCGCTTTTTTACTGTGTCCCATTTCTCTTTTTGCTGCTTTTTTCTTAATACCAATTCCTAACTGAAGCGCATTGTAGCCTTCTTTACTTTCGGTTTTTATTTGGGAAATCATGTTTCCCAAAACTTCAACACCGGTTAAAGGAACTCTTGTTCCGTCTTGTAAAAATCCCTGCTTTTGATAAATTTTTTTGCCTACCAATGAATTAAGTTGCATATTATTTTAGGGTTAAAACACAAAAAAAAGTGACCACATAGAGTCACTTTACTTACAAAAAAGTAGTTTTAAGCTCTGCTATGTAGTTAAAATCACCTCCGCAGTTTTAACCATTTTATTAAAGTCAATTATATAGAAAGCCGAGCCTAAATGCAAGGGGACGGACTGAGCTTGAAAAGCGAAGGAGTCCGCCTGCAAGCGAAGCGGACAGGCGAGGAGGTTATTAGTGATAAGTAATTAAGGATTAATGATTGATTTTTGTCTCCGTAAGGCGTGACCTTGAGGAATTATTGAATTTAAAATTTATTAGAAATTAGAAATTAAGAATTAGAAATTGCGGAGCTTACATCCTAATCTCAATATTAACTCCTGCGGGGAGTTCCAATGTTATAATATATATAAATCAGTAACCGTTATGCTTAATTGGGAAATTGAATTTTATCAAACTTCAACAGGCAATAAACCGATTGAGGAATTTATTGATTCGCTTGAGAAAAAAACCCAACTCAAAATAGCTCATGCTATTGATTTATTACAAGAATTTGGCTTACGAATCGGTTACCCTCAAATTAAGAAAGTTACGGGAACTGATTTATGGGAACTTAGAATTCTTGGTTCCGACAATATCCGTATTTTCTACATTGCAATAAACAATAAAACTTTTCTCTTACTCCATGGTTTCAGGAAAAAGAAACAAAAAACTCCAGACAGGGAAATCCGCCTTGCGCTGGGACGTCTTAAAGAATATAGAATGCGTTAAATTAACTCTTGACATTTATCGCAAATTTGCGATAATAATACTATTATGGATTGGAATACTTATAAAAAAAAACTGTTAAAAAATCCGGAATTTAAAAAATTATATATAGAATCTGAACCTGAATTCCAGATTGCAAGAGCTATTATCCGAGCACGGATTGAAAAAGGATACACTCAAAAAGATTTAGCTAAAAAATTAAATACCACACAATCTGTTATTTCCCGTGTTGAACAAGCAAAAACAAGCGCATCTATCTCGTTTCTTAAACGTTTGGCGCAGGCTTTAGACACTTCCCTCCAGATAAACTTCGTTTAAGCCTAAATACAACAGAAACTAGAAGAATAAGTGATGAATGATTAATTTTTAGCTTCGCAAGGAGAGACCTTTAAGAGTTGACCTTTAAGAGTTCTTTGAGATTTTGAGAATTTATTGAAAATTGTAAATTGAAAACTGAAAATTTAGAGCTACATCCTAATTTCGATGTTTACTCCGGCTGGAAGCTCCAAATGGGTTAATGAATCAATTGTTTTATCTGTTGGGGAAATAATATCAATTAATCTTTTGTGGACTTTGATTTGGAAGTGGTCTCTGGCATTTTTATCTATAAATGGTGAGGTATTTATTGCATATACGCTTCTTTGTGAAGGAAGTGGTATCGGACCAACAACTTTAGCTCCGGTTCTTATTGCCGTATCTAAAATCTGTTGGCAAGTAGAATCGATTACTCTTGCGTCGTAACTTTTGAGTCGAACTCTAATTCTTCCTTTTGGCATATGAAATAAATATTAAAGAGCCATGAGGTTAGGCGATTATTTTTGTAATAACGCCTGCTCCAACTGTTTTTCCGCCTTCTCTGATTGCAAACCTTACTCCTTCTTCCATTGCAACCGGAGCAATAAGTTTTACTTTCATTTTTGTGTTATCTCCGGGCATAACCATTTCGACACCTGACGGAAGTTCTGCTTCTCCTGTTACATCGGTAGTTCTGACAAAAAATTGTGGTCTGTATCCTGTAAAGAACGGTGTGTGTCTTCCGCCTTCTTCTTTAGTTAAAATATATGCTTCTGCATCAAATTCTTTGTGTGGCGTAATTGAGCCTGGCTTTGCAATAACCTGTCCTCTTTCTACGTCTGCTTTTTCAATTCCTCTTAAAAGTATTCCGACATTGTCTCCTGCTTGTCCGTCTTCTAGTTGTTTTTTAAACATTTCTACTCCGGTTACAACAGATTGCTTTGTTGGTCTAATGCCTACTATTTCAACCGGTTCGTTTATTTTAATCTTGCCTCTTTCGATTCTTCCGGTTACAACTGTTCCTCTTCCTTTGATTGAAAAAACGTCTTCAACAGGCATTAAGAATGGTTTATCCGTATCTCTAACAGGTGTTGGGATATATGTATCAACTGCGTCCATCAAGGCCAAAATTTGCTTTTCCGCTTCTGCGTCGCCTTCTAAAGCTTTAAGGGCACTGCCTCTTATAATTGGCACATCTGCTCCCGGATATTGATATTTTGTTAATAATTCTCTTACTTCCATTTCGACTAAATCCAAAAGTTCTGCGTCTTGGACCATATCGCATTTGTTAAGAAAAACTACGATTGCCGGTACTCCGACTTGTCTGGCTAGTAAAATGTGTTCTCTTGTTTGTGGCATGGGGCCGTCCGGGGCTGAAACTACGAGGATTGCGCCGTCCATTTGAGCGGCTCCCGTAATCATGTTCTTAATGTAATCTGCGTGTCCTGGGGCGTCTATGTG
>JACRFQ010000032.1 GCA_016217835.1 Candidatus Levyibacteriota bacterium | reverse complement strand
GTGATGTCGCAAAAGTATTATTGTGCGACATAATCACTTCCGCTCTCCTAACGCATAAAACGTGTCGTTTTTGCTAATACGCTGTAAGAAGAAGGAAGCTATATAATTAATCACCATACTTCTATCACCGTCACTACGTCGCTATATGCCTTGACTATTTTAATTATCTTATTGATCATATACACCGCCAGATAACTTCACCCCCCGGAAGAAGTACCGGGTCAATATTAATTTAGATTGTTAAATCAATCTAAACTATTATTTTTAGCTTCAAAATTAAGCAGTTTGAAATACCAAATATGTTTAACTTACAAGAGAAGCAATGGTCCTAAAATGAGCATTCGAGTTTTTTTCGCATGCATAACATACTTAAGGCTAATTACATCTATCATACGGAGCAGAGTGAGGCTTATCTGTATTCCGTGAAAATTTAAGCTCATAATCCGTGAAAATAGAATAAGATATCCACATTAGCTTCGCAAAACGTCCTATAATTATTTATCTTATTATACTATATCAAACTATATCACTATTTCCCGATTTAATATTCCTAAAACCCACGATAAACCCTCCTCTCTTCTTCCCTACCTTACCAATCTTTGTAAAAAAATTATATACTTTGAAGCTAAAATTAAAAAATTGAGGCTATTTTAATACATATATGCTTTTCAAACAAAACAGTGCTGTTAATTTTTATGCATACACTTCCCTATTTTAAAAAATTATATCCAGTTTGTAAATGTTATTAAGAAAATAAAAGAAATAACAGTAATCCAGAAATATTCTAAGATTACACTTCTAAAAAGCCTTTTATCAAACCACGCATGTGACAGGCCGATTAAAACATATAAAATTGCCGTTAAAAAAAGCGCTGAGACTGTTGGAAAACTGGGTCCAAACCATAAAAACAAAGCGATTTCCGAAAGACAAAGTGTTAACGACAAGACCCAAAAAATTTGCGCAAAAGGATTTTTCTCAAGTGTATGTACCCAAATCGCCTGTAAAACAATAATGAATGTGTATGTAAAAACAAGGGCAAAAGTCACAAAAACATTAATGTGAAAAGAAAAAACAACATTTGAGATAAAGAAATACGAAAGAAGAGTTAACACCAAAGACACCGTTCTGGCACTTGCCAAGAGTTGTATGGTCCTTATTGATGAAACAACAAAAATATTTTGACTTAAATATAAAGAATAAAGTCCTAATGCATAAAAACTTGTCATGGCAATCCTTGTGATAAGCCTTGCAGGAACCAAAAGATAAAAAAGTCCGACAGAAAGACTATATAAAAAAGGCAATATAAATACTTGAGGAGTAAAATTATCTTCTAAATCTTTTTTAAGCGTCATGTAAAGAAAAACAGCTGAAAAAATAGATAAGGCAAATACGATATACAAACCGGACTTGCCCAAAAAATGCTCCGCAATAAAAAGACCTAAAGAAAGAGAGATAACCGACAAGATAAATTTTTGCCTTTTACTAACAAACGACTCTGCCAATAAATTTTTAAATTTCTTCCTAGGTCCCCTTGTTGTTTTCTTTTTAATAGAAAATATACTCATGCTAAATTGGTATAAACTTTTTGGACATCATCTAACTCTTCCAATGAATTTATGAAATTCTCTAATTTCATAAGCTTTTCTTCGTCCGGCACATCAACTGTCATGATTGGCGCTCTGATTAAACCTGCTTCAACAACTTCAACACTACCGGAAGAAAGCGCATCCTTAACCTTTGCTAGCTCATGCAAGGGCGTATAAACAAAAATCTCATCCACTACCTCCTCTATGTCTTCTGCTCCCGCCTCTGCTGCAATCGCAAAGATTTCATCAAATGATTTATTTTGCTTTTTTACTATTATTCTTCCAATATGCTTAAATTGATAAGAAACCGAACCCGGTTGGCCAAAAGATGCTCCGGCTTTATTAAAAATGCTTTTTACTTCAGATGTTGTTCTTAAAGAATTATCCGTTGCGGCTTCAACCATTACCGAAACACCGCCCGGAGCAAATCCTTCATAAATTACCTCTTCTATGTCCCCCGCATCTTTGCCGCTTGCCCGTTTTATTGCTCTTTCTATATTATCTTTTGGCATGTTTGCAGCCCTTGCTTCGTCAATTGCAAGCCTTAACCTAAAATTAAAAGAAGGATCAGCTGTTCCCCCACCCTGCTTAACGGCAATCGTAATTGCATTTGCAAGTTTTGTAAAAGTTTTTCCACGTTTTTGATCGTTTAAACCCTTCTGTCTTTTAATTGTTGACCACTTTGAATGTCCACTCATAAGTTAGAAATTAGTAATTAGCGTTTAGCGTGTAGTTTGCTAATCCCTATACGCTATTAACTAGACGCTAGTAATTATACTGTTTCTGTATTGACTTTTGCAATAAATTTATTGTAGAATTTCTCATCTTTAAACCCCAAAAATGACATTAAAAAATCAAGCAATTCAAACCGCACTCGAAGGAAACTGGCAAAACGCAATTGCCATTAATAAATCTCTTATTCAAGAAGACCCAGAAGACGTAGATGCTTTTAATAGACTTGCTCTTGCATACACTATCACAGGGAAACTAAAAGAAGCGAAAGCCACATATCAAAAAGTAATAAACCTTGACCCATTAAATCCAATTGCTTTAAGAAATTTAAAAAAACTTAAAGATAACGGTTTAACAACGCTTAATAACGGAAATCAAAATACTCAAATTAACAATAAATTTTTAGAAGAACCCGGTAAAACAAAAGTTGTCGAGCTCGTAAATATTGCCCAACCAAGGTTTGTTGAAAACTTAAGAACGGGGCAATCCGTTGAGCTTTCTGTTAAAAGATTGAAAATATTTGTATCCGAAGATAAACAATATATCGGAGTTCTACCTGATGACATTGCAAAAAGACTAATTAAGTTTATGAAAAACGGATGTGTATATGAAGCATATATTAAATCTGCAAATCAGCATAGGGTTACTGTTTTTATCAAAGAGCTAAAGAAAACAGCAAAATATAAAGAGCATCCTTCATTTACAAGTCTTTCAGAAAGCCCGCTTGGAATAGATAAGGGCGGGAAATTAAGAGGCCGGGTAGAAGTAGAACGGTTAAAAAAAACCGAACAATCAGAAGACGAAGACGAAGATTATTCCGAAGAGGAATGACTGTGAAATATTACCCTATCTTTATCTAAACTTTTCTTGACATGCCCTATCTTTGGTTTTTCATTGATTGTTTTTAAAGATCTTACTGCCAATAAAAAAGATATTAAAAAAAGCATTATTATAATATTTATAAACATAATTAGAATTTATCTCCCTCTGCTTTATCTGTTCCTATAATTATTATAACATCAGCAATGCTTTTTTTATCTGATTTTTCTAAGGGCATATTAAGATAATTGCTTAATTTCTTAACTGTATAAGTTAGCTTGCCCGAATATATAATTTTTGAAGCTTTCTCTATTTTATCACCACTTGATACAAGTACAACGTTTCCACCCATATGCGAAATAAGATTAGCTAATCTTCCTCCTAAACCATAAACATCCGTAGAATTAATTATTTCTATAGTCTGATTTTCTTCATAAATAGAAGAATCGGAAAACAAGAGTGAAATAATCGTTGATTTTTGCGCATCATTAAATTTACTTGAAATTTCTTTCTCGGAAATCGAAACGTCGGAAACCATTCTTGAAAACAAAGCTAACCTGAAAAGATCTATTTGAGTTAAGTCTTTAATTGAATTTCCAAAAGGTAAAATAGATTTTAATAAAATAAGGAAAGTGTTATTTTTTGTTAATCTATCTTTTGTAATAATTCTTCCATCTACTGGTACCCCTAATGATTTTGATAAATTATCTTTATTATCAATCTTATCTTTTACCGAAAGCATTGTTAGTGATTTATTTAAAGGAGAAAAAGAAACAATATTTATTTCCTCATTTGCTATAAATTCAATATTGAATTTATGAATTCCATCAAATCTACTATCTCTTATTAAAAAGACAATTTTAAAAAAAACAGAAAGAATAACTAATCCTAAAACAAGCAACACAAACAATCCCGCAAGTTTAATATTGCTTTTCTTTTTATTTTTTTTGGGCATATTTAATAATAGTCCTTTCCTGCCCGCCGAACAATCGCTCCTTATGGCGTATATGAATAATATTGAAAAGCCATAAGGTAAGATTTAGGCGGGTTTCTTTTTTGAAATTATTTCGGGCATGGATAAAACAGGGGCGTTGCCAAAAGACGCAGAAACATTTTGCACCTTTGCATCTTTTTTCGATTTTTTCTTTTCTCCTTTATAAAAACCTCCAAAACTTCCCATAAAATCACCTCCTATTAATATAATTAATCAGTTAATAACTCTAAAGTCAATTACTTGCAAACTCAACCGCTTGCTTCAATTCTGGAGGAAGTGGACTTTCAAATTCAACTTTTTTTCCGGTTTTTGGATGTAAGAAATTTATTTTTTGCGCATGAAGAAAAAATCTTTCCAAAATCATTCTATCATCCCTTGATGTTTTCCTACCCGCATACAAAAAATCACCAAAAATCGGATGATTAATATACTTTAAATGAACTCTTATTTGATGCGTTCTGCCTGTTTTAGGAGTTAGCTCCAAAAGAGTAAACGGTTTTTTATATTTTTCTAAGACTTTATAAAAAGTAGTTGCTTCCCTTCCGCCCGACAAAACTCCAAATCTTTTCCTATTCCAAGGGAGTCTTCCGACAGGTATTGATATCTCCCCTTCTTCACTTGCTACGTGACCGTGAACCAAGGCGATATAGGTTTTATTAACTAATCTTTCTTTAAATTGCAATTGCAAATTGGTAAAACTTTCTTTATTTCTGGCAATCACTAAAATTCCCGAAGTTTCTTTATCTATTCTATGAACAATTCCTGCTCTTTTATAAAAATCCGATTCGTCATTAGTTGGGTTTTTGAGAGGGAAATTTTTCTCAAGAAAATCCTGAATGGTAAACTGTCCCCTTGTGGTTTCTGCATTATTTACCGTAATTCCTGAGGGCTTATCAAGAACAATAATATCTAAGTCATTATAAATAATTTTTATGTCATTCATTTTTTAGTTAAAAATTTATTAATTATTTCTTGATTTAGCAACAAAATAAGCGGAACAAAAACAGATAATAAAATTATAATATTTTCAAAGTTTAAAAATGAAAACGTTTTGATATTTAAAAAAAGCTTAACAATAAAGTAAATAAATGAAAAAACCGATAAATACATTAAACTAACGCTTCCATCCTCTACTTCACCCTTTTCGGCAAAATGATAAATTATTTTTACAAAAAATATAAATGTAATAAACGAACTAAAAGCATTAATTTTATAAAATAAATCAGTTTTTCCAAGTAATATAACGAAGTTGATTAGATAGCCAATTGGTAAAATGGTAATAAAAGAGATTGTAAAAAGATCAAGAATTTTTCCAACAGGCAATCTCTTATAGCCTGCGTATGTATATAGAAATAATGATCCTCCGATAAGCCCACCAAAAAGCGAAAGACCGGAAACATAAGGAAAAGCAAGAAATATTAATGGATTAAAAAGTTCAACAGACGGATTAAAGAAAATATAAAAAAGTCTTGCAGAAAAAAGAGCGGCAATACCTGTTAAGAATGCGAGATTAAAAATCTTATCAATTGCAATATCCTTTCTTGCAATCATAAAATCATCTTTTACATGATAATATAAAACATATAAAAATATAAAAAAACAAATTAATAAAACTATAAATAGTAAATTCATATTTATTCCCTGTCTAAGATAAATGTCCTCGCAAATGCAATTGCCAAAACAAAAATCCCAAGTATTGTAATAACGGTTTTAACACCCATTATATCTGCTAAACCACCCGCTAAAATAACCGGGATTAAAGACATTATACCGACAAAAGTATTTAAAATTCCATAAACCTTACCCCTTAATTCATCGCTTGTTTCTTCCTGAATTATGGTATTTGCAGGAACAAAAATAAATGCCATAGCAAAACCCAAGATAAATGCAAGAAAAATCATAATATGTAAAACGTTTATCGTAAGATAATGCGGAAGATGCAAATTAATTATTTGAATTATTTCTCTTGATTCTACCCTAGATCCATATGGCAATAAAAGTATAGAAATTCCAAGTAAAAATAAACCAAATTTTGTTAATAAAGATTTTGATACATTATGCAAAAAATTTCCAATTATTACAGCGCCCAATGCAACCCCCATAATCGCAGGGGCAACAAAAAGTATTGGAAAACGCTCAACCTCAATCTTTAAAACATTCTGTGCATAACCAGGACCTATAACAGCTAAAACAAAAATTAAAATCTGAGCAAGAGTTAAAGAAAAAAGCGCGTGATAAAGCGCTTTTGTTTTTGCAATAAGACTTACAACTATTTTAATTTCTTCTTTAAACGTAGGCAGTTTTTTAAAACTATTAATTACTTCAAAATCTTTCTTGGTATTTTTTGTTTTTATAAGAGATGCAAAAAAACCGGCAAGCAAAAAACAAAGCGCAAGAGCGGTGAATGCGTTCTTTTGCCCGAGTAAAAATAAAAATGGCCCGGATAACGCATAGGCAAGAAAGATGGATACATAAATTCCCATACCAAATAACGCATTGGCGGAAAGGAGTAATTCTTTTTTAATAAGTAATGGAATAATTGGAGTTTCTGCAGGAATAAAAAATTGAGTTATTACAGAAACAAAAAAAGTAATTGCGTAAATAAGAGCCAAATTTTGATGAAAATAATAAAGCGGAAATATAAGCAAAGCCCTTAAAATATTTGTAATAAGTAAGACGTATTTTTTATTCCATCTGTCAACCAAAACACCTGCTAAAACTCCAAAAATCAAGGACGGAATTGTAAAAGCAATTACAACACCGGAAACTGCTGTGTTTGAACTTGATATCCTAAATACAAGAATCAAAAGAACGAAATTAAAAAGGTTCATTGCAAACTGAGAGAAAAATTCAGACAAAATCAAAAACAAAAACGGCCTTACACGAAGGGTTTTTAAAATAAGGTTTTCTTTCATAAAAATTAAGAAGCCTTTTCTGTATATGCTCCGGTTCTAGTATCTACTCTAACCTTATCTCCAATTTTAATAAAAGGAGGAACTTTTACCGTAATTCCATTCTCTAATGTAGCATCCTTAAAAACAGTTGTGGCGCTATTTCCCTTAACCCCAGGAGCAGTTTCTGTAACTTCAAAAACCATTTTTGGCGAAAGATTTATAGAAATGGCCTCGTCACCTAAAAAACTTACATTAATACTTTCCCCTTCTCTTAAATAATTAACGTCGCTCCCAATAAGCTTAAGTGAAATTTCAACTTGTTCAAAAGTTTGAGGATTCATAAAATAAGCATTATCTGAATCTTTATATAAATAAGAAACATCTCTTTTAAAAACCGAAACATCATTAACCTTAGCGGTATTAATAAAGCTTTTATCGGTTGTTGCGCCTGTTCTTAAGTTTTTTACCCTAACTTTAATATTTGCGCTCCCCCTCCCCATTTTAATATGTTCGTAAGATAAAACCTGCAATAGGTTTCCGTTTTCTTCAAAAATAATGCCGGCTCGAAGCTCTTGAACTCCAATCATTTTGTTCTCCTTATTCTGATAAGCCCGGAGCAAGGAATAATCTCTATCCCCTTCTTTTCCAATTGATCTAAAAATAAATTAGCGCCGATTGAATCCGAAGCCATATGTCCTGCGTTAATTACATTAACATGTAATTTTTTAAGCTCTGTTAATCCTTCTTCGGGAATATGCATATCTATTAGTGTTCCTATACCAGCCTTAGCAAACTCCATATAAGCTTCTTTTGATGGATTTGTTCCGCCTGTAAAAAAAACTGCAATTTTACCTGCTCTTGATTTTTCGCTACCTGAAACAATTAAAGGACCGTTCTTTCCTTTTGTAGCCTCTTGATATTCGGGTATTTCCATTAAATAATCAACGATTTCTCCCACAGTATCAAAAGTTTTTTTAGAAAGATAACTTTTTATAAACTGATCACCTAAATTATCCCAAACAGTATGAAGATTTATTAATGGAATATTGAGAAGCCTTGCTGTATCAACCATTTGATTATGATTGCTGGGATGAATTTTTCTTTTTACCGTATCGCTTTTTTCCTTAATCAAGGCATCCATAACATTTAACGGAACCCCAACCTGAGCATAAGTATCAACTTGCAAGTCCATAACATCGTGAAGCGCAACTAGCGATATTCCAATCGGGTGATGCCCGATTACAACATCTATCTTCTTTCCTTTTGCATTAAGACTGTCAGCCAATAAAACCTCTGACGCATCTGCGTCTATTCCTACTAGAATTTTTTTTACTTCTGTTTTTAAATCCCCGTATAAAATACGCGTATCAGAATATGGATTACTTAATGACTCTTTATCAAAATACTTCTTTTTCTTTTCAGGAAGTTCTTGGTAGTCTTTTTTCGCGCGCTTGAGATACTCATCAACGGCTTTTTCTCCCCTTGGATCAGCCTTTTTGCCCATATCAATGGCTAAATCATAAATTTGTTGAAGTGTCATAAATTTATCCAGTACCTTTATATCCAAAATATTAAAAGATTATAAACCCATTTGAAAAGGTGCTGGATGAAGTATATAATAAATAAGCTTAAAACTCAAATTTTAAAACTTAAAACTGAAGCTAAAAGCCGGGGTGGCGGAATGCCTGCCCGTCATAAATTGCAGCATGAGCCGCGTATGAATAATACCTAAAGGCGAATGCTAAAATTAGGCGGGGTAAATTATAATTCTTGGCGCGGTGGTGGAACGGTAGACACGCAAGTCTCAAAAACTTGTGAGTGTAAAAGCTCATGAGAGTTCGAATCTCTCCCGCGCCACAAGTAGCGGTAGTCTCAAAAACTACTAGCCGCAAGACTGTTAGGGTTCGACTCCCTCGCCCGACACAACTCTTGAGTTTATCTTGAGAAAACCGAAGGAACTTCTATTCGTCCACAAAATATTGATAAATTAAGGAAATTTTACTAATTCTCTTAAATTATGAGGATGAGCCATTTCTACGCGTGCGACACTAGGCTTGTTGGCATCTCTTTGTTTTCTATAATCTCTTAGTCTTATCGCATCCAGCTCAAGCATCGACATGGGACGAGCCATTGGAGCAACAATCCTTCTTTGATAAGAACGGATACCACATTTTCTTAACTCTTGAGTACTCATTCTATGGGCATGTTCAAAACGCCTATCCATAATAATTAATTATACTTTACTATAAGTTTAATGTCAACGATAAAAATTAAACTAACAGTTTTTAATTGCTAGTTTAATTTTGCATTAATAATTTTATTTAAAAAAATTATAATGTACCCCCTGGTTGCTGACCACCCTGATTTGGATCCTGTACTGGCTGTTCTACTGGTACTACAGGTTCTGTTGCTGGAGCTTGTGGTTCCGGCATTGGTGGTACAACAGGTTCTCCTGCTGGAGGAGTGACCGGTTCGGAAACTGGCGCTACAGGCTCTACTACTGGAACTTGTGGTTCCGGCTGAACTGGTACCTGTGGCATTCCTGCTGGATCTGTTACTGGTTGTTGATTTTGATTATCCATTAATTTTATTCACCTCCTTCTCTTTTTTTATCTACATTATAAAATCTTATCCTATCTCCCTTAAAAAGTAAATCCACTTCTCCCATTGGACCATTTCTGTGTTTTGCAATTAATAATTTTGTCGGAATAATATTACCCGTAATCTCCGCATCTGTTCTATACAAAAACATTACAACATCTGCATCCTGTTCTATTGCCCCTGACTCTCTTAAATCAGCTAGTTGGGGTTTTCTTTCTCCCCTATGTTCGACTGCACGGGAAAGTTGTGAAACAGCTAAAACCGGAATTTTTAATTCTCTGGCAAGATTTTTCAAACCCTGAGAAATAATCGATACCTCCTGAACCCTGCTATCGTATCTTCGCCCAGGATCTGCAAGCTGTAAATAGTCGACAATTAAAAGCTTAACCCCTTGCTCAAGTTGTAACCTTCTTGCTTTTGTCCGCATTTCAGAAATTGTAATTCCAGGAGTATCATCTATAAAAATAGGTGCATCTGCAAGCTCTCCCATTGCCTGAGAAAGTTTAGTAAAATCACTTTCAGAAAGTTTACCTGTTTTAAGTCTCCACGCATCAACATCAGCTTGTCCCACTAAGAGCCTGTCAACCAACTCTTCCTGACTCATTTCCAAGGAAAATATGCCAACAGGATTCTTCTGCATTACTGCAATATTTTGTGCCATATTTACAACCATTGCGGTTTTCCCCTGCCCGGGTCTTGCTGCCAAAATAATTAAATTTGACGGCTGCATACCGGATAAAAGATTATCTAAATCCGTAAAGCCTGATTGAATTCCTCTGTAGCCAACTCCTTTTTTATGAAGCTCATCGATTCTATCAAAACTTGCCGCCAAGCCTTCTTTAATAGCGCTAAATCCTCTGATATTGTGCCCTTGAGAAATTGCAAAAATAGAACTTTCTGCCTTATCCAATAGCTCTCCAATTTGTGAATCCTCCTTAAATGAACTTTCCGCAATTTGAGTTCCAACAGTAATAAGATTTCTCTTGGTTGATGTTTCTCTTATAATCTCTGCGTATTGTTCGATATTTGCCGCTGTGGGCACAACATTTACAAGATCAGAAAGATACGAAGATTCTACTTTTTGCCCATTTCTGTCATTCTTAAGCTCTCTTGTAAGCGTAATTACATCTATTGGTTTTCTTCCTTCATATAAAGCGAGCATTGCGCCAAAAATAATTCCGTTTATGTCATTATAAAAATCTCTTGGGGAAATTATTTCCGAAATGAGTCCAATTGCGTCTTTATCTATAAGTATTGCTCCCAAAACGCTTTGCTCTGCCTCTCCATTGTGGGGTGAAACCTTAATATTTGCCATATTTGTATAGAAAAACCTTAATATAAAAATTAACTTTTGGCAAGAGGGTAAATTAACCCAAAAGCATTATTTCCAATTCTTCAGGAAGTTTATCTTCTGAAATACTTATTTTTGAAGAACTTGGAGCATCCTCTTTGCCTAAAAGCTTTGCCCCTTCTTTTTTCTTTTCACCATAAAGAATAACAACGCTTGGCTCCATTGCTGTAATTAATGTTTGATTTAAATCCGAATCTGCGTTAATTATTACGATTTTATAATCACCTAGTTTTTCTGCTGATAGTTTCTCCAATGAACTTGCTTTTGCTACCAATATATCAACGCTGTCTGAAGACAAACCATATACCGTATCACCATCAGATTTAATCCCTGACACCTTAAGTCCGGAAAGCTCATACTCGCCCGGCCCTTCAATAATAACCCTGTGTTCGTTAACCCTTGAGGGATCAAAGGACTTATCCATTACAAGAATTGCTTCCGCGTCAAATTTAGTAATCTTTGTTTTTGGATCAACTGCAAGAGCAGTTTTTTTAATTTTTAATCTTAAGCTATCCGTGTCAAAAATCTGTATATCCATAAGGCTTAAATATCCTAACATACAAAGATTGCCTTGACAAGATAATACTTTTTTCGTATTATGGGTTTCGAATTATGAAGCAAGAAAGAGTTATTCTTTCATTTATTATGGTTGTTATAGGTCTTTTGGTAGCCGGTGTTGGCTTTTATTTTTACCAAACAACCAAAATTGTTTCCACTAATTCATCTGCTTTAATAAAGCCAACTCCAACCGAAACTCCTAAATCAACCATATTCTTATCAATCAATACTCCCACTAATGAAGAGGTCGTTTCCAGTAAAACACTTATAGTATCCGGAAAGACCATACCAGAGGCAACTGTTGTAATAGTAACCAATTCAGATCAGCTCGTGATAAAACCATCGTCTCAGGGAGATTTTTCAACTACAATAACTCTTGGAAACGACCAAAATTTAATAAGAATTCATGCCCTATCGCCAAACGGAGAAATTGCAACGGTTGAAAAAACCGTTACCTATTCAACCAGCAGTTTTTAATATATGAAAAAGATTTTTAAATTATTTATTGTATTATTAATTTTAACTTTTATTAAGTTTGACGTCTTTGCCGCCACAACACCAACGCCAACACCTGTAAATATTCAGAATCAAATTGACGAACTTAAAAATAAAATCGCATCTAAGGTGGCAGAATTAAAACTTGTGGAGAAAAGAGGCATTATGGGAACTGTCACAAATTCATCAGATACTCAAATTACACTTTCCGATTCAAAAGGCGATACCAGATTTGTTGATGTAGATGAGTTAACTAAATTTTATTCATCCGATAAGTCTTTTGGAATTTCCGATATTAAAAAAAATATGACCATAGGAGTTTTGGGACTTTATAACAAGCAGTCCCGAAGAATTTTAGCCAGAGAAGTTAACGACATACCTGCAATGCCTAAAATTATTTACGGCGGGATAGGCTCTATTGATAAACAAAACTTTGAGATAACTGTTGTCAAAGAAAATGAAGCTAAGGTTATTGTTAAAGTAGAGGAAATAACTAAGACATACTCGTATTCATCGGAAACCCTAGAGAAATCGGGATTTTCAAAAATGCAAGAAACCCAAACCATTATGGTAATAGGATTTACCGATAAGCAAGATCCCAATAAGTTGCTTGCAACAAGAATTTTAATTTTTCCGCAAATTGATATCGCCTCAAGAATAAATTTGGGATCAGCAATAAACCCAACCATTCCTCCATCAACAGGCTCCGGAAAAAAACTCTATCCCATAACAAAGTAACTTTACTTTCTTCTTTTATTACGTTTATAATAAATTATTGTGCAAGATTTAAAAAAAGAATTCACACCATTTAAATTCCTGGTTATCTTACTTTCTACTGCTATTTCTATTTATTTATTACAAATCCTATGGCAATTCTTAGCAAACTTTTCAGATATAATTGTTGTTTTAGTAATGGCATGGCTCTTGAGTTTTATTCTTGAACCTGTTGTTGATTTTATTTCAAAATTTTTAAAGTTTTCCAAAGTTTGGTCAGCTTTATTAACATATTTATTTTTTGCCGTTATTTTTACTATCGGGATTTTTGTCTTTATTCCGCAAATTATTGCTCAATTTGAGTCTTTATCAAAAATTATTCCTCAATATCTAGTCTCGTACCCTAAATTTATTCAAACATGGAACAATACGGTAACAAACTCATTGGATACCATAATTTCTCTTATCCCCTCTCTTGCAACAATTTTTATTAATATTATTTTTGTTTTATTTTTATCTTTTTATTTTATTATCGATAAAGAAAAAATTAATGCAGAAATTTATAAACTTTCTCCTAAAAGTTGGCACAAGCATTTAATATTTATACAAAAAGTCATAGACGATACTTTTTCCGCTTTTTTACGAATCCAGGTAATTTTTGGCATAATTTCAGGAATTGCAACATGGATTGTTTTAAGAATTTCAGGTGTTGATTTTGCCGCATCAATAGCGCTTTTAGCGGGAATTCTTACAATTATTCCCCTAATCGGACCTATCTTGGCTCTTATTCCTCCTGTTTTTATTGCTTTAGCAACTAATCCAAATAATCCAACCCAAGCTCTTTTGATATTTACAATTCTTATTTTAATTCAACAAGTTATTTTTAATTTTATAGGGCCTAAACTAATGGGAAAAGCATTTAAACTTCACCCGATTGTTGTATTTCTGTCTATCATAATCGGTTTTAAAGTTGCAGGAGCCTTGGGTGCTATATTTATCGTTCCGGTACTTGGGATCTTTGTAATAGTTTTAAAAGAGCTTGGGCATTATTTTATTAATCCTTCTGATTCTTCTGACAAAAAATAAAGCTTGTGGTATCATATATTCATG
>JACRFQ010000031.1 GCA_016217835.1 Candidatus Levyibacteriota bacterium | reverse complement strand
TGTAAAAAGAAATCTAAAGGAAAAATGATCAGAATAATTTAAAATAAATGTTTGCGTGTATGAAATTATTTTATTATCAAAAACTCTTGCAATCATTGGCGTGATATTCATTATTCCGTCCTCTCTTATTTTTTCATCCAATATTAACTGTGTTCCGGGAGCATTAAAAATAGAAAGCATTCTAAACCTTAAAGATAGATCATGAGTAAGTAATATTGACACTATCGGCAAAATAATAAATATCAAATAAATTACAAACGAAATAACAAGTTTTTTCTTTTGTTTATAAGCAAAAATTAAATACATTAAAGGTAAGAAAGGTGGCAAGAAAGCTCTTGGGGCCTGATATGTATAAAGTGAGATTACGAATAATATTGCGCTTATAATTAAAAATTTTATCTTACTTCTATCAATCCATTTAATATAAAAATAGACACCGGATGTAATTAAAAAAACTACAATAACATTATCCGTTGCAACTCTTGATAAATTAATACTCCAGGGAGAAATCGCAAAAAAAAGCGAAGACAAAAGTGCCAAAATATTAGTATCTAGTATTTTGTATTTAGTATTGTGTATTTCTTTATCTTTAAAAATTATTTTTACAAAAAAGAAAGTCACTAAAACAGTTAGGCTACCAAAAAGGGCCGAAGCAAATCTTACTGAAAATTCGCTTAAGCCAAAAATAAATACAAAAGGTATAGAAAAATATGAATATAAAGCCGGACTAAAAAGAAATGATTTAAGATGGATAGGTAAAAAATCACCGGACATTTCCCTACCCGTATTTAAAATTGAATACGCATTATAACCCAAGTATGCTTCATCCCTGTGAAAACCTATCGGTATTTCACCCAAGCGATAAAATCTTAATAAAAAACCCAATAAAAAAATTCCAACTAAAACCAGATATATTTTTTTCATTTAATTGCAGTAAACCACATGTTCATATAAACTTCAAAATACCCGCTTTTTATTTTTTCTTTTTTAAATCCCGCATCCAACAGCATACTTTTTATTTTTAGCCTTGAATGGTGGGTTTTATGCTCATGAATTTCTTCAGAACTAATAAGTCCTATTTTTGCCATTTGATGCAATAACTTATCCGACCAGGGAGCTGGTGTAGTAATAATAAACAATCCACCATCTTTTAATACCCTTTTTATTTCTTTTAAAACATTTATCAATTTATAATTATCTATGTGCTCAAAAACCGCAAGCATAGTAACGGTTTCAAAATAATTATTATTGAATGGAAGTCTTGTGTTAATAATATTGATTGTTTGAAGATTAAATTTATTATCTGTTATTTCCGATAATTTCACAGATGGATCAATTCCATATTTTTCATTAAATTTTGTGGTAATAAGAAAATATGGATAACTTCCGCAACCAATGTCTAAAATTTTTCCGTTTCTAAAATTTTGGGGTATTAAACTATTAGCCTTATTTGCCCGTTTTTTTGCCAAAAAACCCTCTAATAATCCATTTCCTCTGGTAAATTTACTCATAAATTAATCGACAAATCTATATTTAAATAGATAAAGAAGCGCTTTAAATCCATCTCTGAATGTATTTATTTTTTTACCCTCATCATAACCCCTTGGGTTTGCAGAAATTGGAACCTCAAAAATTTTATATCCCTTTTTAGAAAGCTTTGCTGTAATTTCCGGCTCTAATTCAAATCCTCTTGCATTAAGCTTTACGCCATTTAACGCATTTTTGGGAAATAATTTATAGCAAGTTTCCATGTCTGTAATCCATTGTAAATATAAAAAACTTGTTATTAAACTTAAAAACCTATTGCCAAAGTAATGAATTAAAAACTGCAATGTCCTTTCTTCTCCTTTAAGATTGGGCATTCTTTTTAGCCTTGTCCCATAAACAACCCTTGCTTTTTTACTAATTATTGGCACTAAAAGATCTTTTATTTGGTTTGGGTCATATTCCAAATCCGCATCCTGGATTATGATGTAATCCCCTGTTGAATTTTTTATTCCTGTTTTAACCGCTGAACCTTTTCCCTGATTTTTTAAGTGATAGAAAATTTTCAAATTTTTAATTTTTAATTTTAAATTTTTAATTTGGGATGCGGTAGCATCCGTAGATCCGTCATCGACGATAATAATTTCTGTTTTAACAGGAAAATTAACCTTCTTTACTCTTTCGAGTATTTGAAGTATTGTTTTTTCTTCATTATAAACAGGAATTATAATAGATAATTTCATTGAAAATTTTTAATAACATCTTTATCTTTTAAAACAAATTGTTTTTGATATCTAAGGCTTGATTTTATTATTTTTGGCAAAAGAATAAAAGCCTTAAAAAATCCCACATAAAATGCTTTATCTTTTGCGATTAAGGCCTTTACAAAATAATAAGGAAGCCACAAGAAATGAGAGAATTGTAATAGAATATCCGTTGCATTTTCCCAAACAAAAATAAATTGATTTCTGTACGCAATTGTTTTTATTTGAAAAGAGGTATATTTGCTTTTTATCGCTCCTTTTTCGTGTTCGTGATAAACAACACTTTTGGACTCAAATAAAATCTTATATCCTGATTTTAAAGCTCTGTAAGACAAATCTATATCTTCCCAATAGAAAGGATTGTAAAGCTCATTTAACCCTCCCAGCTTTTCCCAAATTGATTTACGAAATGCGCTGCTCCCTCCGCTTACCCAAAGGGTATTGGTTTTATTAACTTCTCCTCGTCTATGAACCAAAAATCCTCTTTCCCAAATGCCTAATCCCCTTCCTCTTTCAACAATTTTTTCTCCCTCTATACTTTTATCTAAGCACCCTACAGCAAAAACTTTTTCATCTTCAAAATGTCTTAATAGTGGCTTTAAGAATCCTGTTTCAGGATAAACATCGGTATTAAGAAGAATAACTATATCTCCATTTGCATTTTTTACTCCTTTATTTACAGTTGATGAAAATCCTAAATTTTTTTCGTTTTTAAAAACTTTTAAATTTTTATATTCTTTTTTAATATTATCAACAATGCCTAAACTGTCATCTCCTGATGCATCGTCGACAAAAATAGTTTCCGTATCACCTAAATCATATTTTTTAAGTTCTTCTAAAACTTTAGGGAGATTTCTTTTAAGTAAATCTTTCCCGTTATAATTTGGAATAATTATTGACAAATTCATAGTTTAAAAAAGTGTTATATAAAATTCTATATTATGATTTCCTTTGGGTACTTCAATGCCCCGAAAGTTATAATCGGTTTTGTAAATCTTTGTTTCTTTGCCATCAATCATAGCATGCCATGTTGGATAAAACGAATCCGTTAAAACCAGGAATCCTTCTTTATTATTCTTAGTTAATATCTCAATCTTATTTTCTGAATAATTTACTATCTTTGCTTCTCCATTGTTATATTTTTTATTACTCGAAAAACCTTGCACAACCGCATTTGTTCTTAAATCATCTTTATATTTATAAATTTTACTAATTGTATCCTTACTATCTTTTGATGAATAAATATTACTTATAAAAAACGCTCTCGGTAAAACATTTAAGTTTTCATAAACATTAGTTTCCCCCTCTGAAAATACTTTCTTATAACCTGGGTTATTATCAAGATTTTCAAATGCTAATACATATTTAACACCCAATAAATTTATTAAAGAATTGTGATAATTCTGTGGTGTAATAATTCTATTAAATCCAAAAGGTTTATCAATGTTTGGGTCATTGCGTCCTGTGGCTGCCATAAATTCACCATAACTTTCTAAATATAAAGGGTCGTAGCCGTCAAGACTTTGAAGTTTATACATGATAGAAAAATTAGGAGGAAAAAATCTTGAATCAGTTGCCATGTATCTATAATTTCCTAAATTTTCTTTTAAGAATTTTATCGCTTTTGTATTTGGATAAAGATAATCTTTATTTGTGAACGGGGTATATTTCCAGCCAAATCTTAAAAGATCGAAAAATAAAAACAAAACGATAAATAAAGAAAGGGCAAACATCGTTTTTTTATTTTTAACTATTGCCATAACAATAATTAATAATGAATTAATCACTAATAAAATTGTCGGTAAAATCAAATTTTGCTTTGTAACAGCTACCTCTTTTAAAGAAAAGGTATTAAATAAAACAAGCAGCCAAATGCCGGTGAATAAAATCCCTGCAATGGATAAAACATAAATTACTTTTTTCTTATTTTCTGTTTTTAAAAAATAATCAAAACCAAAAGCCGCTAAAACGCTCAATGAAAAATCTGCAATAAAAATAAGTCTTGTCGGCTGCGAGGTGGATAAAAATGGAAAATTAAACTTATAAGGAATCTTTGCAAAAATTGTCGGAAGAGCAAAAAGTAATGAAACTAACAACGCAGAAACAAAAAATAAAGTCTTTTTATCTTTTCTAAAAAGAGCGAATAAAACAAATATAAACGAGCCTATTCCAATATAGCTTACAAATTCTCCATAATTCCACACACCAAAGTAATTAAGGGTTGCAGGGTTACCAAAAAAATCCGGGATTATGATCTGAACTATATTTTGCCATGGAACAAACCAACCCGCCTCCCTCCAGCTTGCTAAATCTAAATTTCTAGCAGAACTAATTATAAATTTAAAGGTTGGATACCATTGAGCAAATGTAAGAATTAAGAATAATGAATTAAGAATTAAGAACAACCAAAGAACTTTAGGGTTTTTGCCATATTGAATCCATCGGGCTAAAAAATAAATAATCGAAAATATAGAGACGTAAAAAAATATCTGAAGATGTCCCGCAAAAAAAGAACTTAATAAAGAAAATAGTAAAACTAGCCACCAAGTGTTAAATTGAAAATTGCCCGCCCCGCTTCGCTTGGCGAGGCCGGGGAAAACTGAAAATTGAAAATTCTTTTTTGTTGATATTATTTTATCTATCGATAAAAGAATTAACGGAAGCCAAAGTACGGTATGAATAACATTACTCCATTCAAGCCAAGAAATAGAAAATCCCCCAAAAGCAAAAGAAAGAGCTCCCAAAATACTCGCTCTTTTATCTAATTTTAAATTATCTAAATACAAAAACAAAAATATTAAAGCTAAAAACGGCTGCAACAAAATAAAAAATCCCCAGGCTGTTGGAAAAGGTAAAAGAAAAAATATTAAATTAAAAGGGTAAAATGCTCCTGACTGAAAATTAGCAAGAAGTGGACCGCCTGCAAATGTGTATGGATTCCAAAGTGGTAACTGACCTTTTTTCTCAAGCTCTATGATAAGATTTTTCCACGGGTACTGTTGCCTGACAGGATCGGTAATCATAAAATTTTTAAACGGTATTCCCCGTGGATAATCTTTAGCATAAAAATCTCTAAACGGATGATAAAGACCGACTATAGTATCTGCAGGAATAGGAACTAATCCTTTTAGCAGGAATTGCCAAAAGAAAATTACAACAAATCCTAAAATTAAGATAAAAGATAAAAACTTATTCATTAAAAATTTTATTTATTTCCTTACAAAATCTGTCTGTTGAAAACTCTTTAGCATCACTTATAGCACTTGTTACTAATCTAATCATTAAATCTTGATCGTTGATAAGTTTTTGAGTTTTTTCTAAAAGCTCTTGCTCCGTATTCCATAAATACCCGTTTTTTTCGTTTTTGACTATTTCTTTTTGTCCGCCGGCATTAATAACAACAGGAATAACACCATTTATCATTGCCTCGACAGTTGAAATACCAAAATGCTCTGCAAGCTCCGGATATTTTTCCAAGTCCTCACCAAAACCTGAAGCATGCCAATATATTTTTGACTGTAAGTATATTTTCTTAAGCTCTTCTTGTGAGCAGTTTTCAATTATTTTTATTGGATAATTTCCGATTAACTCTTTAAGCTTATCTAATAGATTTTCATCTTCTTTTTTATAAGTTACTACCAAGACGAGTTGCCAACCGGAAAAACCGGAATCATATATTTTTTTAAAATTTTTAATTAATAAATCCTGTTTCTTAAATAATTTTCCTGATTTTGATTCCTGAAGTCTTCCGACATTTAATATCTGATTTTTTTTATTTTTATAATTTATTTTGGGAAAATCATTTAAAAAATAACTCGGAGGATATAAAACAATACTTTTTTTATTAAATTTTTTATCAATAAAGTTTTTTGTAAATTCGGAATTACAAATAAATTTACTGACTCTTTTAATTTTTTGTTTAACAATAATATTGTCTGTATTAACCCATTCAACCGGAAACTGAAAATGGATATAAAGTTTACAAGCAACTACCGGTAAACTTCCATCGGAAAGAAAAAGAATTGCATCATACTTATTGCTTTCTATCAATCTTTTAGGAAAACTTACATCTTTTGAAAATATATTTTTTATTTGTTTTATGCTAGAAAAATCAATATTAAATCTTTTAGAAGCGTCTTTAACAATGTCTCCATCCCAAAACAAAAAAACCTCATGATTTTTAGCCAAACAAGAAGCTGCAGTTAAAATATATTTTTCTCCCCCTCCCAAAGTGTTGAAGTATGGATCAAATATGCCTATTCTCACTAATATATTCTAGCAAGTTTTAGCTCGAGTTGCATTGATATGTTTACTTAATATATAATTTAGTCATGGATTTCAGTTCACTTTCCCAAATTCCAACAACATGGTTTTTTGTTTTATACTTATGGTCAATTGTCTGGAAAGGTCTTGCTCTATGGAAATCTGCGGGATTAAAACAAAAAAATTGGTTCGTAGCTATGCTCGTTCTTAACACAATCGGCATCTTGGATATTGCCTATCTTTTTTTCTTTGCAAAAAAAAGAATGAAATTTTCGGAGTTAAAATTTTGGGAAACTAAGTAATTTTTCTTCTTAAGCTAAATCCTACTAAAGCAAATAATCCAAGGCAAGCGCTAATTAAACCTAGCCTAAAACTTAGCGGATTATATATAAATTCAACCGCATGATTTCCTTTAGGTAGATAAACCGCTCTGAATGTATAATCTGCCCTATATATTTTAGCATTCTTTCCATCTACCAAAGCTTCCCAACCGGAATAATAAATGTCCGAAAGAAACAATAATGAATTTCTGCTACTATTGGTTTTTATCTTAATTTTATTAGCTGTATAGCTTATAATTTTTGCAGAACCACTAACGCCATCAAGTTTTTTATTTAAATCTTCTTCTAAAACTATTTCTTTTCTTAAATTGAAATTTTTGGAAAACATTGTATTCAGAATTTTTTGTTGATTTTTCTGGACAATATATTTACCGACTAGAAATGCTCTTGGAAAAACATTTTTGTTTTCAAAAACCTCATAAACACCGTCGTTATAAATCCTTGGAAAAATTCCATCTTTATATGTCCAGAATGGGAATGTCCAAGAACTTCGTCCGTCTGCGGTTTTATGAATAATATATTTTACCCCCAAAAGATTTATTGTTTTTAAGGTATATAATCCGTTTTTGGGAAAAGACACAACCGACCTTGCCGATTCCTGCAGCTTACCATTGGAAAGCGAAGCAATAAATTCTCCGTATCTTTTTATATATAAGGCATCGTATCCTTCAAGCGAAGATAAACCATAATAGGTGGTTGCTTCCCCTCCCAAATTTCCCAAAACCCTATCTGATTTTGGGATTTTGGAGAATTGAGATGTAACTAAAACATTAGGATACATTAAGTTTTTAGACTCAAATGGCATCCATTTGCCGGCAAATCTTAACAGATCAAAAGCAACAATGATAATTAGAATTAAAGATATAAGATTTAAGATGTAAGAAGAATGTTTAAACCTTAATAATAAACCCGACAATATTGTCAAAGCAGAAACTGTAAACAAAATACTTGGTAAAATCAGGTTTTGTTTTGATATTAAAATTTTATCAACAGACAAAAAAAGTTTTAGAAAAACAATTAACCACAAACTTAAAAAAATAATAAAAAATCCTAAAAGCCAAGAGAGGATATATTTATTCTTTTTTTCTTTAATATCTTCTATCAATTTTTCAAAACCTAGGGCAGCCAGTACGCTTGCCGAAAAACTAAAAAGCACTATTATCCTACCAACAGCGCTTGTTGATAAAACCGGAATTTTAAGCGCAATTAATAAATCAAGAAGAGGTGTTTGAAAAGAAAGACATAAAGTGACAAGACTCATAATTCCAAAAAATATTATTTCTTTTTTTCTTTTTCCTAAAAAACTATAAATAGAAAACATCAAAGAAATAATACCAACATATGCATTCCATTCCGCATAATGCCCAAACCAATCATTTCTTGTTACAGGGTTTCCAAAAAAATCCGGAGCAATAAAAGTCACAAGATAGCTCCAGGGAATTACTTCGGTTTTTTGAAATATTGCGCTTCTTAAACTTTGCGTATAGAGCTCAATTGATGGCAATAGTTGAGGTAATGACAAGAGTAAGCCTAAAATTGTATAAAGTATTAAGTAAGAAGTATTAAGTTTATTTTTAGTTTGAAAAAATTTAAATACTACATAAGAAATTACAAAAAGAAGAAAATATAAACTTATCTGAAAGTGTCCGCTAAAAAAAGAAAGCGGAAAAGTAAAGCTGAATAAAATTAAAAATTTATTTTCTTGCGTTTGATAGTATTTTTCGATCGCGAATAAAGAAAGTGGTAAAAATAAAATTGCGAAAGCAAGAGTAGCATAAGCCATCCAAGTAACAATAAAACCGCAAAACATAAAAGATAAAGAGCCAATAACCGATGCTTCGCTTGAAGACTTTAAGCTTTTTAAAAACAGATACATAAATAAACCTGCAAGCAAAGGTTGAAGCAAGACCAATAAACTCCATGCATTAATAAACGGCAGGATAAAAAATATCAGATTAAAAGGAGACAGTACTGCTGATTGATAATTAGCAAGATGCGGAGTTCCTGAAAAACTATACGAATTCCATAGGGGAATTTGGAAATTTTTAAAACTGTCTATTGTAAAATTTTTCCACGGTACAATTTGAGAAATTACATCAGGCATTGCATTGTTTTTTACAGGAGATGAAAATCCGGGATACGCGCTCCACGGAGCAAAAAAATTAACTAAATAAGTAGAAGAGAATGGAACTTTATTTTTTAAAAAATAAGGGCTTGCAAAAATAAACCAGACAGCAAAAATTAAAACTACCGGCCAAAACCGCTTTATTATTCTCATTTTTATTTTTTATATTTTATATTTGATCTATTTTGAAGTTCCCAAAGCTTTGCGTAAGTAATAAAAGCGCTAAACGCCTGATAAACGCTTTCTATTACCCCTACTACCCCTGTTTTATAACCTTGTTGTTTTATGTATGAACCCAAAAATGCAGTTATCATGACCCTTGGGAAACGCCACCAGACCATTTTTGGATGATTAGAATTGTATCTTAAAAGCGCTTCCGTACTGGACCAACTTATTGTTTTTTCAAGCATGCTCGCTAAGTCTCTATGTGTGAAGTGAAAAATATATCCCTTAAGTTCGCTAATTTTCCCTTCAATAACAGGACTCTCATGAAGATCACCTACCCATTTTTTTAATTTTTCTGTTTTAAAAAGTCTTTCAAGTTTTTCTATATACGGCCATTCATTTTTACCTAAATAATAATTTTTTCTCAAAATCTTAAATCCTGAATACTCCGAATCTTCGGACAAAATCTTTATGATATTTTCTTTAAGCTCATCGCTTATTCTTTCATCGGTATCTAAATATAAAATATAATCAGTTTCTACCTTGCTTAAACCAAAATCTCTAAGCTCCGAAAAACTGTTTGATTTATAATCATAGACTTTTGCATAGTTTTGAGATACTTCTTTTGTTTTATCGGTTGAACCATTATCTATAACAATAATTTCATCACAAAACACAACGCTTTCTAGGGCATCTTTAATTAAATCTTGTCCATTTTTTGCAATAATTACTGCTGTAATTTTTTTCATGAAAAATAACTTCCTTTTCCTAAATTATTTGAAAAATAATCAAAAACTCCTCTTTTTTGCCACTTTCTCCCAAAAATCAATAATCTCAAAGCTTCTTTAAAAAGCGCTGTCCTTGCTCTTAAAGAAGCATATTTAAAACCAAACAACAATCTGTTTCTGGTAATAAAATAGTCATGAAGAATTGAACCCGATCCGCCTGAGGAACCTGCATTTAAATGCCATAAAATGGCTTTAGGCTGATAATAACATTCAAATCCTCCCTTTTTAGCTCTTTGACATAAGTCATTATCTTCATAATATAAAAAATATTTGTCATCAAAGAAGCCAATATTTTCAAACACTTCTTTTGTTATCATTACACAGCATCCTGTTATAAAATCAGTTTTTACTAAGTCATCGTATTGACCATTATCTATTTCATCTACACCTCTATGAGAACCTATGACATTTTGCCAATCCATTGTTCCGCCTGCATACCAAAACACTTTTCCCAAATCATTTTCTTTATATCTATCTTTATGAAATTCATATCCTTTTGCAAAATATATTTTTGGACAAACTAATCCGACATCTTTTTTAATATCAAAAGTATTTAAAAGCTCTAAAATTAAATTTTTATCAATTAATACATCGTTGTTTAATACAACTACATAATCTGCTTTTTTTCCAAGAGAATATTTAATACCTAAATTTTGTCCTCCTGAAAAACCTAAATTTTTATCACTCTTTAAAATATGCAATTTGAAATTTTTAAATTCATTTTTATCTGCTTCAAAAACTTCTTTTGAACCATTATCAACTACCACAACTTCCAGACTAAAGCCTTCTGTTTTTAATTCTTCCAAAGATTTAAGGCACGAAAGGGTATCTTTATTACCGTTGTAATTGATAATTGAGACAAAAATACTTGGCATATTAAATGTTATGAAGTTTTTCTGTAAATCTTTTAATATTTCTTTTAAGAGGATTTTTAATTGATTCCAGTTTTTCTTTTGTAAGCCAATATAATATTTCTTTGCCTGACTTTTTAAATTCTTTCTCTGTATCTTTTAGAAAATCTTTTCCGTCATATTCTTTAAACCCCTTTTTCTCCCAAATAAACGCAAAAATCAAAAAATGATAAAAAGCCATAAGCAAAGCCAATATTAAACCATGAAATCCATCTTTATATCCTTTTCTTGCAAAAAACCTGCTTAAAAATTCATTTAGCGGAAAACGGATTGCATCAAAATAAGAGAATACATAACCTCTGTCTATATATTCCTGCGCCTCATTTGGCGCATAAAGATTAACAGTCCTACTTAAAAACTCCTGGATGCTATTATAATGATGATGAATTATATGATTCTTAAGGTATTCTGACTCCCCTTCTAATTTGATTGGTTCATGAACATGCGCTTTTACAAATTTCCCCTTGCCTTTTCTAAACAATCTTAATTGCGGATCGGGATACCAGCCTGAATTTTGAATAAATTTACCAAAAATAATATTTTTTCTTGGTATCCAAAATCCATCTATGGATTTTAGGTCTTGGTTCTTAGATCTTTGATCTTTGGAACCAGTTTCTTGTTCTTCTAAGACCAACGAACCATGATCTAATATCTCGCGAATCTCGCTGGCGAGTTCGGGTGAAACCTGCTCGTCTGCGTCAATACTTAAAATCCACTCATTAGATGCTTTCTCAAACCCAAAATTTTTTAAAAGATCAATTTCTTGAGGATTGTTTTTTTGGCTAAAAATATTTTTTGTATATTTTTTAGCAAACTCAACGGTTTTATCTTTAGAACTATTATCTACAACTATAATTTCGTCTGCAAATTTTAGTGATTCTAAACACTTTTTGATATTTTTTTCTTCGTTATAAACAGTTACTACGGCTGAAACTTTATCCCGCACCACAATGTGACGTTCTTCTGGACGTTTCAAAACTTCAACTGCAAAATTGTTGGTGCGGGGTTTACTCATTTTATTTTTTTAAATTACCTCTAACCATTTGCATATCTGACAAAAGCTCATTTTTAGCAAACAGAAAAATGCATAAAAAGTATATCATAGCGCCAAAAAGAATCATAAACATTAAAGAAATTAAACCCTTTATAAAAATAGGGCTTAGGAGATATATAAAAATTCCCATTATTATGGCACTAAGCAATGGATACGCGCTTGATTTAAAAACATTAAATTTAATATATTTTCTAACCAGATAAATTACCAGAAACGCAGAAAGAGAAATGACTGCAGATGCCAGTCCTACACCGTTAAATCCATATATTTTAATAAGAATAGGCGTTAAGACCCAAGTTGCGATTGTCCAAAAAACCATTAAATACAACGTTATTCTTATTTTTCCTATCGCATTTAAAGCATTTGTTAACGGTGTTGATATGGAAGAAAACCCTGCGTTTATAGAAAACAACGCTAAAGATAAAATTGCAGGTTCCCATTTTAAATACCTTGGAATTAAATTAACAAAATAAGGAGACAATATAACTAAACCGAAAAGAGATGGAAAAATTAATAAACTTGCCGCAAATATGGATTTTTCTATTGCTTTTGTTAAAATTTCTTTTTCATCCTGAAGCCTTGAAAATGAAGGAAAGGTAATTCTAATTACGTTATCCATAATAAGCCTTAGCGGTGTAAACGCCCATTTTTGCGCAAATCCGATATAACCAACTTGCGCAATCGGTAAAGCCTTTCCCAAATACGCAATAAATAAATCATCCTTTACTAAAGCTAAGAAGCTATTAAGCTGAAATGGTACACCAAACGATAAAAGCTTAGAGGCTGATTTTTTAGAAAAACCGAAGCTGATTTTCCAGGGACTTATTAAGTATATTGTAATAAATCCCGATATTCCCCTTGCCAGTACTGCGTAAGTAAAACTTGCAACCCCAAACCCCTTTATGGCTAAAATTACCACAACTATGCTAAAGAATAATGTTTCTACGATTTGGGGTATCACCAGTTTTTCGAAACGCAAGTTTCTTTCTAGGATTATTGAAGGGATTGTTTTTAAAGAAGAAAGGAAAAATGAAATAGCCAACGCTCTGAATAGAAACACTCCATCGGATCCAAAATTATAAAAATTTCCAATACTTTTGGAAAAAAATAAAGCCAATAAAACAACACCAACAACTAAAACTTGTTGGATTGTGAATGTTGTTTTTAAATCATCATCCGTAATGGAATCTTTTTTTTGTATAAGAGCAGCTGCAAGTCCGATGTCTGAAAAATAAGAAAGGAAAGCAATGGCTGCAGAAACTACAAAAAAAACTCCAAAGACAGAAGGCGTTAAAAAAATTGTAAGAATAAAATTAGCTATAAAACTGACTATCTGTATAACAAACGTTCTTGAGGTCAAAGCAAATACTCCCCTTATTGATCGCCGCTTTATTAACGCTATATCAACTTCTTCCATAGTTTAGATTTAAATCTTTCCACAAAATTAAACTTTCTTTAATTGCCCTTATTATTACCCTTAGGTTACCGCCACTTTGATCACCATAAATTCTTGGATAATGATTAACCTCTATTTCTGCAATTTTTAAATGCTGTCTTTTTGATTTTGCTAAAATTTCAGTTGTAATCATTGCGCCCTCCGACTTAAAAGGCATTATTTTATTTAAAGCTTCTTTTTTAAACATTTTAAATCCGCAGTCTATATCCTTAAACCTAAACCTAAAGAAAATAAAATCCCAAATCTTTAACATATTCATTAAAATGTGCCTAAAAGGATTATCAAGCCTTTTCCTTCTATAGCCGATAACCACATCTGCATTTTCTATTTTTTCTAAAAATTTTGAAACTTCTGAGAAATCAAATTGTCCGTCTCCGTCATTAAAGACAACAAGATTGTATTTGGCCTTACTAAAACCTGTTTTAAGTGCTGCGCCATAACCCCTGTTTCTATCATGAGAAACAGCAATTAACCTTGCATCCTTTGCTGCTAACTTTTTTGCAATTCCTAAGGTTTTATCCGAGGAACCATCGTCTACCATAATCATTTCCCATTTATGAGCTATTTTATCTGCAATAGGAATTGCTTTTTTTATAACAGATTCTAAATTTTGTTCTTCATTCCAAAAAGGAAAAAAGATTGATAATTCAGGAACTTTTGTCATACTTTTGGCTTTAAGCGAATTATACCAGCAAAGAGGAGCAATACACCAGCCAAAGAAATAAAATTTGCCAACTTTTCTATTGGTGTTTCTTGAAATGAAAATGTTTGTTTATTTAATAAAGCCTCTTTTGCATTTTTAGGTTTTCTCATGTCTTTTGGTAAATATTCATCTGAAATTTTTGAAGTCGTCCACTTAAGGCTATACTCACTTGTGTAATAACTTGAATTAACGTTTAGAAATTTTTGAGGAACAAAAAACTTAATGTTTAAAAAAAGAAGAAGCAAAATTAATAAGACAGAGACTTCCAAAACAAAATGGGGAAAAAACCTTTTTATTGGAAGAAAACTAATTAACCATATAAAAGAGCCCGTTAAGACAGAAGAAAAGAATGTTATAACTAAAAGAAATCTCCATGGAAATTGAAAAAATGCCATAAGCGGAACTGCTTGCCAAATAAACTTTGAATTTTCAAGAGTTAAAAATACTGAAAAAATAAATGCCATAAAAGAAACAACCGTAATTAAAATTTTTTCTTTGTTAAGATTTTGTTTCTTAGAAAAAAACAATAAGCTTACTCCAACAGCTGAAAAAATAGAAATTAGAATATGAAGCTTTCCTATCATAAAAGATAAACCGTCAACGCATCCTAAAGTTGAACCCCCATATGCCCATTGACTTGTCCAAAGCTGACTTACGCAGACAAAATGGTCCGAAAAGTTTGACCCTCCGCCTATTTGTGATAAAACATTTGTATATTTCATTTCCGAAAGCGCGGGAAACCAGTAAAAACAGGAAACAATAACTCCTAAAAATACACCGCAGAGCAAATAAGTAATTGAACTTTTTTGTTTTTTTTTGTATAAAGCTAGAGATAAAAATAAAATGTATAAAAGTAAGAAGGGTGTTATCATCATAGCGGTTAAATTATGAGAAGTGATTATTCCTGCATATCCTAAAGAAGAAATAATCACAAAAAGCCAACTTTTCTTTTTATAAATTTTCCAAAGTCCGTAAAAAACAAGAGGAATAAAAGCATAGGCCCAAAATTCCGATACGTCACCCCTAACATAAATATCAAGAGCATGATAAGGCGCATAAACATAAAAAAGTGAAGCAACTATTCCAGCTATTTTCCCAAACAGTTCTTTTACAAAAAGATACATAAAAATTCCAGCCATAATAATGCCTGTTACCATCATTATTTTTGTTGCCGAAAGCGCATCAAATCCTAAAATATTAAATATTGAGCCGTAATAATATGATAAAGGTGCATAAAAATTAAAAATCGGATATCCAAATCCATAACCAAGATCAAAAACCCATCTTACAGGAAACATTCCCACTTTTAGAGACTTTGTCATTTCGTAAACTCTTGCCACTTGCGTGTCATCGTGGATTAGGAAAAAGCCGGAATTTAAAACAGGTTTAAACGCAAAATAAGAAAAGACCAAAATTAAAATAAAAGGAAAATATTTTTTTATAAATTTCATATCTTATTTTTTTTTACTTTATTTAAATAAAGTAAAAATAGCAAACCCGCAAAGCTTATTATAGATAATATATCGCTAAAAACCCTGACATTTGTTTCTTTAAAAATAACCCTTGCGTTATTTTGTCCGTTATTAAGGTTAAGCCGAATTAATCCATTGGTTTCATAATCAATGCTTGTTTCTTTTCCATTTATATACGCACTCCATCCTGGAAAATAAACCGTATTTACCTGTAGGATCCTTTTTTGGGTTAGATAAGTATTAAAGATTAATTCTCTTGGAGAAATCTTTAAAACATTCACTTTTTCTTTTCCATTTAAATTTTCGATTCTTACCGGTGTAAATTTTAAATTCGTATCCTTTACCCACTTTGGCATATATTCATTTCTAACCGTTGTCGTATCCATATTTGTTGAATAAAAAGAATCAGGCAAATATTGATAGTCTTTAATCAACAAATAAGGCTTCGCCGATGTAAGGATTAAAATTAAAAAAATTACGGATATTAAATATTTATAGGGCTTATTTAAATTACTTAGCAAAAAACCCAATTGGAAGGTTAAAAAAATCATCAGCAATGATATTAATCTAAAAGGAAATTGGATAAAATTGGTTAAGGGAATTATTTCCCACAATGATTTTGAAAAAGGAGTTATAAAAAAAATAATTAATAAAGATGCAAAAATCGAATAAAAAAAGAGTTTGTTTTCCCTTGTTTCTTTTTTAAGAAAAACTAAAAACATTGAAGAAAATAATATCACCAGTGACACTACTCCTATAATTTCAAGCTTGCTTAAACCGACAAAATAATTAAAAAAATCAGAAACTTGGGTGCTTACAAATACCGTGTAACGAGTATCATAAATTGCAGGAATCCAAAAAAATGAAGAAAATCCCATTCCAAATGCTGTTGATAACAAAATAAATCTTAACTGATTTTTATTTCTCAAAAATGCATAGGCTAAAACTAGGGGCATAAATAAAAGCGCCAGTGTATTATGAGAAAGAATTAAAAATCCAATCCCAAGCGACGTAAGCAGAACACTTTTTCTTTCAATCTGCCAAAGAATAAACGGCGCGATTGCAAGCGCGAGAACCTCTCCAACAGATCCTCTTTTATAAATATCATATAGATGATACGGAAAATATGTATAAAAAATCGCGCCAAGCAGAGAAGAAGTGTTATCAAATATTTTCCTTAACCACCCATAAGTAAAAACTGATGAAAAAATTAAACTTGCGCCCAAAAGTATTTTTATTGTATCTACAAAACTGACTCCTAAAATATGGACGGGAACTCCCAAATACATAAAAAGCGGGTATAAAAAATTTGAAACAGGATATCCAAAACCTTGATTAAGCCGTGTTAAAAATCTTACGGGAAATTCTCCGCTTCCTAAAACTTCATAAAATGCAGAAAAGCGTATTACCATCCAGTTACCATCATCTGTAAGGAAAAAACCCTTGTGAATAAGCGGCAGCAATGCAGGTATGCAAAAAATGAATAGTAAAAAAAAGAATATAAAATATTTTTTCATTTTGTTGCAGCAATTGTAAACATCGGCTCCCCTGAAGGTAAGTACGTATACGTTGTTCTCTTACCAACGCTATCGTGCGGGGAATTTATATAATCATCGACCAAAACAGTGTCTGATAAATTAATATCCTTGCCCCAATCTAAATCTCTAAAAGTAAAATTTGCAAAATTCATTACATCACTAAATCCATCCGCAGTTTTAGGATATCTAATTGATTCTTTTTGATAAGCTGCCGGATCATACTTTAAGTAAAATAAAAAGAATATATAAGGTGAACGTGTCGGCTGACTTACAACAATATTTTTATTTATTAGATTTTCTTCTTGTAAGCTTGCAATTAAATTTTTATAAATAAATCCCCAGCTTTTTGTCTCGTTACGGGCAAAATGAATATAATATCTGTCGATATATACAGTGAAATTTATTAAAAACATAAATACGGTAAGCATGATGAATATTTTTCTAAAAATTGGCTTTTTAAAATAATCTGTAAGTAAATATAAAATTCCAAAAGAAGTAATTAATGAAAGTGTAGGGAAAATAGCAAACATTCTGTTTGTGTGAGGCGCATCTTTGGTTATACTTGCTGCAATTGGAGCTATAAGAAACCACAATAAAATAAGTCTTTTTTCTCTGCCCTTTTTTATTGCGAATAAATAAATTAAGCCAAAGAATAAAAAAGGAGCTTCAACAAGATACATGTTGCCAAAATCTATAATATTATGCGCATGGTTGGTTCCCCCGTTAATAAATAGGAACTGCGGAGAAAAAGCATTAAGATAGTTTTGTCCGATTGTCTTTCCTAAAAAAACTATTTTATTATGCGTAATCCTTGCAAGAAATGATTGAGGATTCGTATGTTCGTTTCTTGGCATTTCAATTTTTGTATGAACTATTGATGGATCCCCAAAAATACCTATACCTGAAATTTTAGTTTTATCAGCCATTAACAAGGTGTGGTAAAAAATAAATCCAGACATTAATGCAAACAAAACAACACCTATTAATGTAAACTTTGTTTTTGAAATCTTATCTCTATAGATAAAAAAGGTGCCTATAATTAGCAGTGTTGTAAAAATATGATTTCCGGCATAAGTAAAATAGGTTAAAGCAAGAGATATTAGACTTGGGATTATCAACCAATTTTTATTTAAACTTTTTAAGAAAAAGATCATTCCTAAAAGCACCAAGAACACTGCTGTATTGGATTCTGACTCAACTCTTGATAAATGGATGCTCCAAGGAGAAATTGCAGCTAAAAACATTGTTAGAAACGCTAATCTATTGTCTTTAAAAAGAAGTTTCACAAAATAAAAAGTCAGAACAACAGAAAATACGCCAAAAATTACAGAAGGAAGCCTAACTGCAAGCTCTGACAATCCAAAAACATAAACAAAGGGAACCACTGTGTAGATATATAACGGCAACTTCCAATCTCCAAAAGATTCAAACGAAACAGGAAAAAGCCTGCCATATTCATCTTTTCCTGTCTGAAGTAGCGAATAAGCAGTATAACCTATTGATGCTTCATCTCTGTTAACTCCCGGCGGAACATTCTGTAACTGATAAAAACGCAATATGCAGGCAATAACAAAAATTGTTAAAAACAATAATATTTTTAATTTATTTTTAAATATCTTTTTTATCATAGGGTTTTATTACAAAGAGTATAAAAACTATAAATATACTAATCAAAGAAATAATATATCCTATTCTAAAAGAGCTACTTTTAAATGTAAAGCTAATTTTATGTATTCCACCTGGGACCGCAATTGCCCTAAATGCATAATCTGCTTTATAAATTTGTGTTTCTTTTCCATCAATCTCTGCTACCCATCCCGGATAATATGTATCTGATAAGAACAACAAATGTTTTCCTTTTGTATCAGATACAAAATTAATGGAATTTGGCTGATAACTAACAAGATTAATCTTTTCAGACCCATCTAAAGGATCTAAATTTAATTTTGGATCTTTATCCAAAAGAATAGTCTTATAATCCGTAAAGTTTTGAGAAAAAAAGATTTTGCTAAACTCTTTGGGACTAGAATATACTTTGTAATTCGAAGTTAAGAAAAAACGGGGCAATGCGGCATTATTTTCATAAATTCTCCATCCATTATCCTGATAAATCTTTTTATAAGACTTAGAATTAAATACGTTTTGGGTCGAAATATTTTCTTTCCTGTCTATTATATATTTTACTCCCAATACATTAAGCACGTTAATTCTTTTATTATTTTCCTCATTAAATCCGGGATAAATAATAACATC
>JACRFQ010000030.1 GCA_016217835.1 Candidatus Levyibacteriota bacterium | reverse complement strand
GCTCCCAACCAATTAAAACCGGTTTGTTGTACCTGAATTATTTGCAAAGTTGAATAAAATAAAATTAAAACAGAAACAGATGTTAAAGCAATATTCTTTCCGTTTTCAAGTAAAAAATAATATAATTTTTTAATTAAAATAACAAAAATAATTATTAATCCCATTGAGGCAAGATAACTGTATCTTGAAGTAATATTGCCAAGACCAACAAACGGAAGAAGTGAAACTACAAAAAATGATAATCCAAAAATCACAATCTTTTTCTCTTCAAAATCAAATAAACTTTTGAATTTCTTGTATGCAAAAAATGCAACTAACAAAACTAAAGGAATCATTCCAAGGGTTAGTAAAATATTTTCTCTGGTAAAACTTCTAATTTTTTCATAGAAAGGAAGTGCGCTAGGACCCATAAGAGTAAGAGCCATATATCCTAAAATATTACCAACAAAATTAAAAGGAAACTTTATAAAATCGTAATTATAATCTCCGCTTAGCCAATGACTATTTGCTGTAAATCTTACAAAAAGATATATAACAACAGGAACAAATAAAAACAAAAAATCTTTTCTCCTAAGCAAGTTTTTAATTGATGCGAGAGGATTATCTTTTAATTTATAGGAAACTATAAGCAATGGCAGGAAAATTCCAAGTTCATGAAACAAAAGCGCTAACGAAAAGAACACAAAAGACAAAAGATAATAATTAAACTTTTTTTGTTCTTCATAGTACACAAAGAATAATAATCCCAAAAGCCCAAAGAATGCTGTAAAAAGAGATCCTGTTGAAGAAATCCAATAAACCATTTCTGTCGAACCGCTTGCTATTAAAAATAAAAAGGCGGCTAGTGTAGCAAAAAGAGTATTTTTAAAAACTTTTTTAGCAATTATCAAAAGTATAACTGTAATTGAAAAATGCAAGAAAAGAGATACGGCATGATAAGTAAATTGATTTAACCAAAATGTATGATACATCAAATAAAAATAAACTTTTGTGCCAGGTCTATAAAAAAAGCCGTTAGACTGCGTAAAATAATTTAGAATATTCGAAGGACCGTCCGCAGCCCACCTTAACCAGGTAAAATCGTCGCCGACAAAAAAACTATTCAGGGTTGAAGAAAATAAAGACAAAGTTAGTGCAAATAAATAAATAGCAATTGCGGGAGTTGATACAGCTATTTTTTTAAGTTCATATAAAAAGTTAATTTCACTTTTCTTATAAAAATCAAGAGTCGCAAAGACAATTCCCATCAAAAGCCAAAGTAAGAAAGCTATTTTTGAAGCTTCAAATACATCTATCAAAGTTGCGTTTAAAGAAAGACCAATAAGACCTGCTACAAAACCCAAAATAAAACTCTTAGACATATTGGAATCAATATGAGACCAGGTCTTTTTAATATATATTGCAAGCGTTAAAAATATTACAAGGAAAGAAACAAATCCTAAAATTCCAATTTCTCCCAACATTCTTAAGTAGTTATTATCAACCGCAAGACTTACAGAACCATAACCGCTCCCCAATAATACATTTCTTTCAAAAGCTTCAAGTGCATGCGGCCATTCTCCCTGGAATCTTGTCGTAAATGAAAGATCATACGCAGCAGCTCTTTTAACCACAAAATCTCCTCTCACAAGGATTGCGTCTGCCGAAGTCAAAGCCTTAACATCCGGAGGGAATTGATAAAAAAAGTTATTAGGTTTTTTTATAACTGGCGACAGGGGTAAATTAATGTAACCCGTACCCTGAGAAAGACTCTCCCCTGTTGAAATATTTGTTGCAATCAAAAGCGTAACATCCTTTGGGATTTCTTTAAAAGGAAGTACTGTAGTTGGTGTTGATGACGGATTATTTTTATCTCCTGCCATTACTTTTAATAACTCTTCTTTATCCTTAACTTTTCTTGATAAAACAATTTTATTTTTAAAATAATCCGCTTTAACAAAAGTAACATGACCAATTGAATCTCCTGTTTTTGCATCAACCAAAACATCTACTTCCTTAACCGAGCTTTGAAAACGATTTAAAAGACTCGATTGAAAACTAACAATAAGAATTATCGATGCTAAAAGTATAGGAATTGATAAGAGAATCAGTTTTCTTTTTTGAAAGAAAAGTATAATAAAAAAAGAAATTATTAAAGCAAAAAATGAAATTCTTGAAACTGTCATAAAAAGAAGAATTAAACCTAAAAAAGCAGTTATCAAAAGAAAAAATTTTATAAACAAATTTTTAAGTCCAAAGGCAAGACTTACAACGATCGGGATTACTAAAACAAGATAGGCCGCTAAATCATAATGACCTGCAAAAGTAGATGGTACGCGGGATAATTGCGATAAATGAATAGGTATTCCCTTTGCAAATTCCTCATTCATTGTAAGAAATGCTGGAAAACTTAAATATTTTTGTCCAAATCCATAAGCAATAACAGCCAAAAGCGTTATCACAACTGTAGCAATTGCATAAGGAATAAATTTTTTATCACTTAAACCCTGGTATGCCACAAAAAACAAACTTAAATATTCCATATGCCTTATAAGACCCAAGAAGGCTACGTTTGGAAAAACATTTGCAAGTAGCGGAAAAATCAACAATATACCATGGAGAGTAGAAACAGCTCCGACAAGCCAAAAAATTAGAATAGGAAGAGTTAATGGGGTTTTTAAATTTATTTTTTTTCTAAAAAGGAGTGAAACCCAAAAAAATAAAATAAATAAAACAACAATATCCTCAGGTCTAATATAAACCCATGTGTTTTTTACATCTACAAGCGGGATTTTGGGGAAGAGTGGAATAAAAATTAATAAAAAAAGTGTTAATAAAAATAAAATTTTATTTTTAATAAAGGAGAGAAATTTCATATTTTTAAAGCTTCTAAATAAGTATCTTTCAAGTACTTATTATTGCTTATTTTGCCTAAAACCACAAGTATTAACGCCTTTGACTTAAGCATAAGTTTTGCCAATAAATATTCCGGATTTGATTTATGTTTTTTATAAAAAAGCAAAATTCCTTTATAAATATTAACAATAGCAAACGTTCTATTACTGCTTCCAAGTTCCTTGTGAAAAAGCATAATTTCAGGGTAAAAATATGTTAGATAACCTTTTTTCTTTACCCGAAAACACAATTCCATATCTTCTATATACATAAAAAAATCTTTTTCAAATCCCTTTACTTTTTGAAAGACGTCTTTTCTTATCATAAAGCATCCGCCGCTTACCCAATCCACTTTTTTTATAACATTAGGGCTTTGTCTTAAACCAAACAATTCATTAAATCCCAAAAGTACCAAAAATAAATTAAAAAGAGAATAAAATTTACCAGATGATAACTGACTGGTTCCGTCAAGATTTTTTAATTTTCCTCCCAAAATCCCTATGTTTTTGTTTTGAGATATAAAATTAACCATTTTTAAAAATCCCTGATCTTTAATTTCCGTATCTGAATTTAAAAACAATAAATTCTCTCCCCTTGCCTTAGATGCGGCTAAGTTACAACCCTTAGCAAAACCTAGGTTTTCTTTGCTTTCTATTATCTTTAAATTAGATATTGCAGATTGCAAACCGGAGAGAGTTTCAAAACTTTCATCTTGCGAATTATTATCAATAACAATAATTTCAAATTTATTATCATCTAATTCTTTTTTGTATTGCTCAACAATCGAATTTATACAGGCTGTAGTTAAATCTTTTGTTTTGTAATTTAAAATTATTATTGAAAGCACCATAGGATTATTCAATTGGTTTATCGAAACCACGCGGCTCTACCTAGTTTGTAGTTTGGGTTTTTATTTTGCCTCTCACCAATTTCTCTTGCAGGAACTCCACCAACAATTTTAAATCCTTCTACATCTTTTGTTACAACCGCTCCTGCTGCAACCACAGCACCCTTTTTTATCGTTACACCAGGAAGTATTATGGCACGGGGTCCTATAAATACATAATCTTCAATTACGACAGGAGCAAAAGAAGGTTTAAAATTTTCATCGTTTATTTCATGCTCACCATTATAAAACATAACTTCTGAAGCAATATCAACATGATTTCCAAAAATTAACTCATCTCTTCCGTCTAAAACTGCGTTTTCTCCAATTATTGTGTCGTTACCGATTTTTATATTTCTTGGATTATAAAACACAGCGCCCATGTGAATGGTTGAACCCTTACCTATTTTTACTCCCCAGAATCTATAAACGAATCTCCTGATAAAATGCGAAGGAATGTACCCTGTTAACTTCAGTTTGAAATTTATGAGTTCTAAAAATATTGTCTTTAATCTTCTTACTACTTTTCTCATAATTCTTAATTCCTAATTCCTAATTCCTGCAAAACCTCGAGGGTCTTGCGCGCAGTTTTTTCCCAGGAAAATTTCTTAATTTGATTATAACCTTTTTCTATCATCTCTTTTCGTAATTTTTCATCTGAGATTACTTTTTTAATTGCTCTTGATATCTCATTAATATTTTCAGGATCAAAATATAATGCAGCGTCTCCACCAGCTTCCGGAAGAGAAGATACATTGCTAATTAAAACAGGACAACCATTTTTCATTGCTTCCAATACCGGAAGACCAAATCCTTCATATAAACTTGGCAGAACAAAACATAAAGCATTTTTATAAAGGCTTGGTAAATCTTCGTCTGAAACAAAATCTAAAAATTTAACCTTCTCGGGGATTCCAAATTTTTGCGGAGCTTTTAAAATATCTTCATATAGCCAACCCTTTTTACCAACAACTACAAGAAGGGTGTCTTTATCTGTTTTTGAAAAAGCTTCTATGAGCTTTTCTATATTTTTTCTAGGCTGCAATGTACCAACAAATAAAATATATTCCTTATCAATTCCAAACTTTTTTTTTAAATCATTCATGTTTAAATCTTTAATCTTTAATTCTAAATTCTGTTTTATTCCAGGATAAGTAACTATAACATTCTTAGGTTCAACCCTATATTCTTTAATTATATCATTCTTGCTAAATTGGCTAATTGTAAAAATCTTTTTTGCATTTTTAACTGAATATTTTGTCCAATCTCTAAGCTGATACAAATCTTTCTTTGTAAAAAGCTCAGGATATCTAATAAATGACAAATCCATAATAGAAATTACAGTTGGAACAGGCGAAAACCTGGGTGCATAATGGCTGGGGGTAAAAAAAACATCCGGTTTTTTACCCAAAAAAAGTCTTATTGGCAAGGCAAATTGAGTCCACATCTTCTTTGGCCCAATGACTTTATACCTCCAATTTTGCGTCGGAGGTGGCATATCCATTCTTGGCGGCTCTTTAAGATATATTTGAAACTTAAGATTTGAAATCTGAGACTTATGAAATTGCAAAAGCAATTCAAAAGCATATTCTCCAATGCCTACTTTTTTTTCTACATTTGCTTCATTTCCATCAATTCCTATGATCATAATTTCTAATTATTAATTCCCTTTTTTAGACAAATACTTACTTTTAACAATAATTGACCGCCCGAGCCGCTTTTCAAGCTGCTTACGTGCTCCTCCGGCGATATTACCGCCTGCTTTTGCATCGCTTTTAAGTTTTCTTACTCCCCTAGAATCTTCCGTACGGTGAATTTCCGTAGTGGAACGTTCTCCAAGCATGGTAAAAATAAGCTCAAAATCATCCATATGGTCGCGCAGATTTTCGCGCCTTAAACCTTTCAACTTTTTATATTCAACAGGCGTAACGCCAAATGTTGCTTTGGAAATTTCAGCCGTAAGAATTTCATAATCTCTTTGTTCTCTTGCCCCGCGTTTTTGCCATTCATTAGTCAACTCTTCACGAATAACGATACCACGCATCCGTTTTTCAATCCAATCATCAGGATATCCTTTCAGCTTATACAATATCCTCGTCCGTTTGGTTGCCAACTCCGGATCTTCAATCTCCTGTATACGTTCATAGCCAACTTTTGCCAGCCAACGCTTAAATGGTTCTGCTTTAGGTGAGGGAATAGATTGGATAATGCGAAACATAATTTCTGTATTGGCACAATCAGTTTCTCTCATTTTCCCGTCCGGAGCCATTAATTTCAACTGTCGACAATTTGTCGACAGTTCGATTCCATCCTCGCTTTTCACCCTAGTCTTCATCTTAAACCAATAATCACGGGGATTAACACTATTTGTAAGAGCTTCAACAACATCAATAACCGAAAACCACCACTTATTTTTATATATGGTTTTCCTGATATTTTTTCCTTTAAAGATTGAGATTCTTGTTTCAATTATCTTTCTATTACCCATACTTTATACCTACTACTCAATACCTAATACTTTTATATTCCAGGATATGTTACCGATAATCTATTGTCATTTATTCCTAAAATTTCTTTCGCATCCCTTTTTGTCGCTTCTGATATGCAAATTATCTTATCTGTTTCTTTCGTAACCCATTTTAATTTTCTTTTTTGCACATCAATTATTTTTTTATCTGTTTCATTAGGATATTTATAAACAATTAAATCGTAAAGAATTGTTATTTTTTTTGCGTGTTTTACAGGGGGTTCTGTCCAATCCGAAGTTATAAATACATCAACATTGCCGATAAAATTTTCAATCGGCATTATATGAAGCTTATTCCACATTAAATCTAAGATTGTGGGTGGAATTCTAAATTGCTTAATTGAAACATTTGGATTTGATTGAAAATTGAAAATTGAAAATTGAAAATTTCTTCTTAGAGAGGAGAAAAAAAGTACGTATTTGTTTGATTTATCTGTTTTAATTAACTCCCGAACTAAACTTTCGAGGTAATTCGCTACTCCTGTTTTTTCGTATGCTAGCTGAGAAATATCTATTCCAATTTTCATTTTGTTTTATATCTAAGGTTTTCTTCTTCAAGTTCCTCCCCATTATGTTTTTCCGAAATATGAAGAATTAAATCAGCTAAAAATCCTGTAAAAAGCAACTGAAATCCTGCTAAAACCATAAGCATGCCAAATATCAAAAGAGGTCTTTGTCCAATAGCTTCACCCACAAAATGAAGGATTGATAAATAAATAAGAATAAAAAATCCAATCGCTCCAATTATTGCGCCAACCGTTCCAAAGAAATGCAAAGGTCTTTTAGCATATCTTGTTAAGAAAAGAATTGTAAACATGTCGGGAATATCTTTAAAAATTTTAGAAAACCCGTATTTTGACTTTCCAAATTTGCGTTTTTCATGAACAACCGGAACTTCTGTAACCTCAAATCCTTTTTCTGCTGCCAAAAGAGGAATAAACCTATGCATTCCCCCATAAAGATTAAGACTATGTGCTAAATCTTTTGTATAGAGTTTTAGACCACAATTATAATCATGCAAGTGTACTCCCCAAAAAGAAGACATAATAAAATTAAAAAGCTTTGAAGAGATACGGGTTTTTAAAGCATCTTTCCTGTCTTTTCTCCACCCAGAAACCATATCAAAGCCTTCTTTGTGTTTTTCTATCAGCTTTCCGATTTCTTCAGGCCTATCTTGTAAGTCTGCGTCTAAAGTTACCACTAAATCGCCTCTGGAAGCCTTAAAACCTGATGTTAAAACCTCTGCCTTACCTCTGTTTTTTCTAAAAGAGAGTATTCTTACATTCTTATTCTCTTTTTCAAACTTTTTAAGTATTTCAAGAGTATTATCAGTTGAGCCATCGTCAACAAAAATCACTTCGTAATCTTTATCCAGCTTTGATAAATTGGGGATTAATACCTTAAAAAAAGCCTCAAGACTTTCCCGCTCATTGTAAGCAGGTATAACCGCAGAAACCATAAGTGTATTTTATCATTTTTATAGCTAAATTAACAAATCAACCAATTACTTATCTTGCTATCGTGCTATGTAGCAAGATAGCAAAAGCGAAATAAGACTATTTTTAATAATTCTTTTTATATTGCTTTTCTATTTGCTTATTAATTACTCTCTTGTTACCAAGAGACGACTCAAGACTTTTAATAGCAATTTTTGTTTTATTATCTTTTTGCAAAATTTTCTCCTTTAAAATTCTTTCAATTATTCTTTCCGGTAAAAAATACGTCGGATACTTATCTTTAATCTCTTTCCAAACTGATTCATCCATCAAGTCCTTGATTTTAGATTCTTTTGGCAGTCTTTTTATAACATTTCTAAAGCCATCGCCTTTCTCTGTAAGCCAAGCTGCAATTTTAGCAATGGTTCCGTGACTCACGTGAATCTGACTCTGAATTTCTCTATAGTCTTTTCCTTCCAGAAGGAACTTTGCAATTCTTAGTCTTCTTGATAAAATTTCAAGTTCTTTTTTAGTCAATAAATCCCCGAGAAAAATTATAGCCTCATCCATATTTTTACATAATAAGAAACCGTTAACGAGATCTAAAATTATTCCATGTTTTTCTTTTTCCGATTCGGAAAACTTATTCATAATACTCTAATCTGCTATCGTGCTATGTAGCATTGTAGCATAATTATTATAGAATAATTTGTTGTAAGTTGAAATGCGTTCTTTCTTATTAAGATGTTCTGTTTTCATCTTTGGTTTACTTATTTCTTAAAAGAAGTATTATTGAAAGTAAGAAAAATGCGGCCGCGTACCAAACTAAGTGCTGGGCTGTGAAAAATATCCAAGCTGCAAATAAGGGTATAGATAAAATAAGACAAATAATTCCTGTAACAGTAGACAACCTGCTATCTCTTTTTAATAAAACCAAAACAAATATTATTAAAAATATAATATCCTGAATTTTCATATCAATATATTAACATAAGCCATTGTTTTGTTCATGATTTAAATCTAATCATGTTATAATAAACCATTATATAGTCATGAAAATCTTTAAAAAACAACTTTTAAAAAAGATTTTTCCATTTTTGCAAAAAAATAAAGATGATTTTATTTTTTCGGGAATAATAACTATTATTGTTTTATTATTTCTAATACCCTCGTTTATACGAAAAGACTTGACTGGTGATTTTATTGGACAGGATCTTCCATGGTATCATTTTACATTTATTAATTTAAAGCACGGAATAATTCCATTTTGGTCTCCTTATTCATATTCCGGAATACCCCATCTTTTAAAACCGGAGCTTGCAATTGCCCATCCGCTTACTATTCTAACAATGCTAATCGATTTGATATTTAACAGGAGAGAGATAATTGGCATTACCGGACAAATTATGGAATTAGCCTGTGTAATAGGCCTGTGCATAAGCGCAATAGGAACATATTTATTTTCGAGAAAAATATTATTTTTGTCATCAATCCCAGCTTTATTTGCAAGCCTGGCATATTCCCTCAATCTATTTACAATAACCCAGATGCATTCTGTAAACGTTTTTTATGGAGCGGTACTTCTTCCTTGGCTTATTTTTTCCGTCGTAAGATTTATAAAAAAACCATCATATGCATCATTTTTATTCGTAGTCCTATGCAATTATTTATTGCTTATTGGTTATTCGTACCATTATGTTTATTTTTTTATTATGCAGCTTGGATTGGTAGTATTTTATGGTATAAAAAGAATCTTACTATTTATATTTGCATTTTTAACCTCTTTATCTTTATCTAGCTTTTTCCTCTTGCCTTATCTTGATCTTTATTCGAAATCACCACGCAATATTGCTAATTACGATTTATCTTTTCATTCTATTTCTTCCCTAACTCCCTTTAAATTACTTGAGATAATAAACCCGATTAGCTTAAGTACTAATATTAACAGTTTAAAAATTCCAACAATTTTTGACGGACCAACGCTTACATGGGGAACATTTGCATTTGTATTCCTAATATTTGGATTATTTTCATTAAAAAAAGATCCAATTTATAAATGGTTAGTCGCCGTATTATTTATAAGTTTATTTTATAGTTTTGGCGGTAATCTTTATTCACATAATTTTTTTGGCAGTATCGTTCCGTTAATACTTAAGTTTCGGTTCCATGCCCGTGCGTTAATATGTACAATTTTTGCAGGAGCATTGTTAATTGGAATAGGTGCGCAAACAATACAAAACCAAATAAGAATAAAATACGTAGAATTATTTTTTTGGATTTTTAGCCTATTATTACTTTTTTCACTTATTGTTGGTCAAGTTTTTTTTATAAATCGTTTTACGCTAAATAACATCGAGATATTAAAGGGAGTATCTATAACCTTACTCTTCCTCATGTCATCCCTTGCTATTATCGCACTTACCATTAAATATGGTAAAAAAAGCTTTTTAGTTATCGGTTTAATATTGATGCTTTTGGAACAAAATCTGTTTTTCCAAAACTATAAATATTTTTTTACAAATAACATTACCTATAATCAATTTTATAAAATTAACCCGCTTATTCCGGAAATTCCAAGCAAAAATAATCTTTTTCGCATGTATTTTGAAGATAATCAGTTTGCATATAATACATCCGTGTTTAATATATATAACCTGACCGGTTACGAGAATTCACCTCCGCGTTCTTTTGGAGAAAGACAAAGTTTATATGGACCGTTTCGTTTCTATCAAATTTCTAATGTTAAATATGTTGTTACCACAACAGATAACTTACAGATAGGAAATCCAGAAATTGTTAAGATAAAAACCATATTACCAGCATCATATCCGAATGAAACATTTTTTGCGATTGATCCAAGTAGAACACAATATATCTATGAAATAAAAAATTATCTTCCACGTTTTTTTGTTCCTTCAATAGTAGTACCATGTAACAAGAAAGAATGTCTATCAATAGATAATCCACCTAAAATTATTGTTGCAAAAAATCTTCCTCAAGAGATTAAAAATTCAACAAAGAATGCTTCTATACAGATAGAAGATTATACGCCTAATAAAATTGTATTAAGAATTAATTCGCAGCAAAAAACTTTTATTGCAAGTTCTGAGACATACGATCAGGGATGGAAATTAAAGGTAAACAATAAGACCTCCTATCTTTATAACGTTTCAAACGGAGTTCGAGGTTTTTTTGTCCCAGCTGGACAATCAATAATAGAGATGACATATTTTCCTCCCTATTTATCAATTGGTTTATTTATATCAATTTTGACCATCATCTTTCTCATAATATTTTGGAAACTTAACAAAAAATTCCCATATTTCAGTTAAAAACTCCTGTAAATACAGTATTTAGAAAAGATTAATTATTGACATGTATACTCATATCTAATAAGATTACCGTAATGGATGCAAAGCTGGTACCACCCGAAATGATTCCTGTACTAAGGCCGACTATTGACGAACAAACTAAGAAGGAACTCATGGACGTGTTGGATTCAGGGTGGTGGGGACAAGGCCCCAAAACATTTGAATTTGAAAAGCAATTTGCAGACCGTGTTGGAGCAAAGTTTGCAATCGGATGTAATTCTGGAACCGCTGCTCTTGATTTATGTCTTAAGGTCCATGGTATTAAAGGGGGCGAATTAATAACAACTCCCATGACATTTGTTGCTGACGCAATCGTCGGAGAATGGAATGGGATGGATGTCACATTTGCAGATATAGAAGAAGACAGTCTTAACATAGATCCCGAGGCAATTCACGTTACCCCTCACACAAAAGCAATTATTGCAGTCGACTCACACGGAAGATTGGCTAATATCGAAGCTATAAGAAAAAAGTTTGATGGGCTTATTATTGAAGATGCCGCACATGCAATGCACACCCCCGGAGCAGGGAAAAAAGCCGACATAACAATATGGTCATTCCAGGCAGTAAAATCTCTACCTACCGGTGATGGCGGAATGATTACAACAAATGATGAAAAAATTTACCAAAAGCTACGAACCTTAACTTGGCTTGGTATTGAAAAAAGCACATATGAACGGGTTGGTAATAAAAGGTATACATGGGACTACGATATCAACCAGGCAGACGGCACGAAAGCTTATATGATTGATTTAATTGCTACAATCGGACTTGGACAATTACGAAGAATTGATGAAATGAATGCAAAAAGAAGAGCTATTCAAGCCACTTATAACGAAGCATTTAAGGACGTTCCTCAAATTAAAATACCAATGTATTCACATACGGTTCAGTACTACACCATGCAATGCGCAAAAAGAGACGAGCTATCTGATTATCTTGCCAGCTGCAATATCGCGACATCTGTCCATTTTAAACCATTATCAGAAATGACCTATTGGAAAAAAGCTGTAAAAAAACCTCTACCCGTTACAAACCGTGTATGGAAAAAACTGCTAACACTACCCGTTCATGACGGACTTACATGGACACAGGTAGAGCATATAATAAAATCCGTTACTGACTTTTACAAAAAATGAAAATTCTTCTTACCGGAGGATCGGGACTTCTAGGAACAGAGATTCAAAAACATCTCTCCTTATATGCACCATCTCACAAGCAATTAGACATTACTAAGCCAATTATTTTATCCAAAAAATTTGATCTCATAATTCATGCAGCCGCTTATACAGACGTTGTTAAAGCAGAAAAAGAAAGAAATCAATGTTATCTTGTAAACGTTACAGGAACTATTAACTTACTAAAAGCATATGCATATACTCCATTTGTTTATATCTCATCTGAATACGCTAAAAATCCAACTAACTACTATGCCCAAACAAAAAAACTTGCCGAAATTGAAATTAAAAAAAGAAAAGCACCATATCTAATTATAAGAACGCTCTTTAAACCCAATCCCTTCCCTTTCCCAAAGGCGTTTATCGATCAGTATACTCAAGGCGACTATGTCAACGTTATTAGTCCTATGATCATTAAAGAGATTCTTTCGTGGGATAAAAAATCACAAAAACTCATATATATAGGCACTGGCAGAAAAACAATATATGATCTTGCAAAAAAAACCCGTCAAGATGTCTTACCAATGTCAATCAAGGAAATAACAACCGTTAATCTTCCGAGTGATTACGAATAATATTTCTTTCATAAATTTTCAACAAAATTAATAAAATTAGAACTACGAGAAGCGTTGATAAAGAAATCCACAGACTATTATTTACCCATTGTTGAGGTTTAAAAATAATTTTAATTTTTTTGCTATTTCCAGGAATAAAAAAACTATTAAATAATTCATGAAACTGACGCGATACGATTATCTTATCGCCTGTCTTTGCAACCCATTGGGCATTATAACTTTCGGAAAATATTAATGTATTACCCTGTTGATTATCATCTATCGATATTACATACTCACTTGGGCTTATCATTTCATATTCCAAAGAATTATTTGAACCGTATATCCAAAAATGTTCCTTTGGAGATTCTAAAGTATAAACTATAATTTTTCCAAAAATTTTATATTTCTTAAACCATGAAATGTTATTTAATTTTTTAATAGCAAATTTATACTCATTTTCACTATAATGCCTATCTTTTATAAAAATTTCTTTTTCTGAATCATAGGGAATAATTATGTATTTTATACTCGCTTCCTGAAGCAAGTATTTACTATTTGGTGCTTCCAGTATCTTAACCACATCCTGTAAAGAACCGACGTTAAAAAAATCTTTTCCATTTATTACTGGATGATTATTTGAATAAAACCCAAATCTTTGTACAGATGGAATCCATAATGTTCGCGAGAAACGATTATCACTATCTAAAACTTTAGCTAGGTCAAAATACGATTTATCAACTGAGTGATAAGCAAGTGTACCTGTTAATTTACCTAAAATTGCGGGCCGAATAAGAAATAATATATAACCAAGGATTAAAACTATAAATAAATTTGGGATATATTTTGCTATTTTAAATTCTAAATTTGCAGTTTTCTGTTTAAGAAATTCATATATTTTCCGGATCGCGAAGGGTATTAAAATTGAGTAAGAAATCGCAACCAGCGTATACCATTTTGTCGGATCTCTAAACATAATAAACCCCGGGACATGATCAAACATCCAAAGGTAAATTCCACCAAAGGGTTCATTTGCGCCTTTTGCCAAAAACGCACCTAGCAAACCCAATAAAGCAAAAAATAATATATATGTTTTCTCTTTTGAACTTTTTAAGCCTTTAACAAATAATAAACTTAAAAAAGCTAAAATCGGAAGCATTAAAAATTCGGGCTTTAAAAATCCGACTTTCCCAAAAATATTTTCCGGCCAATTTGGATGCAAAAGAGAAATTGAATCTTCAAGTTTAGCAAAACTAAAAAATTTTACTGCATCTAAGGATGAAAAGCCCACACCCAATTGCTGTATGGGATTAGTGTGACCGATAATTACCGGCATTATCCATACTGCGTGAAGCATAAATGCAATGAATGAAGGAACTAGAAAAACAAAAATAAAACTCAATAATAAATTCCGTATTAATAACTTGCTATTTCTTGCAAAAATTTGATAATAAGAAAAATATATTCCTACCCCCATTAATATTATATAGGCTATACGTGGATCAAATAAGATTTGTAATCCCAATACAAGACCTGCATAAATTGTTAATTCGTAAGTATTAATATTACCCATTAAGCCCTTTGAACTTCTTTTTGTGTTTGTTTCTGCATGAATTAGCCGCATAAATATGGTAAGAACAAGCGGAGCAATAGCATAAGATAAGCCGACCATAATTTGACCACCACCAACCACAATCAAAATATATGTATTTAACATATATAAGGTTGTCCCCAAAAATATTGCCCAAGAGTCTTTGATACGAACCTCCCACAGTAAAGCACGAATCGAATAAATACCAATAATAAGAAATGGAATAAATAATCCTAAAAGAGATAGTTTGTTAAAATTTAAAAAGCTACCAAAAAGATTAATGTATAAATGTAAAAGTATTCCAGACCAAATAAATGAAGTATTTACGTAACCTAAATTAAATATTGTTTCCCATGCGGAAGGAAATAGCGTAAAAGAAGTAAACTGCAAAGAATGTATATATCCCCAATCTCCTCCAACTAGACCCTGCGAAAAAAACCAAGGTTTAAAAATTATTATTAAAATTCCAATAAGAATTAATACCAATAACGAATGTTTTGAGTATCGATTTTTAATCGAATTATTTTTCATTAAAAAAGGCTTTTAAAGCAGCTATCAAAACCATAGCTGAAAGAAAATAAAATGCAAACAGAAAAATAGTATGTTCAATTTCAAAATTATGATTAAACTCTAAAAATGGAATAAGCATTAGTAAGAATAAACTTATCATACATAAATAATTTGTGTTTATTCCTAATACCAACTTTTTTATAAACTGTAGTCTTTTCTTGATATTCATTTTCTTTTAAACATAACTAACGAAATGATAACAGCTGCTACTGTGACCAACGATAAAAATATTCCTATAAAATAGTACTGCTCCGGGTAAAAATATATATCGATTGAATACGTACCTCTTTTATTTATGAGCCATGCATTTGCATACCCATTTACCTCAAAATGCCTATTATCTGCTATCTGTTTAGAATTAATATAAGCCCTCCAACCGTTATGAAATTGCTCATTAAATACAAGTGTAAACGGATCAGTTGCCTCAATAATATCAATCTTGTAATAAGTTTGTGAAATATATTTAAATTTTATATCTGTAGGTTTTTTAATTAGATTTTTTTTATCTTCCTTAACTAAAATTACTGGATTTGTTATCATTTCCGCCTTAAGGTTCTTAATAGAAAAAATGCCATTTCTATTACCATCTGCTTCTAGCCATAATTCCATATCTCCCTTAGTTGCACCATCTTTTGGTTTTATTATCATATTTTCATGTGTCCAGTTAGTGTTATTTTCTCTAAGGTAATGATCAAATTGAGTCTCCCGTTCCCCATTGTTTTCTCTATCCGAATCTCCTGTAATCATGAATCTGGGAGATTTTCCTTGCTCTGTTAAATAATCAAAACTAAGATTTATTTCCTTACCTGATTTAAAATCTGAAATAGGTATTTTAATTTTCCTTATGCCTTCTGTGGTTGTGGTAATAAACGTTGCTGAATTTGTTGCAATAAGATTATCTGATTTATCCATGCTAATTATTGTCTGATGTGGACCATTTTTTAAAGTTTTTATTCCAAAGTCTATCCACTTTTCATCTTCACCTTGCTTTAAAATTTTTTCGTTATCTATAAATAAAGAGAAGTTAGGGATATGTGATTTTTTTTGAACTAATATTTTGTAATTTGAAGCATTTGATACATTTATAATATATTTTTTGTCATTTCCATTACTTTTCCAAATCATATTATTTATTTTGCTTTCAAAATCAGCAAGCTCATAATATTTCCTATGCAAAGAAACTGCGTATCCAGAATACAGCTTTTCGTTTCCGACTATATCTCTTATTATTTTTTGTTCTATTATTATGTAATCTGAAAGCTTAATTAGTGACTCATTGTTTTCTAGATTTAAAAAATTCTCTCTTTTACTTAAGTTACTCAAGATACTAAGCAAATAACTATTATCATTAAGCACTGGCTCAAGATACTGGGTATGCATATTTTCACTTACAATTTTTTGAGCCTCGATTATTCTTTTAAGTGAAAAATAAGCTACTTTTTCAGCATATTCTTTTGGATTATTTTCTAAAGCTATAAGCTCTTTTTTTTCTTTTAATTTAATATAAGAATACAATGGCGAATCTGGTAAAATTCTTGCATAGGGAAACGCAAAATATTCCCATGGCTTATCTTCTTTGCATTTAATACACGAAAATTGATAAAGTATTTTATTAAAATTACTAATTACATCACTTGATAGGGGCATTAAGACATTTTCTTTAGATTGAGAAAAATAAAATTCACTATTATTATTGTCAGTAAAACCTATGATATTCTCAAACAAACTAGTGTCGCTATTGATTAATATATTATCTTCAGCAATATATATATGTGGCATATAACCAGATGTATTTTCATAAAGTTCAATGTTTTTTAAATTAAATCTATTTTGTTTTTGGAAACCAGCATTCTTGAGTAACCTTTCCCAAACCTCTTTAGGTGCATAATGCCGATAAACATCATTAGTGCTATCATAAGGTAAAATAATATACTTTACAGAAAATAATTTAAGAATCTCAGGATTAATTGTCCGTTGTATTTCGGAAAGATCATAATATGATAAACTTGGATGATTTGATGACAAAAATTCAAATCTTTGTCTATTTGGTAAATACATCACTCTATAAAAATCTTTCTGGCTTAATAAATAATTCTTCAATACAAAATAATCCTCTGGTACGATAGTTGAACGAAATGAGTCGGCGAGCGTTCTATTCACAACCGGTTTTGCAATTGGTAAAAATATTAAAGAAATAAAAATAAATAAAAATATATTTATAATTAATTTTAAACTTTGTCTATTTATTTTTTTATTAACGTGGTCAACAAAATATTTTATAAAATATGCGAATAATAGAGAATATGAGAATGCAACAATAATATAGAATTTAGATGGCTCTCTAAAAAAACTAAATCCTGGAATGTTGAAATACAAAAATTTATATATAAAGCCTAGAGGGTCTGTAATCCCCTTAGAAAGAAATATTCCAATAAGAGCTAAGACACTGAAGAAAATTATTTTTTTGTCTTTTTTTACGTAAAAAAACGATGAGAATGCAATGATAGGAAAAAACCAAAAATAAAAAGGGATTGGTTGTTGAACAAACTCTGTAGTTATAGTTCCATCCCAAAATGGATGAAATAATGCAAATGCGTTTTGAATCGGAAAGAATTCCGCTCCAAAAAAACCCCTTCCTGCAACATCTCCTATGCCCATATCCTTAACAGCAATTAATGGAAGAATAAGAAAACTAAGAAAACCTATAAAAATAATTAAAGACAACAAGAAGTATTTTACTAAAAGAACAATATTTTTAAAAGAAGACTCACCTTTATAAAACAAAGTTCTAAAAACAAAGTACAATATCAAAATAAGTATTGCAATGAAAGTAATTCTAGCTTCATATGTAAAAGATAGAAATATTAAAAATAGAAATAAAATAAATTGTTTATAACGCGGGCGGTCTAAGAAACTAGAAAATGTTAAAAACAGAAGAGGAAATATTGCATAAACAAACGCCAAATTAAAATGACCAATTTCAAGAGTTAAAATATAAGTATTTATTGAATAAACTAACGAGCCAAAAAAAGATGCCATTAAATTTTTTGTATATTTATAGCAAAGATAAAACATAGATAAAGGAGTTATGAAGGCAATGGGATATAAATATAAAATCCTGTCGATAAATACAAAATCTATATGTAATAGAGTCAATAATCCTCGAAGGAAAAAGATAAAAAGGAATGGCGCACTAACAAAATCATAATACCCAAAGTTCAACTGCGGATTCCACAAGCTATGAATCGGAAACCATTCATTCATAGTTTCTTGAAAAAAATATCCCCAATCACTGCCTATAATTACTGATGACGTCATGATCCATACATAATGCGTAAACACCACGGTAAGGATTAAACAAATTGTAAATATTATCTTATTTCTCATATTAATTTAGATTTCTAGAATACTTCATATAATTAAAATTTGTATTTTGAAACAGGCACATATGCTTTTATCATTTTATTATAATGCCGTTCTTTATACATAAAGAATAATTTAGAAGGAGTTAGTAAGCTTAATAATGCAAATATATATATCATAGGATTAAAAATAAACAATAAATTAAACCTGATGTAACTAAATATAATATCTAATACCTCTCTAAATCCAACGTAGCTCTTAATTGCAATTAAAAATGGGATTTGAGCTGTCATTTTTTTTACAAGCATTTTTTTAACCTCATTTTCATTTAAATAAAGCTTATATTCCGAATACATTAGATAAAACCAAGTATGTTTATAATTTACTCTTTTAGAAAACAAAGATAAATATGATGTGCTTACACCTACTGCAACGTATTCTCCTGATATAAAAAGAAAACCTTTTTTCATGGCACATCCAACAATGGTTTTTAAAAAAGGCATTAATTCACTATCTGTAAAACTTTCTTGATTTATTAACTCCCTTAAATATATCGTTCCAGCTATATGCGTAATTCCATATGAATCAATTGCTTCAATTATTTTCTTATGTTGTCTTGAATTAATAAAAATATCTTTTGCATCAAGTCTTGTAGAAAAACAAGGATTAGAGGGTGATTTATAATAATAAATAAGTCCAATCTTCGCTAAGCCAACCTTCTTGCTTTTAAGTTTGGTATAAATATTTCTTAAACTATTTTTATTGCACAAAATATCGTCATTACCCAAAGTTAATACATAAACTCCATTGGAAATCAATAAACATTCTTTATATATGGTTTTAAATCCTTTTCTTTTTTTATTCTCGATAAGTCTAATCTTAGAACTCCTTAATGAATTTATATAACCCTTTATATTATCATCCGAATGATCATCAATAATTAATATTTCATAATCGGAAAATGTTTGATTAAGTATTGAATTAATTACAAGTTTTAGTGATTCAATTCGGTTAAGTGACGGTATGGAAATAGTAAAAAAGGGACTTTTTTGCTTCATAAATAATTGTTATTTTTTTATCATCTGTGTTATTATTTTAAATTCTTTTGCGGCAATAGTATCCCAATCATAGCCATTTGCATATTTTCTGGCTGCTTGAAAAATATTATTTTTTTTATCATCAGAATAAGTAGAGTACTGTTTAATGACAGATAATACTTTATCTATATCTCCACTATTAACCACATAGATAAAATTACTAGCATTCGATTTATCTAAATTCCTTGGAATAACATTCATATCATATAGTATTACAGGCAATCCATACGCTAATCCTTCAAGGATTCCAATTACAGGAAATAAGGGTTCATATTTGGCCATATGTAAGAACATGGCGCTTTGAGAAAGAATTTTATTTTTAACCTCATTAGAAGCATCAAAAAATACATCTATATTTTTTTGCAATTTCCTCTTTGAAATCTCTAATTTTAAAAGTTTTTTATTTTCATCATCAGTTGATCCTACAATAGCAAGTTTTGCACTAGGGTTATGCGAAGTATATTTTGACCATAAATGAACTAAATCATAAACGCCTTTTTGCGCAGTAATTCTTCCTACGTATATCCCCCTATATTCCTTTGTCTTTGAATATTTCAAATCAAAGGAGCTATTTACACCGGACGGAGTATAATTAATTGTTTGCTTACGATATTTTTTTTTAATTTTTCCTACAAGCTCAGGGCTAACTGTAAAAATATAGTCAACCCTAGAAATTGTGATATTCGTTAAAAAATACCCGATGAAGTACATTATTATCGTAATTAATCCCCTAAAAATTCCTATTCCATTTTTTCTAAGATTTTTATAATAATTAATAACATTATTATCAGGAACTTCATAGTTTAGGATATCAACTACTAACTTAATTTGCGGGAATCTTATTTTCAAAAAAATTGCAGGTATATATAATTGAGGAAATTCTCCGATTGGAACATATAAAACCTTACAATTATTATTTACTATAATTTTTTGGGCAATTCTATAGATAATAAAACCTGTAAATAATGTTTCAAGCAATAACCATGGTAAGAAAAAATGTTTAACTTTCTTTAAAATACTTGGAGTATCAAAAATTTTCAAATTAGCATCATCAACAATATCGTTAAAAATAGTAGGATTATTATCTAGCAACATAAAACTAATATCCTTAGGTACTCTTTTGATGAATTCTCTTAGCCTAACGTATCCGCCGGCATTTGAAGACAAATACACCTGGTGCCATGATAATATTAATAAATCTCTAGTTTTCATTTGCTTTCAATAAAAACTTTATCAAAAATTTTATTCCAAGTATATTTTTTTGCCATGATTAAAGCATTTTTTCTGAATTCATTTAACATCGTTTCATTGGTTAATAATGTAATAAGAGCTTTTGCTAACTCTTTTTTATCGTCATTAATTGCAATCCCACACTTATTCTTTTCTATTTCGTATGCAACCTGAGGCACTTTTGTTATAACAACGGGTAACCCATTTGCTAAATAATCCTTGGGTTTACCGGGATCTGTATATCTTGTATAAGTATCCTTGCTATCCAAATAAGGAGCAACTGCAATTGCTGACATCTGAAGCATTTTTTCTACTTCAGAAAATTCCTTAACAAAACCTGTAAATTTAACATATTTTTGCAATTTAAAACGGATAACATCTCTTTTTAATTTCGTTTCCAGCGGGCCACCACCCACGACAAGCAGATGAGCTTTGGGAACTTTTACGATAACATCTTTCATTGCTTCAATAAGTTTTTCCACACCTTGTTTTTCTAGTAAATGACCCATATGAACTATTTGATATCTGTCTCTATCGTTATTCTTAATTGATTTTACCGGTATGGAGGTTCCAATCGGAACAACTATCTGCTTATTTCTATATTTACTATCAACTCCTCTTTTTTCTCTTTCATCAATCATGATTGATGAAAGATTCCAAACCTTATTACTTTTTTTAACGGCAAATCTATCTAAAAAATGATAAATTGAATTTAAAATCTTGTTTTCAAAACGATTAGGAATATAATCTATGGTATAAAAAACTAAATATCCGACTTTGCCAATTACTTTTAAAAGAAATCCACTGAAAACATTAAGATTATCTACTCCAATGTAATAATTTACTTTTGAAGAATATCTTAATGCCCACCACAACGTAAGAAAAATATCCTTAAGATAAAAAAATAATTCCGGTCCTTTCCATTCTACAAATTTTTTTTCTTTAATAAGGTTTCCATTCTTATACACTCTTAGAAAAGAACGTGTATCTTTTGCATAAGAAAACGGATGCCCAATGAATATTAAATTCTTTACTTTTTTCTGAAGATATTCTTCTAATCTAAAAGAAGGACCTGTGGTATAGACATGGGTTACAATAAGGACTGTAGAACTTTTGAGGTTCATAGTTTTGCATATTCCTTATACCATTCAATCGTTTTTTTTAAGCCCTCATCTAATTTTACTGTTGGTTTAAAACTAATTTTTGTTATTGCTTTTTTATTATCACAATTTCTTCTTGGGCTTCCATCCGGTTTTGATGTATCAAATTCAATTTTTGTATTCATTCCGCTAATCTTAATTATTTTATTTATTAAATCTTTAATAGAAATCTCCTCATCGGTTCCTAAATTAATCGGATCTGGTTTTGAATATTTTTCAATTGCCAATATCATTCCTTCCGCCAAATCTTCCACATACAAAAAGGCTCTTGTTTGATTTCCGCTCCCCCAAACCCTAACGGGGTTCTCTTCATCAAAAACTCTTTTAATAAGCGAGGGAATTACATGAGATTTCTCCGGATCAAGATGGTCACGCGGACCATAGCAATTGTAGGGTCTTACTATCCCAACTGCCATTCCAAACTCTTGCGCATAATATTCTCCAATTTTTTCACCCATCCTTTTTGCCCAACCGTAGCCTCCATTCGTAGGTTCAGGCTCATCTAAAAATCCTTCCGATTCAGGGGTTGGAATAGAACAATCATGAGAATAAACACAAGCAGATGAAACAACTAAAAACCTACCTACTTTTGCTTTTCTTGCTGCTTCTATCATTATTGTTTCTATGGGAAGATTATCTCTAAACATAGTTGCCTGATGAGTGCGGTTATACTCTATACCACCAACCTTAGCTGCTAAATTCATTACTATATCCTGACCACTACACGCTTTCTCCGCTTCCGCTAGAACCGTACAATCACCTTTAATAAAAGTAACTTTATCTTTTACTTTTTCTAGATTATCTAAGGTTCCGCTGATAAGATTATCCATCACCGAGACTTTTGCGCCCCGCGCAACTAATTTTTCAACGACATGACTTCCGATAAAACCTGCTCCACCCGTAACCAAAACTTTTTTTCCTTTCCAAAAATTATCCATATTATTCAGTAAAAACCTTTATTATTTCTTTTATTTCCTTTGCGGTTAATTCAGGATGATTACCAAAATAAAGTCCTTGCTCGTGCACCAATCTTGCATTTGAATTATTAAAATTATTTATAAAATCAGGCATATATTTTTTAAAAAACGGCTGCGCTACCATATCTCCTCCTACAATTGGTCTTATTTCAATCTTATCCTTACATTTTTCAACAAGCTGATCTCTTATTTCTTTTGATTTACAAACAACAGGAACTGCGAAATTAGAAAGAAGATCAATGTGTTCATATTTTACAAGATAATATTTATCTTTATTGTTATAAATTGGGGTTGCTAACTTAAAGAAATTATCTTTTCGTTTATTAACAATTTCGTTAATATATTTAAGCTGTTCATTGCCAATAAATCCGTTAATTTCGGTTGTCCGTAAATTATATCCTAAATCATAAAATGTATATCTTGAATAAAAAGTCGAATTAACATTATGCTTTATTCTGATTTTGAGTTGTTTTTTCTCGGTTAAATTTCTATCCCAACCATGAGCTCTTACCATTTGAAGCATTGTTTCAAGTTCTGAATTATTGGTACATACCGCTCCTCCCTCAATTGTAGATAAATGATGTCCTACATAGAAAGAAAAAGTACTGGCGAATCCAAAGTTACCAAGCTTTTTTCCCTTATATACAGTCCCTAAAGATTCACAGTTATCTTCGATTAAAATTATATTTTTTTCTTTACAGATTTTAGCAATTTTTTCTATATCATCACAAAAACCCAGTAAATTTGTAAGAAACAACATTTTTATGGAATATTTTTTAAGCACTTCAAGAAGTTTTTCACTAGAAACATTAAGCGTATCCAACTCAATATCAATAGGAATCGGATTTAACCCTAACTGAATAAGAGGCATTACATTGGTTGACCAAGTAACTACCGAAAAACCTATGTTATCTCCTTTTTTAATTTTTCCTAAATTTAAAAGCGCTTGAACTATGGCTAGATTTGCAGAACTTCCGCTATTTACCATTACGCAATATTTCCGCTCTTGCCATTTTGCAAAACTTTCTTCAAATTTCTTGCATTCCCTACCTATGCTTAGCTGTTCGGCTTTATTAATAAAATTAATAAGTCTTTTCTTTGTTTGTTTTTCTTTATAAAAGGTCGATTTAATAAGTTTTATCATATTTTTAATAATTCATTATGCAAAAATAAATTAACATTATTATTGTTTACAAGTTTCTTAACGAATATATTTTTATCTTTATAAAGCTAAGGCCTATGTAAAAACCAATTATAAATGATACGATTGAGTGAATCAACATATAAAAACCTTTTTTGTTATATATCGATTTTATAACGAAGAAATAAAATTTTGAGCAGCTCGAAGACTCATTTCTAAATTGGAATTAGTAGTAAAAGCTGCAATATGAGGAGTTAAAAAAAGATTTTTAACACTCAAGAATTTTTTATTAATTATAGGTTCACTCTCAAATACATCAACCGCTGCTTTAGCAATAATTTTTTTATTTAAAGCATAAATCAAATCTTTATCGTTAACTAATTTTCCCCTTGAAGTATTAATAAAAATTACATTTTTTTTCATTTTTTTAAACTCTTTCAAGGCAAACATGTTTGCAGTTTCTGGCGTAAGTGGCAAGTGAAGGGAAATAATATCTGATTTTTTTAAAAGATTTTGTAATGAAACCTTTTCTATTCCAAAATCTTTTAAAGTTACATCATCTAGATAAGGATCGTATCCCAAAAAATTAACTTCAAATCCATGTAACTTTTTAACCAATAATTTTCCGACCGCTCCGCAGCCAACAAGACCCAAAACTTTACCATTTAAATCATCTCCCATTAAACTTTTATCTCTCCATTCTCCCTTATGAAGCCTTGCAGATTGTTCATTAATGTTTTTTATTAAAAAAATCATTATTCCAACAACAAATTCCGCTACGGAATTCGCATTTGAACCGGGAGAAGTTATTATCTTTATATTTCTTCTTTGAACCTCTTGTATATCAATATTATCAATTCCTGCTCCTGCTCTCAAAATATATTTTAAGTTAACAAAGGAATTAAGAAGTTTTTTATCTAACTTCGTATATGTTCTTATAAAAATAACTTCTATATTTTTATAATTTTCGTTTTTAAGAGAAAATAGAAGTCTATGACCATTGTCTTTTAATAATTTGATTGCGCTTGGATGGATTTCATTTTTTTCCGCAACGTAGATCAGCATTTTATTGATTGAAAAATTCTTTTATACTTAATGCTATATAATCTATTTCTTTTTCTGTTAGCTCAGGATACATAGGAAGACTTAAGATTTTTTTTGCGTATTTTTCTGTTTCTGGGAAATCACCCTTTTTATATCCTAAATCCTTATATGCTTTTTGGAGATGGATAGGAATTGGATAATGTATACCAACACTAATATCTTTTTTTCGTAAATAATCTAGCAATGCGTCCCGTTGAGTAGTTTGAATTACATATAAATGATAAACCGGAATCACATTTGATAATTCTTTTGGCACAGTAATTGAAGCTAGACCTGACAAAGCCTTTGTATAATAGTCTGCGTGTTCTTTTCTCTTTTTATTCCATTCTTCTAAGTATCTTAACTTAACCCTAAGTACTGCTGCCTGGATGGTATCTAATCGGGAATTTATCCCTTTAATCTCATGATGATACTTAATTTTTCCTCCCCAATTACGTAAAAATACAATTTTATCAGCAAGTTTTTTATTATTTGTTACTATTGCTCCTCCATCTCCAAAGGCTCCGATGTTTTTTCCTGGATAAAAACTAAATACAGCAATATCGCCAATTGAACCAACTCTTTGTTGCTTATATATGGCTCCATGTGCCTGACAAGCATCCTCTAAAATCTTCAATTTATATTTTTTAGCAATTTTTAGTATTATATCCATATCCGCCGGCTGCCCATAGAGATGAACCGGAATAATTGCTTTTGTCTTTTTTGTAATTTTTCCTTCAATCTGTTGGGGATCAATGTTATATGATTGGGGATCCATATCAACAAAAACAGGAGTAGCCCCAACCATGGTAATCGCTAAAGCGGTAGCGATAAAAGTATTTGCTGCTGTTATAACCTCATCGCCTGGTTTTATTCCAAGCACTTTTAACGCAATAAATAACCCGTCTGTCCCCGAAGCAACTCCTATACAATATTTTGCATTGCAAAATTTTGCAAATTCTTTTTCAAAATTAATTAATTCTTCCCCTAATATAAAATCGCCCTTAATCATTACTTTTTTGATTGCAGAATCAAATTCATCTTGATGTAAAACATATTGTTTTTGTATATCAACGAAATTTATTTTCATATTATTTATAAGTCCTTGCCGGCATACCAATTACTGTTGTATTTGCACCCACAGATTTTGTGACAACGGCACCAGCCGCAACAAACGCGTTTTTTTCTATTGTTATACCCCCCATGATAATTGCTCCTGTTCCAATAACTACACCTTTTTCTACCAGTACTTTTTCTAATTTCCATGTCTTATTCAGAGTATTTTTAATTGATGGCTTTTTATCATTAATAAACATAACACCATGACCAATGAAAACATCGTCTTCTATGGTAACACCTTCGCAAATGAATGAATGTGATTGAATCCTACATTTTTTGCCTATTTTTACTCCTTTTTGAATTTCAACAAATGTTCCAATTTGTGTATCATCTCCGATTTCACATTCATAAAGATTGACAAAATCATATATTTTTACATTTTCACCTAATTTTACATTTCTTATTGTTTTTTTGGGCTCATTTTTATCAAGAATTTTCATATAATTATATTTTAACTTCTTGAGAATTATTATCAAGAGAATTTTGTAGTGCTTCAAGAATCTTTACCACTCGTAATCCGTTATGACCATCATTTAATGGTTTCTTTTTTTCCACAATACAATCAATAAAATGATTAATTTCTTCTTTTAAGGGTTCTTTATTTTCTATATCAGGACTATATACATCTCCTGAATGCAATGCAATTTGATATTCACCAAATGGTACATTACGTGTCGCTTCAATAATATTTGCATTTTTATCAAAAATTTTAATTTTTTCTGATTGACTCACGTCATCAAATAAAAGCATTTTTTTACTCCCTACAATGGTTATATCCCGAATCTTTATTGGATCAATCCAGCTTAGAATAATATTAGCCATAATTTTATCTTCAAATTTAATACTTGCTGAAATAACATCTTGTATACCGTTCTGTAAATATGACTCTCCTGTTGCAATAACCGTTTTTGGTTTTTGATTAATAAAATAAAGTAACATTGAAATATCATGAGGAGCTAAATCATATAAAACATTAACATCCTTTCTAACGGGACCAAGATTTCTTCTCTGAAAATGAAAATGCCTAATCACACCTAATTCTCCTTTATCTATAATTTTTTTAATATATTTTACTGCCGGATTGAATAAAAAGACGTGTCCAACTGATAATAAAACATCATTTGCTGAAGCAATTTTTATTAACTCTTCAGCTTCTTTTACCGAATACGTCAGAGGTTTTTCAATAAAAACATGTTTTTTAGCCAATAAACAATCTTTTGCAAGCTTATAGTGAGTTTTTGTTGGGGTAACAATTAATACTGCAGATACGGATCTGTCCTCTAAGATAGCTTTGTAATTTTTTGTCGTTGTAGTATGGGGATATTTTTGTTTTATTTGTTTAAGAGAGTTATCAAGCAAATCTGCGCAATATGCCAATTCCACTCTGTCTGATTCATCAATAAGTCTTGCAATATTTGGTCCCCAATATCCATATCCTATAAGTCCAAATTTTATTTTTGCCATATTTTTATCTTTATAAAATTAATTATTATATAAAAACCAATTATAAATGATACTATTGGATGAAGCAACATATAAAACTTTCTTTTAATTATCATCAATCTTATACCTTCAAGCAAAGGAATAATTAAAGAAAAACTATATAATAAAAATAAATATCTCCTTATTTTTCTTTCTGTTGATACATAGCTTTCACGGGAAACATATGAATCTGTTTTGATAGAATTAAAAATTCTTTTTTTAAACTTCATCCGAAGATGAGTAAACCCCTTTACCGAAAAATGGTAAATACCTGTATCCTTTACATAAGCAATCTTTCCTCCTTTTTTAATAATATCTATAAGTGGCAATATGTCATCGTAATTACTATTTAGTTTTCTTCTTATTTTTGTCTTCAATACCGTACATTGCGCTAATGCTATTAAGGGAAAATTTTCAATCTTATAATTATAAATTGCGTAATGAGAGTTTTCTTTTTCTACTGTGTATATTTTTTTAAATTTATCTGGGCATGATGCATTATTAAAGACAAAAGCACTAAAAGGATCCGTATCCTCATTCAAATATTTATTCCAAATATTATCACTGGGACTATTTACAACACGGGAAAATGAAACAAGAATGTTATCTACATCATCAAGAAAGGGTTGTACTATTTTTCTCGTCCAATACTTATCGTAAATAATATTATCAGCTGCCATGAATACCATATAGTCTCCAGTTGCTTTTTGGTATGCTGCTGCCAAACCTGGCTCAGCGAGTTTTTTTTCATTAAAATATATTTTTGCTCTATATTTTTTTGCTATTTCTACGGTTTTATCCGTTGAACCACCATCCATTACAATAATCTCAATTTTTTCCTTGGGATATTCTTGGATCGCAATTGCTGAAAGACATGCTTTAATTCTTTTTTCTTCATTCAACGTTACTATGCCAAATGTAACCTTAGGTAATGTAGATTTTGTAATAATGAGATTTTTCATATCTATCCCCTGAGTCTTACTTCCAGTAAAAGTTTTAGGCTTCGGACAGTCGCCCTCTTCCAAGTTAAACTTTTTGCCCATTTTACCCTATAGCAATTTTATATCATCCGGTATATAGGACAATTTCTTTTTCGCAAAAGTAAGCCATCTGTTTAGCGCCTCTTCGTCTAACACGCTAACATTAAGACGGTAATAGGTAGTACGACCTACTTCGCGTTTTAAGACAATATTCTCGTCTGTTGCTTTTTGTAACTGATTTACAAAAGTTTGCCTGGCCATTTTATTTCTGACTGCTGCGAAGAGGTTTTTAAATTGTAATTCCCGTCTTTTAATCAACGGTTTTAAAACAAGAAGTATTTGGTCGTCATCCGTTTGATTACTTAAAAATTCGCTTCGCTTTGCTGAAAGACTTAATTTTAAAACTCCAATCATAGACAATACCAATGCTTCCTGAATAAGGGAAACGAAATGGTTTAAATTTCTTCTCTCAAGTGAATATAGAAGATATTTATAATACCTTTGTTTTTGTTTATGGTAGTAATACGAAGTACTGTAGAGATTCTTCTGATTTAAACCAAGATCCCTAAAGAAAACATGCTCTAAGATCCGGCAAACTCTCTTGTTTCCATTATTGAATGGGTGGAGAGCATAAAGCGCGGTATGAAAAACAGCAACCCCGGTAATGGTTTTATTACTCTTAAGATACAAGATAAGCTCCTCGACTCCTTTTTCAATCTCTTTAAAAGGAGCGGGTGTATAAGTACCAACTTTGATAAGATCATTATCGCGAAAATTACCGGATTTATAAACTGTGAAATCAAGCAAATACTTTTCAAACACATCTAGTCCAAAACTTAGGCTTTGGTGCAGTTTTCGTATATCATCGGCAGTGATATTATCGATACTAATTGGCGCTTCGCTTAAGCTACGAAAAGTTTTAGCAATATTAAAAAACTCCAGCTTATCGTAATCTTTTTGCGTTAATTTTTCTTTTCTTTTGAGTTTATCCGAGATAAAGGTTAGCTCTTCATTTGCCAGTAGCAGATTATAGACATTTTGAGCCTCCTGAAGGGTTAACGTTGAGTTTTCCGCCTTAGAAATTGCGAAGGAAGCCAAAAGCTCATTTCTGCTAATTAAGTTTTTCTCTATATCCGGATTTAAAAACACCTGTTCATACTCTGCTAATTCCGTATCTATCTTTTTGATTTCATCATCAGAAAATGGCAGTAGTTTTTGTATAAAAACAAACTGTGACAAAAAAGTATGTGTAAATGGTGAAGTTATTTTATTCATAAAATCAGTCTATTATTAGTCTAACAATTGGTCTAATAATTAGTCTAAATCAAGTTTAGCAAAACGCTTTAAGAAAGTCAAACCTAAATTTGTACATATTGATAGTTTATAAAGTTATAATGTTCATAATATCCGAATGTTTGATACTTGACGCTAGAAACTGGAATCTAGATTTTGAAACTCGAAATTTGAAGCTAGAGAGTCTAACATCCTTTTCTAACCTCTATTATCCAATTTCAAATTCTAACATCCAATATCCATTTTCTATCATCAAATTAATTACCATTTAATACTTCATTCAGCAAATCTAAACTCTGTTTAGCAGCCCGCTCCCAAGTTAAACTTTTTGCCCACAATATTCCGTTTTTTTGAAAACTTTGATATTCCTTTTTATTTCTTATAAGATTAATTGCTTCCCTTGCCATTTCTTTGGCATTATTTTCTTTTAAAACTATTCCCGTTTTTTCATTTTTTACAGAGTCTCTAAGACCTGCCACATCATATACAACAGCTGGAGTCCCTTGACTTGCAGCTTCTATTACAACAAGACCCCATCCCTCTTTTATTGATGCATGCAAAAGCAAATGTGCTTTTTTCATTAATTCTGATTTCTTATCATCATCAACTCTTCCAAAAAATTTAACCTTTGTGGATATAGAGAATGACCGCATTGTCTCTTTAAGTTCTTCTACATATTTTTTTTCTCCATCTCCTACAATCCACAACCTTGCATCTTTAATTTCTCTTAAAATATAAAAAAATGCTCTTATTACTTCTTCTATACCCTTCATCTTTACAACTCTACTAACAAAAATAAAGGTTGGTACGTTTTCTTTTTTGGGCAGATAATTTAGAGGTCTTTCTTTTATTCCATTATTAATTACCGAAATCTTATTTACCTTAATACCTATTTTTATTAATGCTGTTTTTGTGGAATCTGAAACCGTCATGAATTTTGTATTCCTATATGGAAGTAATACTATTGGTTCTATAACCTTTCCTATTTTATTTAGAGGAAAGGGATACATAAAATCCCATATTTCATCTGCTACTTCGTGAATAAATGCAATTTTTGGCTGACGGACAAAAAGAGGCGTAAAAAATGGAAGACCATGAATCTCATCTACAACCACATCAAATTCATTTTTCGAAAATAAATAAAATAACGGAGCAAACGCAAAAACGGTTAAAAAATTTCCACGTCGCACAATATTTATATTATTAATTATTTCTTGATTCTTTCCTCCTTTGAAATTTGACGTAAACCATGTAACGCTATGTCCTTTTTTAACCCAGGCTTTTGCATGCTCTAAAGTTACAATCTCTGCTCCCCCGCTTTTTGGATTCTTGGGATCCCGCCAATTAAGTATTAATATGTTCATATT
>JACRFQ010000006.1 GCA_016217835.1 Candidatus Levyibacteriota bacterium | reverse complement strand
GTTGCAGCAGATACAATCGTAATTCCTCTTTCTTTTTCCTGTTCCATCCAGTCCATTTGGGTACTTCCTTCGTCGATATCTCCGATTTTATAGGTTTTTCCGGTATAAAAAAGAATGCGCTCGGTGGTTGTGGTTTTTCCCGCGTCAATATGGGCAATAATGCCAATATTTCTTACCTTATCTAATTCTTTTAATCTCGATTCTTCTGCCATATTTTAGTTATTAGATACTAGATACTAGTTATTAGTTTTTGAGAACGATATTCGGGCTTAAAAAAACTTCCTCGCCTTGACTTGCCGTCTTCGGCGAAGCGGGCTCAATCGGAAGCTAAATAAGTATAACATAAAATGGAATGTAATTCTAGACTTGGGGAATCTGGGGTGTCTGATTTTTGGGATTTATAAAGGAATTAATTACTTCTTCCGCAAGGTCTAATGCTTCTTCCCCACGAACAAAATCTAAACCTCCTTCATAAAGCCAGTCATTTTCCCTATCCACGTCAATTTTATCAGGCGATGATGCATTAATTGTTATTCTGCCTGCTAAGGTATAATCATTAACAGGAAGTCCCTCCGTGTAGGGCTTCAAAGAAGCATCTTCTATTTTGCTCATGTTTATCAAAAGAGGACTTCTTGCCATAACTAAACTCGAATAATCTACATCCCTGTCGGGTTTTAATCTAGGATAGAAATGAAAAACAAAAAGTCCTTTTTTAATAGTAACTGTTCCCGATTTCCTAAATTGCTCAGCAGAGTATTGATCAACACGACCCATATAGTGTTCTATTACTGCCTGTTGCATTTCCGGTAGACCGTAAATATCCCTTATTTGATTTCTAATTTGACTTACGGCGTTCGGGTCTTGCTCTAAGTGACTTCCTGCTTCAGCTGTCATACGAAGTCATTATATAATTTGCTTGTTGTTTGTCAACGTCTAGAACCTGAAATGCGAGAAGGCTCTGTTTACCTCCGCTAAAAAGCGGAATATATCATTTACAGAAATGTCAATATTACAATCTAAACCATTAACTTCCCTTGGTATACATGTATACCAAGGGTTAATCGTAATCACCAGAAAGAAACTTTGCTCTTGCTTTCATATTAATTTTAGAACTTAATACAAGCTCGAGCGGCTTGAGTTTTTTATCAAGGGCCTTAAGAAAAAGTTTTATTTTTCTACCATTAGAAATTTTATTAATAATTTTTTTGTAGATATGCCCACCTTTTTCCCAGTTATTTTTATGAACTCTTACAGTTTCTTCACTTACGCCAAGAATTGACTGAATCTCAACCCCTTTGTAATTATTTTCCAAAAGAAGATGAAGCATTAATCGTTTGGAGAGCATTAAATTTTCCTCCTTTGTTAAAAAATCCTGGAAAAACTGATCAACATCTTTTGAATACTTAAGAGAAGAAATCAGAGATGAAAAGTTTTCCCTTAATTCTATATCTGTCTCCTTACTAAGTTTTTTTCTAGAAGCTCGAGGCATACCCCAAGTATACATGTATACCAAGGATAATACAATTACAATAAGAAAAGTATTGAAAAAATTAATCTGGAACTTGCTATTTTAGCTATTGGATCTATTTAAAAACGGAAATGTGAAAATGCACGATTCGCCTCTGCCATTCTGTGGACCGTATCTCTTTTCTTTGCTGCTGATCCTTCGTTTCTGGAAGCTTCTAATATTTCTGCTGCGAGTTTTTCCGAAAATGTATGGAAATCTCTATTCGATCTTGATCTGGCGCCCTCTGTAATCCATCTTATTGCCAAAGAAACTCTTCTTTCTCCTCTTACTTCTTGCGGAACTTGATAATTTGCCCCTCCGACCCTTTTAGATTTAACTTCGACTTTTGGTCCAATATTATTAATTGCAGTTTCAAAAATTTGCAAAGGATCGCCATCTTTTTTCAAAAGCTCGAAACAATCGTAAAAGATTTTTTCTGCCACACTTTTTTTACCATCTTTCATAAGCCTGTTTATAAATTTAGTTACAAGCTTGCTTTGGTAAACTTTATCTTCTTGGGATAATCTTTTTGGTGCTTTTTTGTGTCTCATATCCTGAAAATTTCTAAATCCTAATTTCTAATTGACCTAAATTTTTAGAAATTAGAACAATTAGGTTAATTAGATTAATTTAGCTTGCTGTTCCTCCTTCCGCTGGCGTTTCAGCTGCGGGTGCTGCCGCCGGTACTGCTCCTGCTACCCTTGTTGGTCCTCCTCCTCTTTTAACTCCGTATTTACTTCTTGAAGATTTTCTTCCGTCAACACCCTGTAAATCATATTTACCCCTAATAATATGGTATTTAACACCCGGTAAATCCTTAACTCTTCCGCCCCTAATAAGCACAATTCCGTGCTCGGAAAGAGAATGTCCGACTCCTTGAATATAAGCTGTTACTTCGGTTCTATTAGAAAGCTTAACTCTTGCAACTTTTCTAAGAGCTGAATTTGGTTTTTTTGGCGTCATTGTTTTAACCAACGTTACAACGCCGCGTTTTTGAGGAGCTTCAATATTTTTATAGCGTCTTTCTTTTGCATTAAAAATCCTTCTTAAAGCGGTTGCTTTAACTTTTTTCTGTTTTTTATTTCTACCTCTTTTGGAAAGCTGTGATAATGTTGGCATGTTTCTTCCTTTCAGTCAGTCAAATTCAAAACTCAAAAATCAAAGGTCAAAAGTAATTAGAAAAACTTTTAACTTTTTAGTTGTAATTTTGAATTTTGCATTTTAACTTTTGACTTTGAGTTCATATTATACCGCATCAGGAGTACTACCTTCAACCGGGATAAGACGCCCGATAATTACATTCTCTTTTAGTCCCACGAGTTTATCTTCTGCTCCCTGTAAAGCGGCATCCGTTAGAACCTTTGTTGTCTCCTGGAACGAAGAAGCGGATAACCATGAATCAGAGAAAAGTGACGATTTTGTAATTCCTAATATTGTCTGTCTTGCTGTTGCCGGTTCTCCACCTTGAGACAAAACTTCTCCGTTTATTTGCTCAAATTTAGCCTTAGAAACAAAATCTCCAGGGATAAAAGAAGTATCTCCGACTGTTTCAATAATTACCTTGTCTGACATTTTTCTAAGGATTACTTCAAAATGTTTATCATTAATTCCAATACCCTGGGATTCATAAACTTTTTGAGCTTCGGTAATAATATATCTTTGTCCGTCTACTAAACCTTTTATTTTTATAACTTCTTTTGGATCTAAATATCCCTGGGCAAGCTGTGTTCCAGATAAAATTTCATCTCCGTCGGAAACATTTAATGTTGCTGCCATTGGCACAAAGTATTCTTTTTCCTCAATCGGCTTGGTTCGGTGAGACTTAACCTTAACTATGTAGCCTTCGTCCGTTGTTTCAATGCTTACTTTTCCGGAAATTTCAGAAACAGGTGAGAGATTTTTTGGAGTTCTCATTTCAAAAAGCTCTTCAACTCTTGGTAATCCTTGTGTAACGTCGCTCATTACAACTCCTCCAAAATGTCTAACTCTCATGGTAAGCTGCGTTCCAGGCTCTCCAATAGATTGAGCTGCAATTACTCCAACCGGTACTCCTGATGCAACTTTTTCTTTTGTTGAAAAATCCCAACCATAACATTTAGCGCAAATTCCATATTCAAGTTTGCAAGTTATAGCGCTTCTAACCAAAGCCTCTGTTACGCCTTCTTCTACTGCTAATTTTGCTTTGGCTTCTGTAATTTCCTCACCTTGTTTTACAATTTCTTTCTTTGTTTTTTTAGATACTATTTTTTCACCGGCTGTTCTTCCAATAAGTCTTACTTCAAAAGAAGCTGTTCTTCCTAAATCCTTGTCTGTAATTAAAATACCGTCATTTGTTCCGCAATCATTTACTCCAACTATTACATCATGAGAAACATCAACCAATCTTCTGGTTAAATATCCGGCGTTTGCTGTCTTGAGGGCCGAATCGGTAAGTCCTTTTCTACTTCCTCTTGCCGAAGAAACGTATTCAAAAATTGAAAGTCCTTCTCTAAAGTTAGATTTAATTGGAAGTTCAACAATCTTTCCAAGCGGATCCAAAATAAGACCTCTCATAGCGCTAAGCTGCTTTAGCTGTTCTTTTCCGGCTCTTGCTCCTTCTGAATCAATAATTGTTCTAATAACGCTTTCTGCTTTTAAATTATTCCAGGTTAATTCCGCGATATGATCTGTTGTTGCAAGCCAGATATCATTTGACAGACGCTTTCTTTCATCAACCGTAATAAGACCTTCCTGGAAATCCTGCTCTACTCCGGCTACTCTTTTTTCTGCTTCGGAAATCATTTCGTCTTTTCCGGAAACCATAGTATTATCGAAAACGGAAACTGAAATCCCAGAAATTGTTGACCCAAAAAATCCTAAAGATTTAATATTATCAATAATTTTTTCTACTTCTTCCGATGAATATCTTTTAATAGAACTTGTAATAATTTTTTTAATTCCTGATGCTTTTACAGGCTCGTTTACAAATCCAAAGTCTTTTGGAAGTTTTTCGTTAAACATTAATCTTCCGACAGTTGTTTCGACAACTTTTCCGTCTATTTTAACGTCGATTAATTCTCTTAATTTAACCCTATCTAAAGAATGAGCCATGAAAGCTTCTGTCTCATTCATAAAGCTTAGTTTTTCTTCTTTTTTCAAAGCTGTATCAACTGTTGTTACATAGAAAATTCCAACTGCCATTTCTTTATTTGGAAGCGTAATTGGACTTCCGTCTGCAGGCTTTAATAAATTATGCCTTGGCATCATAAGATTTACTGCTTCTTCCTGAGCTTTTTGAGATAAAGGAATATGAACAGCCATTTGATCTCCGTCAAAATCAGCGTTATAACCTGCGCAAACACAAGGATGAAGTGCAATTGCACTTCCTTCAATTAAAACAGGGTAAAATGCCTGAATTCCAAGCTTATGAAGTGTAGGTGCGCGGTTTAAAAGAACCGGATGATTCTTGGTTATCTCTTCTAAAATATCAAAAACTTCAGGTGATCTTTTTTCAATAAATCTTTTGGCAGATTTTATGTTGGGAGCAAAACCTCTAATAATTACTTCTCTTAAAACAAAGGGTTTAAACATTTCCAAAGCCATTTCTTTTGGAAGTCCGCATTGTGACAAATCAAGATCAGGTCCAACAACAATTACGCTTCTTCCCGAATAATCAACTCTTTTTCCGAGTAAATTTTGTCTAAATCTTCCCTGTTTTCCTCTTAACATGTCAGAAAGTGAACGAAGAGGCGAAGAAACAACCTGACTTGTTCTTTGAGATGCGTCAATTAAAGAATCAACAGATTCTTGGAGCATTCTTTTTTCATTTCGAAGAATTATTTCAGGCGCTCCCAAAGAAATTAAATGCTTTAATCTGTTATTTCTATTAATAACTCTTCTATATAAATCATTTAAGTCAGATGTTGCAAATCTTCCGCCTGCAAGTTGAACCATTGGACGCAAATCCGGTGGGATAACAGGAAGAACCGTCATAATCATGGAAACAGGTGAAATTCCTGCTTTTCTCATTGCTTCTAAAAGTCTTAATCTTTTAATTAGTTTGAAATATTTTTGACCCTTAGATCTTGCTGTTTCTTCTCTTAAAGCAATTATAAGTGTCGCCAAATCAATCTTTTCGATCAATTGCATTAAACCCTCTGCGCCTGTTTTAATCGTAAAGAATACCGGTATGTCGTATTCTAAAATCTTGAAATATTCATCTTCCGACAAAACACTTCCGACTTTAAGACTTCTTAAAAGCTTTGATAATGCTTCTTCAATTTCATCAAGTTTTTTATTCTCAGCTTGGGCTCTTTCTTCAAGTCTTGCAATTTTTTGTCTTTTTGAAAGCTCTAATTCCTGCTCAATTAAATCTTTTTGCTCACCTTTTGCTTTTGATTTTGTCGCTTCTTTTTTCTTATCTTCAAGCTCTTTATCAATTACTTTTTGCTCTAATTCTATCTCTCTTTTTTGAGCGTCTTTTCTTGATGCAATTGTTTTTGCTAAAAGCGAAAGGCCATTTTTCTTTTCTTCTTCATCAAGCTCTGTTACTAAATAAGAAGCGTAGTAAATAACACCTTCAAGACTTTTTTGAGACATGTCTAAAATTAATGAAAGCGCAGAAGAACTTCCTTTAAAGTACCAAACGTGAGAAACAGGCGCTGCTAAGGTAATATGACCCATTCTTTCTCTTCTAACACGGGAAAGCGTTACTTCAACACCGCATTTGTCACAAATAATACCTCTGTTTCTTATTCTTTTATATTTTCCGCAATAACATTCCCAATCCTTGGTTGGTCCAAAAATCCTTTCATCAAAAAGTCCGTCTTTTTCAGGTCTTAAGGTTCTATAATTAATGGTCTCGGGTTTTGTAATTTCACCATAAGACCAATTAAGAATATCTTGCTTTGAAGCCAAAAGAATCTTTAAAGACTTAAAATCCAAAATTGTTATATCTTTGTTTTTCTTATCGTTATTATTCACTTACTACTCCTTCCTCTTTTACACTTTCTCCGCTCTCTGCAATTTCAATTCCCTCATCTTTAGCTTGCGCACCGGAATCTGCAACTATTTGCCCTCCGCCTAATTCTTCCTGCATTTCCTTTGCCGCTTCTTCTACTTTTTCTTCTTTTTCTGCTTCTTTTACTTCTGCCACTGTTTCAATAGGCGCATCAATTGGCTTATCCGAAATTGTTGCTCCGACAGGCACAACACTTAAACCTAATGCATTTAATTCTTTAATTAAAACCTTAAAGGATTCGGGAACTTTTGGTGTTGGAATATCGGTTCCTTTAACAATAGCTTCAAAAGCCTTAGCACGTCCTACAACGTCGTCTGATTTGATTGTTAACATTTCCTGCAGCGTATATCTTGCTCTATGAGATTCCAATGCCCAAACTTCCATTTCCCCTAAGCGCTGTCCTCCCATTTGCGCTTTTCCACCTAGAGGCTGTTGTGTAACTAAAGAATATGGTCCGGTTGATCTGGCATGGGTTTTATCTTCTACCATGTGGATTAATTTCATCATATATTCAATTCCAACAACTGCCGGATTATCGTAAGCTTGCCCTGTTCTTCCGTCATAAAGAACTGCTTTTCCGTCAACAGGCAAGTCCGCTCTTTTGAGCTCTGAAACTATCTTAACTTCGTCTACTTCTTCAAAAACAGGCATTCCGATTTTTTCTCCTAAAGTACTTGCCGCCCAGCCTAAGTGAGCTTCTAAAAGCTGTCCCAAATTCATACGGGCAAGTACAGAGATTGGCGAAATTATAATATCAACTGCTGTTCCGTCGGCCAAATGCGGCATATCGACTTCCGGTAAAATTTTAGAAATAACACCTTTGTTTCCGTGTCTTCCGGCAAGCTTGTCTCCGATTACAACGTGTCTTAATTGCGCAACTTCAACAATTATTTTGCGTAGTGTCCCAGGCTCTAATTCATCGCCTTTTTTCCTGTCTAAAATCTGGACACTAACAACTGTTCCTCTTTCTCCGTGAGGCATTCTTAAAGATGTATCTCTAACTTCTCTTGCCTGTTCTCCAAAAATTGCTCTTAAAAGTCTTTCTTCCGCGGAAAGTTCTGTTTCACCCTTGGGTGCAATTTTTCCAACTAATATGTCGCCGGGGCTTACTTCCGAACCGACAACAACAATTCCTTCTTCATCAAGATTGGCTAAATCTTCGTCCGAAACGTTTGGAATATCTCCTGTTATTTCTTCAGGCCCCAATTTTGTTTCAACAACTGCTGCTTCGTGTTTTTCAATATGAATTGATGATAAAGTATCTTCTTTTACCAATCTTTCAGAGATTACAATACCATCTTCATATCCAAGTCCGTCAAAAGACATATAAGCGATTAAAAGATTTTGTCCCAAAGCCAATTCTCCATTTTGCGAAGCAGGTCCGTCTATCAATAAGTCGCCTTTTTTAACTTTTTGACTAGACTTAACCATTGTTCTTTGTGTATAAGCTGTTGCTTGTGAGGTTCTTTTGAAAGAATCTATAAAATAAGTTATTTCCTCATTTTTTCCTTTACCTTTTATGATAACTTTATTTGCATCTGCATATTCAACTTCTCCGTCAAATGGAGCGTAAATAACTCTTCCCATCATTTTCGAAATTGAATTTTCCATGCCTGTTCCGACAATTGGGCTTGAAGGATTTATTAAAGGAACTGCCTGGCATTGCATGTGGGTTCCCATCAAGGCTCTGTTGGCTTCATCATGCGAGACAAAAGGAATTAAAGATGCGGCACTTCCGACAACCTGCCTTGGAACAACATCAACATATTGAATATTTGCCTTATCTGTTTCGATAAATTCGCCCTTATATCTTGCGGGAACCCTATCGCTTAAAATTTTATCACCTTCTAGGACACTGGAGTGAGTAACATAATGCTTTTGCTCATCATCTGCAGAAAGATATACTATTTCGTTTGTTGCTCTTGTAACTGTGTCTTTTCCTTTTTTATCATGAATAACTTTTCTATAAGGCGCTTCTAAAAAGCCGAATTTATTAACTGTTGTATATAAAGCCATGTAGGTAACTAAACCTATATTTGGCCCTTCGGGACTTCTGATTGGGCAAATTCTTGAATACTGAGAACTATTGATATCACGGATAGAAAAAGCTGCTCTTTCTCTTGAAATTCCGCCGGTTCCCATAACAGTAAGTCTATTTAAATTATCTACTTCGGATAAAGGATTTGTCTGATCTAATATGGTTGACAGCTGAGAAGTTCTAAAGAATTCATTAATTGATGCCATAATTGGTCTTGCATTAATAAGTCCTCCGATTGAAATTGGTACATCAGGCTGAATTAAACTCATTCTTTCTTTAACACTTCTTTCGAGTCTCAATGCTCCGATTCTAAAAGCGGTTGTTGCAACTAATTCACCGACGCATCTGATGCGTCTGTTTGCCAAAGAATCAATATCATCAACAGCTGATTCATCTTGCGCAAGCTTAATTAAACTGCTTATTGTTCCGATAATATCTTCTAAAGTTAATATTCTTGTCTCCTGGCTTGGGGCGTTAAAGCCTTGTACATCTTGTAATTTTTTATTTGTTTTATATCTTCCGACTGCTCCTAAATCATATCTTCTGTTATTAAAAAATGTTCCCAAGAAGCTTTCTCTTACTTTATCTAAAACTACCGGCTCGCCGGGGTGCATTTTTCTAAATATTTCAATTAATGCCTCATCGGAATTTTGAGTTGTATCCTTTAATAAAGTGTTTTCTATGTAGTGTGTTTTTCCGTTTGCTTCTGCGTGCGCAAATCTTGCTTTTAATTCTTCATTTGCAGAAATTCCCAAAGCTCTTAAAAATGTTGAGGCCAAAAACTTTCTTCTTCTATCAATTTTTACCATGATTGTTTCGTGTCTTGTAGTTGTAAATTCTAACCAGCTTCCGTGAACCGGTCTTATTTCTGCGTTATAAAGTGTTTTTCCCGTTACGTTATCTTGGGTTGCGGTAAAGAAAACACCCGGGCTTCTGACTAATTGGTTTACAACTGCTCTTTCTATACCATTAATAATAAAAGTCCCCCTGTCTGTCATCTGGGGGATATCTCCCAAGAAAACTTCTTGATCATAAGAAGCGTTTGTCTTTTTGTTAGTAAGGGCTGCGTTAACATAAAGCGGAGCATCAAAAGTTACGCCTTTTGATAATGCGATTTCGGGGGTATTTGCGTTTTTTCCAAGTCTGTAATCTTTTAATTCAAGTGTCCAGTTTTTTTCCGTAAAGTCTTCGATTGGGGATATTTCATCTAAAACTTCTTTAATGCCCTTATGCAAAAACCATTGATATGATTCTTTTTGAACTTTCAAAAGATCTAATTGTGGAAGTAAGGAGAAGTCTTTTCCCCAATTTATTCTAATGCCATCCTTATTGTCATTTGCGCTTTTTTTAGCCATCATTCAATAATAAAATTATAATCTTATAGGTTTCTTGTTAACACCAAAAAAATGGCAAAGGCTCTTCACCTTTTCCATTTATTCCTATAGAGTGTTAAGTTTATACAAAAAAAGCGCGCGTCTGTCAAGCACCAAAATTTTACGGATTATCTTGTTCACAATTTGGTAAAATAAGGAGATGATCTTCTATGTATACATTGTCGAGTGTTCTGACAAAAGTTATTACACAGGTATCGCCACTAATCTTGAAAAAAGAATTAAAGAACATAATGGAGAATTAAAAGGCGGAGCTAAATATACCAGGGGTAAAGGCCCTGTGATTTTAAAACATTCAGAAATTTTTAAAACTAGAGGTGAGGCCCTAAAACGTGAAGCAGAAATTAAGAAAATGCAAAGAAGCGAAAAGCAAGCCCTTTTTGCCTAAATTATTCACTTTCTATCTTCATGGGTTTCCGAAAGCCTTACAGCCAAATTTCTCTCCAATAAAAATTCGTCAACTTTTTTCCTAAATTCTTCTCTCTTTTTATCTTCTATATCTGCGTTGCTTGCAGATCCACCATTGCTAAATGCCTTAAATCTTACATAAGGTCTATCATCTCTGCCTCTTACCATTGTCGCCTCAAAAAGTGCCCTGCTTTTACCATAAGGCCACCATTCTTTAAAACCAATTCCCCGGGGATGAACTGATTCAATAAAGGTTTCATAATTTGGATTGTTTTCTATCTCTGATCCTTGAAAAACAGAATGAAAAATACCAACAACCGATTCAAAGACTTTCCTGTCAACTTTTTGCAAGCTAACAATATAAAATGGATCTTTTATAACCCTTACTTCTTCAGGCCCAGCAAGTGCCCAAACCTGTTGCCATCTTACTAATCTTGAAGGTCTTCCGTGATATGCTTCTCTATCTTTATTCATTTTAGTTGGAGATTATATCATTTATATTACAAGTTAGCATTTAGCCTGATATAATAAGTGTATGAGTGCAAAAGAATTAATTGACATTTATATAAGTTTTTTTGAAAAACGCGGGCATAAACAAATTGCAAATTCTCCGCTCGTGCCCGAAAATGACCCGACCACTCTTTTTACATCCTCCGGCATGCAGCCTCTGATTACATATTTATTGGGAGAAAAACATCCCGAAGGAACTCGCTTGGTTGATGTACAAAATAGTTTTAGGGCATTAGATATAGAAGAAGTCGGAGACAACCGCCACACAACTTTTTTTAGAATGCTTGGCAATTGGAGTTTGGGAGATTATTTTAAAAAAGAAGAAATCCCCTGGCTATGGGAATTTTTAACTACTGAATTAGGTCTTCCAAAAGAAAAATTGTTTATAACTGTATTTGCGGGCGACGGAAATGTAAATCGCGATAATGAGGCTTTTGAAATCTGGAAAACTTTAGTACCCGAAAATAAAATTTCTTTTGGTGGAGTTGATAAAAATTGGTGGTCAAGAAGCGGAGTCCCGAAGAACATGCCTCTTGGTGAACCCGGCGGACCGGATTCCGAAGTGTACTATAGATTTGATGACTTAGAACACGAAAAAGAGTGCAAAGATAATCCCGTTGAATGCGAATGCGGCAAATTTTTAGAAATTGCCAATGCTGTTTTTATGCAGTATATAAAAACAGATAGAGGTTTTGAAAATCTACCAAAACAAAATGTGGATTTTGGAGGAGGGCTGGAAAGACTTTTGGCTGCAGTTGAGCAAAAATCAGATGTTTTT
>JACRFQ010000004.1 GCA_016217835.1 Candidatus Levyibacteriota bacterium | reverse complement strand
TCAAAAATACACATAATTTCGATAAACATTTTCGGCAGCCTTAACGGAAATATCGTACTCCCTAACCTGACGGAATCCTCATCTACAAATTGCGACACATGCGGAACATCTCTTTCCGCTTCCAACAATGCCACGTTGGAAAATAACGTTGACTCCGCTGCCGTAACAGGAGAAAATTCTATTTCGGGATTATCGGGAAGCATTACAACCGGCGATGCGAATTCTGTTGTAAATTTACTGAATATCCTTAATACAACATTTTTTGGAACAGCAGTACGGGGATTATACATTAACATTTTAGGAAGCTGGATTGGAAACTTCATCGGCTGGGGCGCTTTGGGGCATCAAGCGGGAGGAGGAAACCTTGTATTTTACCAAACAGGGCCTGCGGTTTCTAACGGAAATGGCTGTCCGTCCTGCAGCGGACTTGTAGATCTAAACAATAATGCGGTAGTTTTAAATAATATTTCATCAACTGCCAATACGGGCTCAAATACAATAAACGGCGGAAACGGTACGATTACAACGGGGAACGCTTTTAACGCGGTTTCCCTTATTAACTTTATTAACAGTAATTTTATAAACTCTTTCGGGTTCTTCGGATTTGTTAATATTTTCGGCAATTGGACAGGTAACATCGGCGGACAGGCGGAGTTTGAAGCATTAAACGTCCCAAGCCAGGATAATAGTACAAATAGTACACAAACGGCAAGCTCTAATTCCGAAAGTAGCGGCGTACGGGAAGAAGGAGGACTTTTGGCTGTTTCGCAAACAAACAACGTCGGTGAATATGTATTGCCGGGAGATACGGTTACATTTTTTGTAAAAGTAAAAAACCCGGGAAGCGGAAAAGTCTATGAAACAAAACTCAAGCTTTATTTAATTAAAGACGGTAAAATCGCAGGCGGCACTACTTTTGATTTAGGAGCTATTCCCGCGGGACGCACGGTAAATCTTACGACGGGTTTTGTTTTATCCAAAAATGCGCCGGGGGGGCAATATATTGCAAGAGCTTACGCAGTAGGAGAGACAGGCGCAAACAATGATAAGGTTAATGCAACAGCCGACAGCACATTTAGGGTTTTTGGTGCACAAAACCTAACACAGGCATTAACAACAGGAGGAAGCAACAATAAACCGCCGCAATCCGTTCTTGGCGCAAATGTTAATGCTTCAGACAAAGCAGCTATCGCAAGAACGGCTGAACAAATGCTTTATTTATCTATTCTTATATTGGTAATTTTTGCATATACCTCAATAAGACTTATAAGGAAAAAGGAGTTTGTTATGGCAATAGTAACAAGCAATACCTTCAAAGAAAAACTATATTCGTTCAGAATGTTTCTTCTGTAAACCAAAAACTCTTACCTTAATGACCTGCTGGCCACCAGGTACCACCTACAAAAGATTACTTGTTATTGCAGAGGAAAAAATAATTAATTTTAGGAATTTTTGTTGCCTTTCGATACTGTATCGGAAACGCCATTTATGTGGTGGCGAGTCTTTTGAAGGTTTCTCCATATTCACGCATACCCCGATTTACAGCTTTTTTTATAATTCTTGCTTTTTGTGGTCTGTTCTTTTTATAACTATTTATAGCTTGCTTTGTCATATTTGTATTATAACAGTGTTATGTTGATTATTGCAAAAGAAGTTAATTAACGAAGAATTTTCTTTTTGTGGATTTTTATTTTTTGCTGGACTTTTGGCTTTACCCTGCTTTCCTTAGCTAATTTTTGAGCTTTGGCTTCGGTAACTCTGGCTTTGGTTTTTTTATCAATGTCCGCCTGACATTCTTTATTAGAACACTTATAAATTGTGACTGTTATGGGAGAGTAGTTGTCGATCTTTTCTATTTTTTTCCCAGCAATAAGAAGCGGGCTACCGCACTGATTACATTTTTTATCCGATGTTTTTAATGAGGTCTGCTTCAAAGTTGGCTAATTATAGCAAAAAATTGCCCACTTGACAACTATTATTAAGGTATGTTGTAATTTATTAATGGCAAAAAAGAAAAATTCAGTATACTCCACTTTCCCCTTTAGATTCTTAGTTGTATTCACAATAGTAGCCTTATCTTTACTTGTATTTAAAAACTTGGTTCAGGATTATCAAGGCAATAATGTTTTGGGCACAAGCTCTTATCTGGCAGACAAGGGAAGCAATGATTCAGGCGGCTCTTTGGGAGATTCAACATCCGGCTCGTCAGACAATACGGTTCAGGATCAAGAAAAATCAACAAATGTTCCTCAACAAGAAGTGCAAATATCTCAATTCTCGCTTGAAAATTTAAAAGAACTTAGGGTTAGAACCGAAGAAAATAAAACAAAAATTAAGCTTGATTCAAAAGGCGGTTCTTTTGAACTTGAAAGCGAAAACGGCAAGCTAAAGATAAAAGCAAAAGAACAAGACGGAACAGAATTAAAGCTTGAGGATGAATCTCTTGACGATATTAATGATGCGTTAGAAGAAGAAGGAATTCATGTTGCAAGTACCTCCGGCAATAATCTAAGGATAAGAAGGGGTTTATTTGAAGCAGAAACTCATTTTCCGTTATCCATTAATCCAACAACCAATCAATTAACTGTTACAACTCCTGCAGGCGTAAAGAACGTAGCTGTTTTACCTGATCAGGCTGTTGCAAATCTTCTCAAGGGTAAATTTATCGATACAGTTGCTTCCGGAAGCGCAACAGAAAACCCAACAGGCATAAAACTGGGTCTTTTAGGCAATAACCCCGTATTCCAAATAACCGGCATTGATGAACAAAAATTATTAGGATTCATACCCGTATCTGTTAATAAAACATCCTTTGTATCTGCGCAAAACGGACAAATTATAAAGATTGACGAAACACTCTTTAACAGACTTCTTGATCTTCTTTCTCTCTAAAACTACTTAATCCTAAAAACGTAATCTTTATCAAATTGTTTTTCAAAAGAAAGATTTTTATTAATCATTAAATATTTTATAAGTTCATTCCCGTTTGATATTTTTTTGTTTTGAAACATAAAATTATCTTTATATAAAGTTTCATACTCTGCTTGATGAACAACAATCAGATTTACGCCTATTTTTTTTAACTTGCTTATGGAATTTTCCGATGGAAAAGCAGCTAATAAGTTAGTTACAAATTGTTCCCAGGGAGCAGGAGAAAAACCACTTGCTCCATTAACTGTTTTTCTGAAGTTTAAGGTTGAATAATATTCACGCCAAAACTCCTGACCCGCATAAGGGTTATTCCAATTATAAATTGGCATTTCTATAATTACTGTTTGCTTAGGAGTAGTTGAAAGCCAGGAGTAAACTTTGGGAAAATCTTTTTTTTGAGGAACCGGATAATATTTAATCGGGAAATTAAATTCTAAAATAGAAAGAACCGCCAATGATAATATTAAACCGTATTTAATGTTTATCGGGATATTCTTCAACGCTTCTTTTAAGTAAACAGCAATTATTGGAGCTATTAAAAGAATAAAAAGCATTTCAAACCTCGCAGAATTTCTAAAACCCTTAAATCCCGGCATTAAGTAATAAAAAAATAAATAAGGCAATGGAATAGGAAAAGGATTATGAATCGTAGCTCTTTGAATGTGCAAAAACGGACCAAGGCTTAAAATTAAACCAAGTATTGACGATACAAAAATTCCTTTAATGATATAATTCTGTTTTTTCCAATTCTTAATTATGTAAAAAAATGAGAAAAGAAAAAGAACAGAAAAAGTTAGTCCTAAAAATCCGGGTTTTACTTCACCTCTATGATAAGTGTCTATAGAAAATGGCAGGGATGATAATAAATTTTTAAACCTTGTATAGCCAAAGTCATTTGCAGATAAAAAATCTTCCGGCTGAAGCGCAAAATGTATAGTTTCTCTTATATCTCTTACGTAATTAAATTGCTTTGAAACTTTAAAATATGGAATTGTTATTAGTAAAATTAAAAGTAATGAAATTAAAGCTAATAAAACATTATATTTTGTAAAAAATATTTTTAATGTTTTATATTTAAAATAATAAAAAAGTATAATAAAAAATGCCGTAAAAACAATAAAATATCCCGGCATAAAGCTGTTATAAATTTGGGCAATAAAAAAAATTAAAAATAGAATAAAATAAAAAGTTTTTTTTGTTTGTAAAAAATTATGGAAAGTGTTACAAAATAAATTGCGATTATTTGAATATGAACAAGCTCCGAAAGATACGCTGGAGAAAAAATAATTAAAACTCCTGATATAAAAGAAAAAATACCACTGTTTGTAATAAGTTTAGATAATTTGAATGTAAAAAATCCAACAAGGGTAAGAGATAAAATAATTGTGAAGTTATTTGCAACAATCGGTGAGTCCAAAAGCATTACGGGAATTAAAGCCAAAATACTATTTGTAAAATATGCATCGGAAAAAGCAAGAGAGGTTTTAAATGGAAAAAAAATATTTGCATCAAAAATATGTAAAAGATTTTGAATATTAAAAGAAAAATTATAAATATCCCAATTGTGATTCCATGCAATTAAAAGCTCGTCTCCATATCCAGTTGCAAGTGATGTTAAATTAAAAATGAGTGGATAAGTTATAAAACAGGCCAAAAGAAAAAAAATTAATAAAAATAATATATTTCCCCTCATTAATTTAGTCACAAAAGACATGAGCCCATTATACTTAAAATTAAACGGTTTTTGTGATAGAATTATGTCTTACCGATTAAAAAATGAAAACTTTTTTAAAAGAGTTAAAATTCCCTTCTACAAAACATACTTATATTGAAGATATAACCGATAAGGTAAATAATGCGATTAAGAAATCAGGCGTAAAATCAGGCTTCGTTATAGTAAACAGCAAGCACACAACGCTTGGCATATTGGTTAATGAAATTGCAGAACCCAATCTTTTAAAAGATATGCTTGAGCATACTTTAAAGCATATCCCTGAAGATAAACGCTCAACCAGAGTTCACAAAGACTACAAGCACCCTACAACCGATTATATGCACAGATGCCAGGATAATCCGTATTGTGACGAAATTGACGAAGATTATAATGCGGCCGCGCACATAAGAGCCATGACTTTTTCCAACGCGAGCGTTACTATGCCAATTGCAAACGGAAAAGCAGAGCTTGGAAAATATCAGCAAATTGCCATTTTTGAACACGACGGCAGAGACGGAACAGGCAAAAATCCAATAAGACAAAGAACTGTTCAGATCTGGATATACCCTTCAAAAGAAATTAAAAAGATAAAATAGCTGCAAATTTATCTAAAATAGAGTATAATATATTAATGCATAAAGATTTTTATGCGAGCGGATTTCTTTATCACTCCGGATCAGGGCAAATTCTCTTGCAACAAGTAAATTCTACCGATCAAAATCCCCTTTGGTCATTATTTGAAAAGAAAGCAATTAAAAATAAAACCGGGCAAGAAACTTTTGTAGAAATTTTTTTCGACATTTTAGGAATTAAATTAAAATCAAATAACATTAACTCTATTTATACCTATTCTTCTAAAGATGGTACTGATTATAATATTTATTACGCCGAAGTAAAAAGACTTCACAAATCAAAAAATCCGGCTAAAATCGAATTTGCCTGGTTTAATTTTAAACAAATACAAAAATTAAATATTTCGGAACAAACAAAACAAGATATTATGATTGGCCAAAGGGTAATAGATTCATCAATTAGAAAAAGTCTGGGACAAAAAACAATAGAATAATTTTATTCTATAAAAGTTAAGGCTATTCCTCTTTTGTTAGCTCTACCAGTTCTTCCTATTCTATGAACATAATCATCATATGTTGAAGGCATATCAAAATTTATAACGTGGCTTACGTCAGGAATATCCAAACCACGGGAGGCAACGTCTGTTGCTAAAAGAACACTAACTTGATTGTTTTTAAATTGCTCTAATGCTTTTTGTCTTTGTCCCTGGCT
>JACRFQ010000029.1 GCA_016217835.1 Candidatus Levyibacteriota bacterium | reverse complement strand
TCAATTGCCGGAGGCGGACGTTATGATAATTTGATTGGTATTTTTGCAGGACGCGATATCCCTGCGGTTGGTTTTTCTTTCGGATTTGATAGATTAATTGAGGCAATGGAAGAACTTAATTTATTTCCCAAAAACATAAATGAAAATGGTGTCTTTGTGGCTTTTTCTTCATCTGATTTACAAGAAAAAGCTTTAGAAATTACAACCCAGTTACGAAAAGCAGGCATTAATTCCGAATATTACTTGGAAGACACATCTTTAGAGAAACAATTAAAATATGCTGATAAAAAACAAATACCCTACTCTATCGTTATATCCGATAAAGAATTAATTTTAAAAGACATGGAAAAAAGGACGCAAGAAAATTTGTCTTTAGAAGAAATAATAAAAAAACTTAAATAAATGCCCTTTAGGAATTACCTGCCAAGCAATAAAAGAAAATTAGCAATCATTGCCCTGATTTTAGCAAATGTCATCTGGGGGGCATCTTTACCAATTTACAAATGGACACTTCAGTCGGTTTATCCTTTTACTTTTGCGTTCTTAAGATTTTTTATCGCAGCCTTAATACTTATTCCATTTATAGCAAAAGATTTTAAATTTGAAAAAAAAGATATCCCAAAACTAATCTTTGCCTCTATTGTTTCAATCACAATTCAAATTCCTCTTCTTTTATTCGGATTAAAACTTGCGCCAAGTATTAATGCGCCGATTATAATTTCTGCAGGACCCATTATTCTATTGGGTTCATCTGTAATTTTTTTAAAAGAAAAAGTCTCTCCCAAGTTATTTACAGGAACATTAATTAGCTTATTTGGCGTAATGGTTTTAATGTTTAATCCGGCACTCGAATCGGGTTTTTCAGGGGCAGTGCTCGGTAATTTTTTTATATTCTTGGCAACGATTTGTAGTGTTATTCAAGCATTAATAATTAAAAAAATAGTTGAAAACAATGGTGCTTTAATTACTGTCTTTCTTACCTTTTTAATAGGATCCTTAACTCTTTTGCCTCCCGCACTTCTTGAATATAATTCTGTCGGTTTATTTATATTTGATATTAAATCCATAATTGGCATTGGTTATGCCGTTATTCTGGCATCTATAATTGCGCATTACTTTTTATTTTTTGGTTTAAAAAATATAAAAGTTTCGGAAACCGGTATTTTTACTTATGTCGATCCAATTGCAACAATTTTGGTCGCTATTCCCCTTTTACATGAAGTGATCACGGAATCTTATTTAATCGCAACTGTTCTGGTATTCTTGGGTATTTATATTGCAGAAGAAAGAATTCATTACCATCCATTCCATTTACTTAAAAAAAGTTCTCTAAATAAACTATCTGAAGAAATAAAATAAAATTAAGATTGGTTAGAAAAATCCAAAAGAGCTTTCTCAATATCTTCAGACGATGTTTTACCGGTATTTGCTAAGTACCCCAAAATTTCACTTCTCTTTTTGACATTATCTTTATCTCTTCCAAACAAATGACCTTCCTCAACAAGCTCAAAACTGTCGTCTTCCTTATTCCATTGAAAAATAAGATGTCCCATCGGACTTCCTCCTTCAACCCTATGTACTTCATAAATTTCGGTTACTCTTCTTTTCGCATCGCCAAGGGTTGTACCAAACATTTCTATAAAAATAACAAGCTGAATTTGGCAAGCTTCTTCATCCGATATTCCATTCTTATTTGTCAATTCTAAAATTGCATCTTTAGCATTTTCTGCATGTAGGCAGGCTTGCAGAGAATAACCAATTTTTAGCATCTTGAAAACATGTTTTATTTGATCTCCCCATAAATATCCCGGAACATCTGCTTCACTAAATTCATCAGCCACCAAATATCCTCCGTGCTTTTCTACCCCAAGCAGCTTTTCTGTAACTTCAGGACTACCTGAAACATAATGCAAAGAAACGTTTTTAGGTCTAAGTGAAAGAATTGCTTTGGCAACTGTTGTTTTACCGGAATTTCTATAAACCGCAGCTGTCAAAAATGAAACCTTCTCATCAACCGCTGCCCACAAAAGCCCTGCCATATCAGCGCTCATTGTGTTATTCCGTACAAGTTCTGCTATTGTTACCTCTTGTCCCATGTACTTATATTAATAATAAATACTAAAGAAAGCAAGAAAGTTTTGTAACTTTATTTTTTAAATTAGTTAATGCTATAATCACACTCAATGGAGAGACGCGTTCCGGGACAAACTCCAATTGATGCAAAACCTGCCGAAATTCCCCACTATGAGGGCATGTTTATTCCGCTTTCTGCTGTTAATGTTTTAAACCAACCCCGTCAAAGATTTGAAAATATTGATTTATTAGCACAAGATATAGCAAGGAAAAATATTTTAAATCCCTTAACCCGTTGCCTGTTTTGACAGAGAAAAATGTCAAGAATATATAAGCGCAATTAACAATATTTGGGGAACCGAGCACACAATTGAAGAACTACGGCCAACTGACAATGAAGACGGCAGTCAAACTTACTATGTTCTCATTGCCGGAGAAAGACGGCTAAGAGCCTGTAAAACACTTAACTCCGTAGGGTGTATGGATTGCCAGGAAACCCATGGAAAAAATCCATGTTACGAAAGACATTTTGGAAACCAAAATGTTGAAACGCGCGTAATTAAAAACGCAGACGTCTGGCTTGCTATAAAAACCCAGGCTTCGGAAAATACCCATATGAGCGTGCCACCCGAAGACGAAGCTCTCTATTATGGAATGCTGTGGAAAACTGCTAAGGGTAGAGACAATAAATATACTATTACGCAATTGGCCAGAGACATGGGCAGAAGTCCCGATGCAATACGGGCTGCTTTAAGATACTGCGAGCTTCCTAAGGAAATTCAAAATTATGTTGGGCAGGGATATTTAAGTTATGGCATTGCCGTAGAATTAGCCCGGGCAAAAGAAGAACTTAGCCTTGATGAAATAGATTTTGAATGGTGGACAACAAAAGCATTGGTGAAAAGATGGCATGTGCCGGAATTTAGAGAAATAGTATCGGCAGAAATTAGAAACCGTAAACAAAAACAAGATGTGCTCGGACTTTTTACCCAAGCCCAAGAAGATGATTTTGAAAAAACATATTTTAAAAGAATTGTAGAACATGAAATGATCACGGCTCTTTGGGGTTATATTCGTTATTTTAAAAGAGTAAATTCTTTGTTTGAAGAAAAATTATTAGGTAAAAAAGATTCACCCTTTTCCGTTAGAAGTCCCTTACGGGTGTTTAGAGCACTAATCGAACAGGAAAGAAGACTTATTCCCCATCTGGAAGGATTATTATCCGAAGATGAACTGAATCAAGCAATAGAAACTCTAGAAGTAGCTGATACATTATCATTTTCTCTTTATGAACAAGAGGAACCGGAGTCACCTATTTTCTTAAATTAAAACTCTATTCTTTTTTAACTTTTTTCTGCGAAATATTGAGCAAAAGTACCTGTAAATTCACGGAAATTATCTTTCGGCCGCGTAACAGAAAGGACAACTTTTGGACTATCGTTCATGCTTCTTCTAAAGTAACCCGCAATTAAATCTATGTCCCCGTCGGTAATCCCCGGAAACACTCTAAGCCCTATACTTGTCTGGTCTGCTTCGGAAATATGTGTAAAAACAGTTACGTCTATTACCGGTAATTTATCTCCTAAATTTGCTGCTAAAGACATCGCAGAATGGCCAGCTTCGCTAGTCCATATGAATGTCCTATCTTTGAATAAAACTCCCCGGATTAAAGTTTCCCGACTTGTTTCCACTTGTTTTTCCCAACCATCATAACGCGAATTATCTTCAAGTACTTGCTGGAAATATTTAATACTATCCCCATCTGCCCTTCCTATTTTTTCTTCAGCATTAACCTCGGGAAGCACATCTCTTAATAACCGTGGCGCATTACCCCTTGCAATACGTATTAAGGCTCTAAGTTCATGACCCAAGCGGTTTTCAATTGCAGGCCACATACTTTCTATGTATCCTAAGCGCGTAAGTCTTTCTCTCGCGGATACAGGAGAATATTTTGCATCTCCAACAACACTTAACCTTTGGGCTTGAATTTCTGCTTCTGTTGGTCCTCCCCTTTTTTCTACTGTTTTTCCTACAAACGCTCTCGACTGCTCTTCGGTTACCATAAAAAGATTATATAATATTTCAACTAAATTCTAAAAATAGAGGCAGATGATCGGAAACTTCGTTTGCTAAAACTTTAAAATCTTTTACCACTACATCTTTGGAAACAAAAATATAATCCGCAAATTTATCATTTTCATCAAAAAAATTATTGTATAAACTACTTCAGATATACTAGTATACATGTATATTAGTATTGTATTGATGTATTGATGTATTGATGTATTGATACATGGAAACATACTAAATTAAATAAATATCGGGGTAAGAAATAGCTTGGGAGAAATTGAGAAAAAGAAACTGAAAATTTATCAGTTTATTTCTGTAGGTGGTTTTTGAACAGGCATCAATCTTCTTCCTCGTCTGTCATAAATACCTATATCTGTGTGCATTGCAAACAGGCTAGGATTATCAATCTCATCTTCCTCCATTTTTTTTCTTGCCAATTCGCTTACCGATTCCAAATCCGCCGCGGATCCCATCGGAAACATATTATAATCAAAAGGGTCTTGTCCTATAATTACATATGGATGATCTGGATTTATTAAAGAATTGCCTCGATCAATAGCTCCATCAATGAACCCTTTCATTAATGCCTCTCTTATTTCTCTTGCTCTTGCTGAATCGGATTCAGAAATACCTGCCATAATACGCACATTATATATCGCTAAATCAGAAGTCAATCTAATAAATTTAGGCTTGTATTGGGGTTTAGATTACGCTATAATTGATGCTATGAAACAAGCAATACATCCACAATATTTTGAAACTTCAGAAGTTACATGCGCTTCCTGTGGAGCCAAATATACAATTGGTTCGACCAGGGAAAATCTTCATGTGGAACTTTGCGCTAATTGCCACCCATTTTATACCGGTGAACAAAGATTTGTCGACAGCGCTTCAAGAATTCAAAAATTCCAGGATAAACAAGAAGCTGCAAAACTTCATGTGACAAAGAAAAAAGAAAAAGAAGAGAAAAAGACGCAAAGCGCTCCTAAAACACTTAGGGAAATGCTTTTGGAAACACAGTAGATTATCCCCTCTTTTTCCATTAAAATAAATCTTATGGAAGACTATAGACAAGTCCAAATTAATGAACTGGATAAGAAGATTGAAGAAACAAAAATTCTTCTTTCCGATCCCCAATTGTCTGAAATGGCAAAGGCAGAAATTGAAAGCTTAGAAGCGCAAAAACAAGAAATATTTGCAACCTACCAAAACAGCAAAGAAGAAGATTCGGGTAGTGATTTAGACGAAAGAAATGTCATTATTCAAATTAGTGGCGCAGCCGGAGGCGAAGAGGCAAAACTTTGGGGAGAAGAACTTTTAAGAATGTATGCGAGGTTTTGCGAACTTAGAGGCTTTAAAGTTGAAGCTCTTGATGAAGGTGTAATAAAAATTATGGGCAAAAATGCCTTTGAGCTTTTTAAATATGAAGCAGGCGTTCACAGGGTACAAAGAATCCCCTCAACTGAAAAACGGGGCCGCGTTCATACTTCAACAGCAACGGTCTCGGTACTTCCCGAACTTGAAGATATTGATTTACACATTAATCCCGCTGACATCGATTTTGAGGCGTTCCGGGCCGGCGGTCATGGCGGACAAAATGTAAATAAAGTTTCTTCAGCTGTAAGAATAGTTCATAGACCATCCGGGATAGTCGTTACAAGCCGCACGGAACGCTCACAACTCCAAAATAGAGAAATAGCAATGGAACTGCTGCGCGCAAGGCTTTGGGAAGCAGAGGTAGAAAAACAAACCTCAGAGATTGCAGGACTTAAATCAACACAGGTCGGAAGAGGTATGCGTTCTGAAAAAATAAGAACATATAATTTCCCGCAGGATAGGCTTACAGACCATAGAATTAATAGATCATGGGGAAATTTAGAAAGCATTTTAGCCGGAAACTTAGACAAGGTTATTGAAGAAATGAAAGCCTTAGAAAACTAATCTAAATATTTCTTATCTTTATTTTTTAAGTCCTCTATTTTATCTATATGATTATCCAAAATTATTTTTGCAATCTGTCTGCCCCCTGCTAAATGCGGTAAAACAACGTAATCTGCGTCTGCTTTATAAAGCATTTTTGCATCTTTTGCATCAAGCGCCATCATTACAATTTTCGCTTTCCTGTTTTCATGTTTTAATTCTTTTAAAAGCAGCAAATTATCCTCGATATCCGGAATTGTTGAAATAATAAGTTTTGCGTTGTCTATCTGCGCTCTTTCCTGAATATCTAAATCCGAAATGTCACCAAAAAGCCTATGAATTTTTTTTGATTTTAAGCTTTTAATAATTGAGGGATCAAAATCCACAACAACTACTTCCATACTTCTATCTTCTAATGCTTCGACAACGCTAAGGCCCATTTGATCTCCTCCAATTACAACCACGTGTCCTTTTAGATTATCCAGAGTTTCACCTGCTTCTAAAATTTCATCTTTTTTAAGACTTGTTCTTTCCATAAAAGAAATGCTCTTGGCAAACTTTCTATAAAGCGTTTTCCAGTGAGTAATCATGTATGTAGAGGTTGCAAAACTAATAAGCCCGACAAGTGTTATTAAAGAAACTGTATTTTGATCGATGTGTCCTAATTTAAATCCCACAAATACTAAAATTAAAGAAAATTCAGAAACCTGCGACAAAGATACACCTGTTAAAAAAGCTGTTCTTTTCCGGTATCCCATTAAACTTAAAATTATCATGATAACAAAAGGTTTTAAAAATAAAACAAATAATGAAAAAACAAGCGCGGGTACTAAAATTTGTCCTAAATTTGCAAACGACATTTGAATCCCTAAGAGCACAAAAAATATAACTATAAAAAAATCCCTTAAAATTTTTGCCTTTGCAATAATTTGATAATTTACTAAAGAATTTGCTAAAGCGACTCCTGCTAAAAATCCTCCGATTTCAATTGAGAACCCGACAAATTTTGAACTAACAATTGCCGCAAGTCCAAATACCCAGGCAAGACTAACTAAAAATAAAGTTTCGGGCGATTTTGCCACAAACTCAAAAATTTTAGGAAAGACTTTTTTGCTCAAAAATCCAATACCGGTAAATAGAATAATAGCCTTAAATATAATTGGAATAATTTGGCTACTAATTGCGATACTACCTACATTACTGCTAAATCCCGAAAGAAGCATCAAAAAAAATATTGCGGCAATATCTTGCATTAATAAAATCCCCAAAGAAAATTTAGCGTGTAAACTATGAAGCTCCCTTTGATCGGATAAAAGCTTAACAACAATAATTGTTGATGAAAAAGTTAAAGCGGTTGCTAAGTAAAAAGAAGTAATAATATTAAGCCCAAAAAACGAAGAGATTAAAAACCCTAAAACAAAAGTCCCTAAAATCTGACCGACAGAGGCTAAAACCAGAGCTTTACCCAAAGACATAAGCTCTGAAACCCGAATTTCAAGTCCAACCATGAAAAGCAAAAGCGTTACGCCTACTTGAGATAAGGAATGCAAAAAATCTTCGCCTGAAGAAGAAGAAATATGAAACGAAGCGATCAAAATGCCGGTTAAAATATAGGCTAGAATTTCCGATTGTTTAAAAAATCTAAATATTAAAGATAGAAAAGCTGCAATACAAATGATTAGTGTTAAATCTAAAAAAATATTTCCCATTAACTATTTATACTATGCTTTTGATTTCCTAGTCAAACATCTGTTATATTAGCTTTTATGAAAGTAAAACTGATAAAAAAACAAAACGAAACAAAAGATATTATTACGTTTACTTTTGAACCTGAAAAAAAATTCAATTGGATTGCCGGACAATATATAATTTTAACTATTGACCACAAAGAACCGGATAACAGAGGAAAAATGCGTTTTTTTACAATCTCATCCGCGCCCTTCCAAAAGAATCCTTCAATCACAACAAGAATTAATCAAGATGAAAGCAGCAGTTTTAAAAAAGCATTAACTGCTTTAGAGATTGGAAATGAAATTGACGCTAAAGGCCCTGACGGAGATTTTATAATTGATGATTTAAATAAAAAATATATTTTTATTATTAAAGGAGTAGGAATTACGCCATTTATTTCAATAATAAAGCAACTTACTTACGAAAATAAAAAAATTGATGGTCTGCTTTTGTATATTAACAAGGATGAAATCGCCTTTGAAAATGAACTTAGGGAAATATTAAAGAAACAATCTAAACTTAGATTAATCAATTTAAAAAATCTTGATGATACAAAAAGTTATATTCTTAAAAATTTTAAAAATAATATTTCTAAACATGATTTTTATGTATCGGGGGCAAGCATTATGACACTTGAAACAGAAAAATTTTTAGATAATTTAGGCGTTGAAAAAGACAATCAAAAATTAGACTACTTTTCAGGTTACAAAAATAACTAATTCCTCTCCCCTGTTTTTCCCTGTCCCTCTGTAATTGCCAAAAGTTTGGAAAGTTCAGCTGCGAATTTTTTTCCATGACTCCTGCTCATTCCGATTCTTGAAACAACTCTTGCTTTATTGGTATTTCCAATCCGCTGCATTACATCCAAAACCAAACCGTCATCGTTTGCAGTTAACGAAATACTATCTGTATAAAAAATTGGTGTGTTTTCGGGATTTATATCAACAGAAATTTCTTGGGGTTTATCCATTTAAATCACCTCCATTTACGTACATTATTTCTTCTTCAAGTTCCACATTAAATTCTTCCTTTACTCTTTCCTTGATAAAACCAATCAGTCTTTTTACCTCCGATGCCTTACCATTGCCCATATTTACGATAAAATTAGTATGTTTTGGAGAAACCATTACATCCCCTACTCTTTCGCCCTTAAGTCCTGCCAAAAAAATTAATTTTGCCGCAGGAATTACGGAAAACGGATCATTTTTTATATATTGGCTTAAACTCTTCATTTGGATATCTAAAAACTTTTCAATTGGCACATTTTTAAAAATGCTGCCGATATTTGGGTATTCAAGCGGATGCTTAAGATTACGATGTTCAACTCTCTCTCTAATTTTATTTTCTATATCTTTCCTATTTCCGCTACTCAAATTAAATACTGCAGAGATAATTATTTCATCTTTGGCATTATTTTTAAAAACGCTGTTTCTGTATAAAAGCTCACAATTCTTATTACTTCTCTTAATAGTTTTAAGCGTTTTAAGATTTAAACTTTCAACCTCTACCAAGGTATCTTTTATTTCACCGTTAAACGCTCCTGCATTGCCCCTAATTGCGCCTCCTACGGTACCGGGCAATCCCCCTGCCCATTCAAAACCGGATAAAGAATGTTTTATACAAAAATCCAAAAACGATGATATACTTTCCCCCGCTCCGACAATAACAATATTATTTTTAACTTCAATTCCCTTTATTGAATTTTTAATTACCAATCCATAAAATCCATCGTCCGAAAATAAAACATTGGTCCCCCCACCCAAAACAAAAATCTGCGTTTTGTTTTTGGGAAAATCTAATGAGACTTCATACCATTCTTTAAGTCCGTCAATTAAATCTTTCCTGGAAAAGACTTCCAAAAAATAAGCTGCGTTTCCACCAATTTTATAATTACTGTAATCTTTTAAGGAGACGTTCTGCTTTAGCATAAGGCTAATTCTAGCATAATTAAGGTCTACAATGCGAAATTTATTTTAGAAGCTCTAATACTGCTTTTTCAAGTTGAGTATCGCGGGACGGGTCTTTTTCATCAAATTTAACTTCTACATCGGGCGTTAAACCTTTTTGATTAACCCAAATTCCTGTTGGAGTTAACCATTTAGCAATTGTTACGTGCAAGCCCGCTCCGTCACCCAAATCCTCTGCGGCTTGGATTGTGCCTTTTCCAAAAGATGTTTCGCCGATAAGTTTCGCTCTCTTATAATCCCTCATGGCACCGGCAACAATTTCTGAAGCCGAAGCGCTACCTTTATTGATTAATATTATAAGTTTTGGAGAAAGCAACACTCCATCTCTTTCCGCACTTAACGGTTCCTGAGTTTGCCCATTATCCTGCTTAACCACAACTTGCCCTTTTTTAATAAATTCAGAAGCAATAAAGGTTGCGTCTGTTAAATATCCGCCCGGATTATTTCTTAAATCAAAAACAATTCCCTTAACGCTTTTATCAGCGTTTATTTTGTCGCTTAAACCCTTTGCCAGCGCAGCCCATTCCTGATTTGTATTGTCTCCGAATTGCGAAAGCCTAATATATGCGTACTTTATGCAATCATTGCCTTCACAAGTATCGGTTTTTACCAAAAGACTACAATTACCGTTTGAACATTTTGCAGTTCTTATATCCATAACAACGCTTTTAACCGTAATAACATCTCTTGTAATTTTTATATCCGTCTTTTTTCTATTATCTTTATGAATGACTGTTAAAATAACATCTGTACCTTTTGTGCCTCTGATTTTTTCAACCGCCTGAGAGAGGGTCCAACCAAGGGTAGATTTTGTATCAACCGCTATAATTACGTCTCCTGCTTTAATGCCGGCTTTTTCTGCAGGACTGCCATCAAGCGGCGAAATAACAATAATATCTTTATCTTTTATACCAAGCTCTGCGCCGATACCCGAAAATTGCCCTGCAAGACCTTGCTTAAAATTATTATTTTGGACAGGCGGAAGATAAATAGTAAACGGATCTCCTAAAGCCTCAACCATACCAGAAATTGCTCCGTTTAACATTTTTTGCTGATCAATTTTTGATTTATCATAATAAGTTGTGGCAAGCTTTTGCCAGACTGTCCAAAACGGATTAAAATCTATATTTGTAGCACCTGCCGGGGGTTCTTTGCTTATAACATTAAGAATGGGTTTATAGTTTTTCCAATCAAGATTTATTTTATTAACGCCAAAATAATACCCACCCAAAAAAGTAATAATTATAATTAGAATAAGCTGAAAAGAATTAACTTTATTTTTCATTTAAGAACGGTTTTTTAATTATGCCAAAAATTCGTAAGCCAATCAATAAGAGATTTTAGAAAGAACCGACAAAAGGAAGAAGCGCTAAATGCCTTGCGTGTTTTATGGAAATAGTGACCCTTTTTTGGTGTTTCGCACAAAGCCCGTTTCTTGATCTTCCGATAATCTTTGCCCTATCTGTCGTAAATCTTGAAAGTACTGCTGTATCTGCAAATTCAGGTTCTTTTTTTTCTTTGCAAAAAAAACACGTTTTTGGCGCATTTGTTTTAACATTTTTTCTTATAAATTTTTTCTTTTTCATAATCTACGTTCTACTTTCTACCATCCATCTTCTATCTTCTAGAAAGGTATATCGTCAGGCGCAATTTCTTCTTCGGTTGGCGTCTCTGCTGCTACTTCTTCATCTTTTGCTTTGGTACTTTTTTTAGGAGTTTCTGCTTTTTCTTCGGAATTTTCAGAAACCGGCGGCTCTTCTGCGTGCTCTTGTCCACTTTCTCTTCTTGAATCAAGAAGAATCATGTCGGAAATTACTATTTCGGTTGTTTGTTTTTGTGCGCCGTCCTGACCTGTCCAGGATCTTGTTACAAGTCTTCCTTCAACAAAAGTTTTTCTTCCCTTTGTTAAAAACTGGCTGCAAATTTCCGCTAACTTATTCCAGGCAACAATTCTATGAAATTCAACTTCATCCTTTTTTTCTCCGGTATCGGTTGTCCAATTTCTGTTTGTTGCAATACTAAAAGAACAAACCGCAGTGCCGGACGGAGTATATCTTAACTCCGGATCCCTTGTTAAATTTCCGATTAATTGAACTCTGTTTAAACTTCGCGCCATAATTCTATCTTCTACCTTCTATTATCTATTTTCTAAGAAGAAGGTGTCTTAGTACATCGTCTGTTGCCATAAGCTTTTTTTCTAAATCCTTAGAAAATTCATCCTTTAACTCAAACAAATAGTTTACATAAAAGCCCTTGGTTTCTCTTTTTATTATATAAGCAAGAGTTTTTTCTCCCCATTCTTCTTCCTTTGTAAACTTTGCTCCCTTAACCCAAGACTTAACGCTTTCTAAAAACTTTTTCCTGTTTGCTTCACTTAATGATGTTTTTAAGACTAAAACCAGTTGATAATTTCTCATTGCATTAGTCACGTTTGACGTGATGAAAACAATTTTACAATAAAGGGCGGTTTTAAGCAAGACCTACCTGCCGGCAGGCAGGTTGAACCTCAGGCAGCCTTAGCTAATGCTTTAAGAACAGGCATTTCTGCTATTTTATTTTTCAATTGAACCGCAACCATATATCTTCCTTGTGGTTTGCCTATTTCATTAGAATGTTCCCTGGAAAAAGACTCACCCCTTGCAGAAGCTTCCCATGTATCAACATCAATAGCTTCAATATTTTCAGGACTTACGCCTGCTTCTACATATTGCATGATTGTTGCTCCTAAAATATCCACATGTCTTCTTTGTTCATCTCCTTGACTTGGATCATGCTGATCGATATGCTGTTTCCAATTTCTTTCAACAATCACCCTATCTATTGTTTGATTTTTAATCGCATCTGATTCCTGATTTATAGAATAATGTTTCCTTGAAATTCCAGGAGTTATTCCTATTTTTATTGTTGAGATATCTACATCCTCTTCTTGAATTAAATATTCAATTGCATAACGTGGCAGACCTGCATTTGCGCTCTGGGCAGAAGAATGAATAATTCCAACCAAATCCCTACCCATTCTGTCTTTTGCATACAGAATTGAGGCATTGCAATCACCGGGGCGGATCGACAATAAAACTCTTGGATCCCTCGTAAACATAAAATTGGATTCGAATCTGGTTTCGGGTTGGTCTTTTAAATCCTCAAAAACAATTTCTTGCATCTGAAGATGTGAGCCTTCAAAAATTCCTGCTGTATTTGCATCATTCCTATATTCCATTTCCGAAGCTTCTAAAAAATCTTTAATCCTTGCCACTACCGCCCCTTCCCCTTCTTCTCCTGAGAAATCCGGTGACATATTCCCCGATTCTTTTCCCCAAGAAAAAGCATGCTTGATTGGCAACGTTTCTAAAGAAGAAAAAAAAGCAACTTTATTTTTCTGACCGGGTCTATAATTAACTTCTGTTAAGATTTTAGGTTCTGATTTTTGATCCTCTGGTATTTGTGGGACTTCTGCCATAATCTATTTTATCAAATTCATCACTTCTTGCGCGAGTTTCCTGGAATCGTGTCTGATAATGCTTCGTCTTCGAGCGTCACTTGGGTTTTGCTCTATAATTACATCTTTTAACAAATCTTTTCTAATTATTTTATATTCTCCATCTAAATCGTCTTCAACCGGATACTCTTCGTATTCCTGATACCAGGACAAAACCTGTTTTTTGGGTTTTTTATTATTTACTAAAATATAGTCTAAAATGTTTTTCCCAAGATATTTTTCCAACGCATTTATATGGTCGCTTGCCTTAAATTTTGTAGTCTGGCCGTATTTTGTCATCAAATTCATTACATATATTTTTTTTGCTTTTGAATTCTTAATAGCCAGAGACACTCCTTTTACTAAAATATTAGGAAGTATACTTGTAAATAAATCTCCGGGACCGATTACAATATAATCTGCGTGTTTTATTGCCTCTTTTGCATCAACGTTTAAAACTGCGGTAGGTTTTAGGTACACTTTTTTAATTTCTGCTCTTTTTTTCTTTAATTCTACTTCATCTATGTGCGTTTCACCGACAATCGTTTCTCCATCCACTAAATCAACGCATAATTTACTTTCTTTGGTAAAGGTAACAGGCACAACTTTCCCTTTAATATTTAATATTTTCCCAACTTCAGAAATCGCTTTTTTCATACTACCGGTTTG
>JACRFQ010000005.1 GCA_016217835.1 Candidatus Levyibacteriota bacterium | reverse complement strand
TTTTAATAATAAATAGCCTCGCTCATTCCATATTTGAGCTTTGGGGTAAGCAGGATTTGTTAATTAGCGCTCAAAAAGAGCTTGAGACAGAAAAACTCAAAAACCAAAAACTTAAAGCAGAGTTCTCCTACGCAAAAACAGATCAATTTTTAGATGAGACAGCCCATAACAAGCTGTTTTTGGTAAAACCCGGGGAACAGCAGGTTTTAATTTCAAAAGACTTGATTCTTAAAACGCAAGCTCAAAAGCAAAAAGAAAATCTGCCAAACTGGCAAAAATGGCTTAATTTGTTCTTCTAGTACCAACGGTAGGATTCGGACCTACGACATGGCGCTTATGAAACGCCCGCTCTACCCCTGAGCTACGTTGGCTCGTAGTCATTTTACCACATTTAACTTCATGCCCTCAATAAATCCCCGCATTAAAAGCAACAAATCAAGACTTTTTTTAACATGTACCCTTAAAACCCCATGATAATCTTGATTGCTATATTGCTTTTTCCATTTTGTTTTCTGATAAAAAGTTTTTGTAAATTGACTTTTTGAGATTCCTGTAATTTTTAACCAGTAATTTTCTATTTCCCCTGATCTATCCTTATAAGACTCATTTAGGGTTAATCTGACTATTAAACTTTCTTTTTTAACCCCCAGAGATTTTTCAAGCCATTTTATGTAAAATCTGATCATTTCGGGATCAGAATTACAAAAACCCAAACGATGTTCGTGTTTGTTTTTAAATCCTTCTCCCCAATATAAAGCAATTCCTGCTATTAAGAAATCCCGATTAGTTAATTTACCTATACTTGCAATTCCTTTATGCAAAAGTTTATTTTCATTATTAAATTTTAAATCTTTGCTTTGTTTTTGCTTTCTAATTCGTCCTGCTTGCAATGCTTTTTGAACCTTAGATTTCAATTCATTCAATTGTTTTTCAGAGAGTTTAATATCCTTAATCCAGCTTCGAATAGTTGTTTTTGGAATATTTGTTTCTTTATATATTTGCCCTAAACTTAAACCTTCTATGCGAAGTTTACGTACCTTATTTCTAATGGTCTTATTATGCTGCATGCTTATATTATGGAATATGAAATTGCACTATGTCAACATGAATTTAATAAGATAAGTCTTTGAGCAATTTATTGACTATTAGCTTTATTTTTGCTATCATGCAAATACGCGCGGGGTAGTGTACAGTGCACGTGAGGCTTAACATAATGGGCCGTTTTGATAGTAATAACAAAACAGTATTCAGCTATATCGGTGAACTCCTAAAATTTTAGGATAATACCGAGGGAAGACTCGCCAAGGCGAGAACCCGTAGAGACTACACGCTGAACCCCCCGATTAATCGGGGGTGAAGATATAGTCCGACACTTCAAGTAATTGAAGAAACAGATGCATAATCTCACAGGCTAGGCGCAACTCCTAGCCCCGCAACACATTCCTCAAGTTTTTTATGAATAATCCCATTGGCATTATCGATTCAGGTGTTGGAGGATTATCAATAGCCTCAGGGTTTATCAAGAAATTTCCTTTAGAATCTTTTATTTATCTAGCTGATTCTACTAATTGTCCTTATGGAGAAAAAAGTCCAGAAGAAATATACAAATTGACAAAGATTATGGTCGATTATCTTCTAAAAAGAGATATAAAATTATTAGTAATAGCCTGTAATACAATTACGGTAACTTGCATTGATAAGCTTAGAAAAGATTATCCAAGCTTGTTGATTGTGGGTATTGTGCCTGTTATAAAAACAGCAGTTGAGCAAACAAAAAACAAAAAAATAGGTATCTTTTCAACTTCTGTTACTGCAAATAGTCGCTATCAGAATGATTTAATAGAAAAATACGCAAAGTCCTGTTCTGTATTAAATTTAGGCTCATCAACCTTGGTTTCTTTAATAGAAAAACTTGATTTTGAGGCTATAGATGGGGTTTTAGAAAAAGAATTAATACCCTTTAGGGATTTTAATATAGATACTTTAGCTCTTGGTTGTTCGCATTTCCCTTTAATAAAAGAAAAAATACAAAAATATTTGCCAAATGTTCTAATTTTAGACTCAAGTCAAGCAGTTTCTAATCAGGTTGAAAGGATTTTAAAACATAACAATCTTGTTTCAACTTCTGCTAATTCAGGTTATAATTTTCATACAACAGGTAATTTAAAAACAATGGAGTATTTTGTAAATAAATTGACAATTAAGGCAAAAATTGAGAGAATTTCCCCGCCTGCAAACGCCTGATGCGTAGCGATGGCGGGCAGGGCTTCAATGAATAATTTTAAAAACAAGAAAATTGCAATAGTGGGTAGTGGGGTAGAGGGGCAGTCAAGCGCTAAGTATTTAAAAAAGCATGGCGCTGATGTTACCATTCTTGATAAAACCCAAGGGGATGATTATTTAAAAGATTTAGATAAATATGATTTAATTGTTAGAAGCCCCGGGGTGAAACTATCGGAGTTTCAAAAATCAAAAATCAAAAATCAAAAATCAAAAATTACTTCACAAACAAACCTTTTTTTAGAACTTGCTCCTTGTAAAATCATCGGTGTAACCGGCACAAAAGGTAAAGGAACAACTTCGTCTTTAATTTGTGAAATGCTTAAAAAACAAGGTTTTGATGCGTATTTAGGGGGCAATATCGGTGTTCCTCCTTTTGAGTTTTTGGACAAATTAAATACTCACTCCGTTGTAGTTTTAGAACTGTCAAGTTTTCAGTTAATGGATGTTAAAAAAAGTCCTCAAATTGCCGTAATGCTTATGACAACCAGCGAGCATCTTGACTACCATAATGACGTCAACGAGTACGTTGACGCAAAAAGAAATATTCTAAAATTTCAAACACAAAAGGACTTTACCATTGTTAATAGGGATTATCCTGCCAGTAACGAATCGGACATTCATACAGACGCAAAAGTTTTTTATGTCAGTACGGAAAGAGACGGATATGAGGGATGTTTTATAAAAAATGGTGAAGTAATCCTGAGTCGAAATGGAGAAGAGAAAAAAGTTATAAATACCTCCCAAATCCTCCTTCCCGGAAAACACAATCTGGAAAATGTCTGCGCAGCCTCAATGGCTTCGTATCTTTCTGGAGTATCGATTGAGAATATAGCATCGGTTCTTAAGACTTTTAAAGGGTTAGAACATAGGCTTGAGCTTGTAGCAACGGTTAACGGAGTTAAATATTATGACGATTCTTTTTCTACGACTCCGGAAACCGCAATGGCAGCTATTAATGCTTTTGAAGCTCCTGAAATTTTAGTTCTAGGCGGTTCTTCTAAAAATTCAAATTTTTCAGAATTAGGTCATGTAATTTCTGAAGCACCAAATATAAAAGTAATAATTGGAATTGGAAAAGAATGGCAGCGCATTAAAGCGCAATTAAGAATTAAGAATTCAGAATTAATAATGATTGAGGGGGCAACCAATATGAATCAGATAGTTCAAGCAGCTTATAAAATTGCAGCGCCTGGCGATGTTATTTTATTAACACCGGCTTGCGCTTCGTTTGATATGTTTAAAAATTATAAAGACAGAGGAGAACAATTTAAGAACGAAGTTCTTAAATTGAAATCCTAATTTCTAATTCCTAATTTTTAATCAAGCCCAAAATGTCCCAATTTAAAAATTATTTATGACTCCGACATTCAAAATTATTTTAAAATCAAGCAAAACCAAGGCTAGAGCAGGAGTTATTAAAACCCCCCATGGAGATATTGAAACTCCGGCTTTTATTCCGGTTGGAACAAACGGAACAGTAAAATCTGTAAGTCCGAGAGACTTAAAAGAAATGGGCGCGCAAGTAGTTTTAGCTAACACTTATCATTTGCATTTGCGCCCGGGTGAGGATCTTATCAAAGAGTTCGGGGGTTTATCAAAATTTATGTCTTGGGGAGATCCGACAATGACCGATTCTGGGGGGTTTCAGGTTTTTTCTTTAGGTGTTGGTTTGGAACATGGGGTAGGAAAGCTTTTAAGAGAGGAAGAAGGAGAAGCAAAGCCAAGACTTAATAAAATAACTAAGGAAGGAGTTACTTTTCAATCTCATATTGATGGCAGCAAGCAGTATTTGTCTCCTGAAGTTTCAATTGAAATCCAGGAAAAAATCGGAGCTGATTTAATTGTTGCTTTTGATGATTTAGAATCCCCTAAATATAATCACGAAGAAACTAAAAAGTCATTAGAGCTAACAGAGGATTGGCTAATACGCTCAATTAAAGCTCATAAGCGCAAAGATCAATTATTATATGGCGTAACTCATGGTGGAAGTTTTAAAGACTTAAGAATAAAATCTGCAAAGTTTAACGACAAACATTTTAACGCAATTGCTCTTGGAGGCGCTCATAAAAATAAACAGGATATGGCAAAAATTGTTGAGTGGACAATTGCAAATATTTCGGAAAATAAACCACGTCACATGTTAGGCATTGGGGAAGTTGATGACATTTTTGAACTAATTGAGCGGGGAATTGATACTTTTGATTGCGTAATTCCGACAAGAATTGGTCGGACAGGCTTTTTCTTTGCTTCTCCGCCTTTTGGAAACATCAAAAACAGATTCAGGATGGATATTGCTAAGTCCAAATTTGCTAAAGACAAAGGACCATTAGCTGATGACTGCTTATGTTATACCTGCCAAAATTTTACAAGAGCATATTTATACCATTTATTTAGAAGTAGAGAGCTCTTGGCTTACAGTTTAATAAGCACGCACAATGTGCATTTTTTAGTTAATTTAACAAAGCAAATTAGGGAAGCTATTATTAAAGATAAATTTCAATCCCTTAAGAAAAAATGGCTTAAAAAAAGTAAATTTGACTCCGCGCTTCTTAATGTATCATAGGTTAGTGTATGATACAGTGGTTAACAGTAGTTTTGTAAGCTCTCAATGGTCTGTTATAATTACTTCACAGGAACATGAGGACTTTCAAACTTAAGATCATACTTACTTGTTGGGAAAAAGAACTTGTATGGCGGGTGATTGAGATCCCTGAAAATAAAACGTTACATCAGTTGCATCTTACAATTCAAAAAGTGTTTGGATGGTACAATGATCACCTATATTCATTTTTTATGAGTAATAACAGGATGGATAGGAAGGGAGAATATACAAGCCCAATTGATATTGAAGAATCAGGAGAGCATGCGTTAGCGGCGACAGAAATAAAATTAAAGGACTTGAATTTGCAATTAAAGAAAAAGTTTCTCTACCTCTATGATTTTGGTGATAATTTAGATCATGAGATAGAGGTGGTAGGCTTTGGTAAAATGGATGACTCCCATAAATATCCCCAGCTCATAGGTGCATTCGGGGCGGTGCCGGAACAGTACGCAATCCGGCGAGCAGATACGGAAGAGGATGAAGATGAGTATTTTGATGATTGCTATGTTTGTCAAGGACTCAAAGAAATGGGATTAAAACATGAAACAATAGATATGCGGACAGGAAAATTAATAAAACAAAAAAAGAATATGCACTCAGCAAAACTTACAGCAAAGAAAAATTAGCTTTAAAGTATATTACTACATAGTGCTATACTTTAGTGAGGTATATCAAAATTCTAGGGTTAAATCACAATGTACATTTCTTGGTTAATTTAACAAAGCAAATTAGACAGGCAATTATTAATGGCAATTTTCGATCTCTCAAAAAAAAGTGGCTATTGTGATAAGATAGTTTTATGAGTAAAGTTGTTTTTTCAGGAATTCAACCATCTGGTAATTTACATATTGGAAATTATATCGGCGCGTTAAACCAGTGGGTTAAAATGCAAGATTCAACGGAAAGTATTTTTTGCATTGTTGATTTACACGCAATAACGGTTCCTCAGGATCCGGTTCAACTTAAAGAAAAGGTTTTGGAAGTCGCCGCACTTTACTTGGCTTGTGGAATTGATCCTAAAAAATCCCATATCTTTGTCCAATCGGAGAATCCTAATCATACTTCTCTTGCTTGGATTTTGAATACAATTACTCCATTTGGACAACTTGAAAGGATGACTCAATTCAAGGACAAATCAGAAAAACATGAGGCAAATGCAGGGCTTTTTGATTATCCTGTTTTAATGGCCGCTGATATTTTGCTTTATCAAACAGATGAAGTGCCGGTTGGACAAGATCAAAAGCAACATCTTGAATTAACAAGGGATTTGGCAGAAAAGTTTAACTCAAAATTCGGGCAAACTTTTAAGCTTCCGGTTCCTGTTATCAGTAAAGAGGCTGCAAGAATAATGAGTCTGCAAAATCCCGACAATAAAATGAGTAAGTCCGACACCAATTCTCTGGCAACAATTTATCTATTGGACTCAGAAGATCAGATTAGAGAAAAAATTAAAAAAGCAGTAACAGATTCGGGTTCACAGATTTCAAGAGACGCAAGTAGCGAGGGATTATCAAACCTTTTGGTTATTTATTCTGCTTTAAAAGATTGGGATTTAAACAAAACTTATGATGAGGTTGAAGGAAAATCATACGGAGAATTTAAAAACCTTTTAGCAGATTTGGTAGTTTTACATTTATCTAAAATCCAGAAAAAATATCATGAAATCAGAAGCGACGAAAAAGCCCTGCGACAAGTTTTAGGCGAAGGTAGGGATTTTGCAATAGAAAAATCCTCACAAACACTCCAAAGTGTAAAAGAAAAAGTTGGATTAGTTTAAAGTCGGGGTTCTGCTATCAGTCGGCAATCACATTTGTCAGATGACGCTTGCTTTAGTTTGTCTAAGATTCCAAAAAATACCCGCTCGCTAAGTGAAAGCCTGTTTAAAAGTTTTGATAAAAATCTAATCGTTGGCGTGACGGCTTTCAGTTCATCTGAAAATGGATTGCCTCCCTCTGTTACCCCCCTTATAATTCTAACAATCTAACAATCTAACAATGTAGTAATTATTATTTATGCATTGAACATCAGCTTCATTTTGTGTTATAATTCGTGGGCTATGGCAGGTATTAAAAAACCCAAAAAATTAAGGCATGTAAAAGTAAAAATGAAATTTTCGTGGAAAAATATCATTATTTACGCATTTTTAATTCTTTTTGCTTCATTTTTGTTTTTTGGCGCAGGCAATTCCTCAACAACTTCACTTAATGGAACTACAAAAACAGTCCCATTGTCACAACTGATAAACGATATAAAGCAAGGCAAAGTAGCTTCGATTGAGGTTTACCCCAATAAAATTATTGCCAATGAAAAAAACGCAATGCTTCAAAGTTTTAAAGAAGTAAACGCCGATGTTTATCAATTATTTAAAGATGCCGGTGTTAATTTGGGAAGCACCAAAGTTGTTATTAAAGACGATACCACAATGAATAATTGGATAAATATTTTAACTTCTATTTTGCCAATTGTTTTAATGGTGGCATTTTTCTATTTTATTTTTAGGCAGGCAAGGGGAGCGCAGGAGAGTGTTTTTTCTTTTGGAAAATCATCGGCAAAACTATTTAATAAAGACAAGCCAAGTGTAACTTTTGCAGATGTTGCAGGCGTTGATGAAGCAAAACAGGAACTAACGGAAGTTGTAGATTTTCTTAAAAATCCCGGTAAATACAAAGCAATGGGAGCGCGTACCCCAAAAGGCGTTTTAATGATAGGCCCCTCCGGAACCGGAAAAACTCTTTTGGCAAGAGCAACAGCAGGAGAAGCAAATGTTGCTTTTTTCTCAATGGCAGGCTCTGAATTTATGGAAATGCTGGTTGGAGTTGGAGCATCAAGAGTAAGAGATTTATTCAATACTGCTAAAAAAGCCCAACCCGCAATTATTTTTATCGATGAAGTTGATGCAATCGGCAGACAAAGGGGTGCCGGATTTATGGGCGGACACGATGAAAGAGAGCAGACGCTAAATCAAATCTTGGTTGAAATGGACGGATTTACGCCAAATGAGCAATTGGTTGTAATTGCCGCAACCAATAGACCGGATGTTTTAGACCCCGCGTTGGTACGCCCCGGGAGATTTGACAGAAGAGTTGCCTTGGAACTTCCTGATGTAAACGGCAGAAAAGCAATATTGGCAATTCATGCAAAAGGAAAACCATTTGAATCTAAAGTTGAATGGCAAAAAATTGCCAAAAGAACAGTCGGATTTTCAGGCGCAGATTTG
>JACRFQ010000003.1 GCA_016217835.1 Candidatus Levyibacteriota bacterium | reverse complement strand
ATACCCGGTAATGATCTGGCGATAAACTTAGCATCCGATTCCGCCAATGGAATTCAAAATTCAAATTTCAAAATTCAAAATTCCGGAAACACTGACATTTTGAGCGTCAACCAACTCGGAGATCTAGTCGCTTCAGGTACTGCTACATTTAGTAAATTGAACTTAGGTCTTGTTGCGCCTGCCCTGGCAGTATCGCCAACCGAAGTTATTGCAACAGGCAGTGCCGGAACCGGCACAATCAATGCGGGCAGAACGCAAATGACTATAAATAACGCATTGGTAACTGACAAGAGTTTGATTTACATAACTCCTACAACCAGTACAAATCAACCATTATTCTTGTTAAGACAAGTGCCAAATGAAAGCTTTACAGCTGGGGTGCAAAACGCAAGCTTAACGCCGATTCAATTTAACTGGATTATTGTAAATTGACTTTGTCAATTTACATGATTAATGATTTATCGTACAGAGGCTGCGAGAAAATCGTCTATGCCAAAAAAGAATTTGGATCCTACAAAGGATTTGATTGTATATACAAACAATTAATATTACCGGACATAACGCAATAATTATATTGCGGATTGGGATTAGTGCCACACGCACTTTGTATAAGACAGCGTGAGGCATCTGTCGGTCTTGAAAACCTTGTCCATAAAACGCCCCATTGAGGACAGGTATTTGCATCTGTTTGATAAACATAACAATACCCTGTTTTAGAACAATCCGGATCTTGAGGCACTTTTTTCATGTAAACCACCCCGCTTACAGAATCTTTCCATTCCAAACCAAAAGGTAAATTTTGCGATTGAGTCGGATAACAACTATTATCGTTATAATAAGTATCCAATGCGTTGTTTATTTCTTCAAAATCATGTTTTCTCTGCGCATCTTTTGCCTTATCGAACTGAGCCACGGGGTCTAGGGCTAAAAGACCCAATAACAAAAAAGCAGAAAGCATTACTAAAACCACCAAAATTTCTATAAGAGTAAATCCAGCATCACTTTTATTTAACTTTGAACTAAAAGTAGTATTGAGTAAATTCAATAATCCTATTCTTTTTTTTAATTCTCTTAATGCGTTTCCATTGTGTTTAAGCTTGTGCTCTCTAATTCTGGCTAATTTTTCTTCAATAAAAGCTTCATAATAAATCAGTCTCCATGGAAGATAGCGCTTTGTTGATATTTCTTTTCCGCTATTGTGATCTTTTAGTCTTTTCCTAAGATCTTTAGTTGAACCAATATAAATTTGATTATTCATTTTGCTTTTTAGAACATAAACATAAAAAGTGATATTGGATAAATCCTTGTGAAGAAAAAATTAAATTTTTTTTGCTTACCATCTATAATAATAGTATAGGTGCGTAAAATAACCCGTGTCAACTGACGTTACAATTTACAATCGTTGAATTGTTCTATTGTCTGCCGGCAGGCAGGTAGCATCAAAAGTTCTAGTATCCAATTTCCGGTGTCAAAAAAATTCTTCGGAATTTTTTATCCTTGACCCAGCCATATCTTGCCGTTCGGCTTTCCCGCCCGCCTCGCTATGCGAAGCATTGTGGGCAGGTCAGAACTATTCGTTCACGCCTCACGGGGCGATTATCGGCGGGTCTGCGGAGTAATCTGAAGGATTACTCCTTGACATTATATTGAGTAATTGTTAATTTAGACATAGTCTATTTGATAATAGACAATAGAAATTAGAGGTTAGAAGTTGAAATTAGAGGTTAGAAGCTAGAAATCAATCTTCCATCTTCGAGCTTCAAAATCCAGCATCCAGTTTCCAATTTCTAGCATCAAAATAATTTATGGGAGAAGAACAAAAATTAGAAATTATTAACTATATAGAAAGAGCATCTATAGTCTTACTTGGTCTTTTATTTATTCTTTTTCCTATTTTCTTTACAAACTTAACAACCGATTTTTTTACGTTACCAAAACAAGCACTGCTTGTTTTCGTAACGCTCTCACTAATGCTTCTATTTGGAGCAAAAACTGTTTTAACCGAAAAAGTTATAATTAGAAGAACTCCCTTTGACCTTCCTGTTTTACTTTTTTTACTGGCAATATTATTGTCAACTATATTTTCGGTAAGCCGGGTTGATTCTTTTGTAAATTTCGTCCCATTTCTTTTTATAGGATTTTCCTTTTTTGCGATTACATATAATGTTAAAGATGAAAAATCTACTATTGTACTAATTTCAAGCCTTTTAACAGGCGGCGCGCTTTTATCCTTAATTACGGTTTTTTCCTATTTTAAGATTTACGTTTTCCCATTTGATTTTACAAAAGTTCAGGGCTTTACTCCCTCCGGTTCCCTATTTGACACTGCTTTATACCTCTTATTCTTACTCCCTCTTGGCTTATACTTTCTTACTCCTTTTATATTAAGAAGAAAACACAGGGAGTCTTTAGAAGATAAAAAAGCAGATATTACAAAAATGTTTGGATTTGGCATAGTATCAATTATTATCTTAATAGGTCTTATTCTATCTTTGTATAGCTTACTAAAGCCGGGTATGCTTCCACTTCTCCCAATGGAAACGGGTTTTCAGACTGCTTTTGCCGCAATTTCCCAAGATAACGGCAGAATATTTCAGGGATTACTGTTTGGCAGCGGCTATGGACAATACCTAACTGACTTTACCAGATTTAAACAAGCAAGTTTTAATGCAAACCCCCTCCTTTGGAATTTTACATTTATAAAAAGCTCTAGTTTCGTCTTAGAGCTATTGGCAACAACCGGACTTTTGGGACTTTTGAGCTTTTTATTCCTTTGTTTTAAAGTTATAAAGGAAAGGCCTTTATTTATTCCATTAGTTATTGTCTTGGCAATGGGCTTTATCTTACCCTTATCATTCTTTGCTCTTGTTCCTCTATTTTTTCTTTTGGGAATTTATGCAGGGCTTAGGGGCTTAAAAGATGATCAAAAATACTTTGACGTCGAGCTTGCCTTAGTTGCTTTAAAAAAGGGCTTTTTTGCTTTTGCTCTGGAAGACCCGACAAAAGCAAAAAGAGGCAACAAAACGTTATCTTATTTCGTACTTGGACTTACTATCGTGACAGCATTGTTCTTTGGTTATGGATCATTTGATTATTTATCAGCTAACATTGCTTTTCAAAAATCCCTGGTTGCGGCCAATCAAAACAATGGACAATTAACATATGATTATCAAAATCAGGCATTGGCTAGCTTAACGGGCAAATATATTGATTCATACCACAGGGTTTTTTCCCAAACAAACCTTGCCTTAGCTAACTCTCTTGCTTCTTCCATTCCGCAGGGAGCAAGTCCAAGCGCGGAAACTTCACGAACAATTTATACTCTTGTCCAACAATCTATAAATGCGGGAAGGCAGGCAACAACCCTTGCTCCGCTTAATCCAATCAACTGGCAAAATCTGGCAAGCATATATAGGAGTTTGATTGGTTTTGGTCAAAATGCCGATTCCTTTGCAGTCCTTGCCCAGCAACAAGCTCTAAAACTTGACCCAGCAAATCCACAACAATATATTGCTTTAGGAGGCATCTATTACCAGTTGCGTCTATGGGATAAAGCCCAGGAGCAATTTCAGCAGGCAGTTAATTTAAAACCGGATTTTCCAAATGGCTATTATAATTTGGGCCACGCTTTACAAGAAAAAGGAGACTTAAAAGGAGCTTTAACGCAATACCAAACAGTTAGGACACTTGTTTTAAATGATAAAACAAATCTTGATAAGATAGACACAGAAATAAAAGCTATAGAAGCAGCGCTTGGACAACAGGCATCTCAAACACAAAACCCAACACCAAAAGAAGCCTTAGGTATTCCAACACCATCAGCAGTTTTACCAAAACAAAACCCGCCGGTTAAAATTCCCGGGCTATCCGGAACACCAACTCCAACACCAACGGGCACAGTGTCTCCTACCCCAAGTATTGCTCCTTCAATAAACCCATAAACTTAATTGACGATAGACAATAGAAGCTAGAAATTAGAACTTGAAATTAGATGATAGAGGTTTGATACTAGCTTCCACCTTCCAGCTTCAAAATCCAACTTCCAGCGTCTAGCGTCTAATCTCAAAGTCTTTTCCACTAAAAATCCATCTCTTTTATTAAGTTTTTTGAATTAATAGCGAGAGGAAACAACCAATTGATTAACAATTATTGATATATGATTTAAAAATACTCTTAAATCCGAAATCTTTAATCTTAAATCTTGAGTTAGCTTCTTTGTTTTCTGAAACAGTCTCTACAAAGTACTGGTCTGTCTCCTCTTGGTTTAAAAGGAACAGTATCTGTTTTACCGCACTCTGCGCAAGTTATTTCGAAACTTTGCCTTTCCGGTCTGTCCTGGTTCATTCTTTGTTTTTTTAAAGTTCTGCAATCAGGGCATCTTACCGGCTCGTTTTCAAAACCTTTTTTCTGATAGAATTCTTGTTCGGAAGCGGTCCAGACGAAGTCTTTACCGCAATCTCTGCAAACTAATGTTTTATCCTGAAAATTCACGTTATTTGAAGTCAAAAATCAAAAGTCAAAAATCAAAATTAATTGAAAATTGAAAATTGAAAATTGAAAATTATTGTTTCACCTCCCTCTTTCTTGGAGTAATTATATTAAACATGTATGCTTTTTGAGGGAGATTACCCCTGACATTAATTGCATTATATCAAATAGAAGATACTAAATGCTAGATAGCAAAACTAGACGATAGAAAATGGAAAGTAGAAAATGGTAATTTGAAGATGGAAACTAGAAATTCGATCCAGCATCTATCCTCTAACTTCAAAAATCTACTTTCTATATTCCATCATCTATCGTCTAACAGAGTGGACCAGCCGAAACTGTGTTATAATTTTTACACTTATGTCTAGAAAGCATAAAAGAAAGAAAAACTATAATTACGATGCCTACTATCATAAACCGCCTGAAAAAAGAGACGATTTTGATTTAAGATTCTGGAGAAATATACTTATTTTTATATCTCTTTTTGTATATCTTATTCTTTTCCCGCCATTTCTTAAAAATCAGGCCTTGGGAGGACATGACGCAGGAGCGCATCTTACATATTTAAGAATATTCACAGACGCGTTTTCTCAAGGACAATTTCCAGTGCGCTGGATTGAATGGGTAGTTCCCGGACAAAACCAGCCTTTATTTAGCTATTACCAACCTTTACTTTATTATTTAGGTCAAATTCCCCGCTTTTTAGGACTTGATATTTTAAATTCCCTCTATTCTACCGTACTTTTTATGTGGCTTTTTTCAGGATTGATAACCTATTTATTTGTTAAAAACATCACCAGTAACACTTTGGCAGGACTTTCAGCCTCATGTTTATATGTTTTTGCCCCGTATCATATTTTAGATATCTTCGTCAGAAGCGCTTATCCTGAAAGCATTGCTCTTGCTTTTGCTCCGGGAATGTTTTGGGCGATTGAAAGGCTTATCACAACGGAAAAAAGAATTTACCTAAGTCTGCTTGCTTTATTTAGCGCCGCGACATTTGTCTCCCACCCGCCCACTCTTTTAATATTTGGTGTTCCTCTTTTTTTCTATATTTGTTTTCTTTTTTATGAAAAGTTCAAGTTTGAATTTAAGCTAAAATTATTAATTAAAAATACCGTTCTTATTTTCCTAGGCTTTGCTTTAGGAGGAGGATTATCGGCCTTCTTTGCAATTCCTGCACTCTTACAACAGGGCATTACCAAAGCCTCCACCCTTAACGCCGGCTATCTTGATTTCCATAAACATTTTGTCTGCCTTAGCCAACTTTTCTGGTCTAACTGGGATTACGGAACTTCGCAGCCAGGCTGCGCGGATCAATTATCGTTCCAACTTGGAATTGTAAATTGGGCAGTAATTGTTTCTATTATTGCTATTTTAGTCTTTTATTTTTATAAAAAAATTACTCACCCGGCTGTTAAACAGACTTTGTTTTGGCTTTCAATAGCATTTTTTGGGGTGTATATGACCCTTTCTTTCTCCCAACCCTTCTGGGAAGGGACGCCGTATCTTTCCTTCTTGCAGTTTCCATGGAGGTTTTTATCTATTGCGATATTTGCGGCCGCAGTTTTATCGGGAATGCTGTTTATGTATCTTAGAAAAGAAACTTATAAAATAGCCTTATTTATAATTTTTATAATTGCCGCTCCCCTTTTAAGTTACCGATATTTACAGCCCGCAGCCTATTTAGCAAAAGCTTATTTTGCCCAAGATTCAAAAGACTTTTACCAAGGAATAGCGCAAGGTCAGTTGGGCGGTACAGCCTTAATGGGCTACTTTCCAAAAACAATGGACGTTTTACCGGAACAAAATAAAGTACCTTTAGATAAAATTGCCTTATCGGACCCGAATGCAGCCAAAAAAGTAATCAAAGATACGTTTATCTATAAAGAATTCAATATAAGTTCAAAACTCCCTATTAAAGCGGAACTTTTTATTCATTATTTTCCCGGCTGGACATTCAGCATAAACGACACGCTTGTAACGCCTGACACGTCTAATATTTATGATTTTGTTTATTTATCCCTACCCGCCGGCAACAATAAGATTGTGGCTAAATTTGAGAATATTCCGTTGGTTACCGCTGCAAATTATATTTCATTATTAAGTATTTTAATATTAATTGTATTTTCAGCTTTTGAATTAACAAAAATAATTCAAGCTAAAACAGGGTTGTTAAAACAATCAAAAACAGATGGTCTTATCGAAGAGATTTAAAAGTATTAAGAATCTTGTAAAGATCGCCCATGTTGGTTGAATCTCCGGGGGAAACTGCTATCTGCCATGCCCACTTGTCATTCGTAATAACAATCACCTGACTGGACGCCCCGCTTTGTCCCCAGACCTGAAGAAAAGCTTTAAGCCCTGGAACGTTAATGGTTTGAATGTCTATAAGCGTGCCTTGCTGTTTTAATGGGCCGGTTTTAACAAAATCATCTATTCTTTGCGGCGTTGTAATTTGCTGACCAAAAAATACCAGATTAAGAGCTTGTTTTCCAAGTTTTCCGTTTGTCGCAGAAACCAAACCCCGGCTGTTTTTTGTAACACTCCACCCCAAAGGATATACAAATGAATAATTATTCTCTTGATTAACAAAAGTATTGCCGGTTAGCTTAGCGCTTGCTGTTGCCTGGAACTGCTGTATAGGCTGACTTAACAGCTCTATCTGATTCATAGCGTCAAGCGCTATGGAAGAACCCGCGGCATACTGCACAATAATCTTGTATTGCCCTAAAGCCTCGTCAATTCTTCCCATATTAGCTAGGGTTACTGCCAAATTAAAACGTATCGAAAAATTCTCGGGAGAAAGATCCAGAGCTTTTTGAAAGTATTGTCTTGCAACATTCAATTCTTTTTTTGTTCCGTAATACTGGCCAAAACGGGAAAGAATTTCGGGATTGTTCGGCGACCAGGAATCTGCTTTTTTGTAGTAATCGAATGCTTTATCGTAGTCTCCGCTGCTAGAATACCAATCCCCCAGTGCTTCATAGGAATAAGCATAATCATTTGCCAAATTTTTATAACCCGAGTTATAATTTCTTTCCAGATAAAAAGGCGCTTTCTCGGGATTTGGCGTTTTAAAAGTAAAATCAAAAGATTTCATATCGGGTTTTACATTTGAGCTACTTGGAACAACCTGAAGAGAAAGACCATGCGGAATAAATTTAAACCTGCTGTCAAGCACAAGCTGTCCAGCATCTGTTGCAGCAAGCGCCGATGCCCTTAGGGTTAGATGTGTAACATAAATAGGATGCTTATCGATATTATCTGCGATAAACGAATTCATTGCCCTATTATATTCATCAAACGCTTTGTATTGAATAATATCTTCCAGCTTTTCCGATACCTTGATATTTGTAGAATGTTTTAGACCATCGCGATACCACTTATTTACATAAAAAGTATTGGCGGTTATAGGTGTAACGTCGGGCCGAAATTTATCTGCTACACGAAGATAATAACCCAAGGAATTGGAAAAATCTCCTGTTCCGATTAATATTGCATTTTTATTTAAAGAAGAATATAAATTCTTTGCATAATCTTCTGAATAATAATGCTGGCTTCTGTTTAAGGGAATAAACCAAACTAAAAGCGGGAGAAAACAGAGCAAAACCAAGACGTTTATATACTTTGATTTAAGAGAAAGCCTCAAAACCGCGTAATAAAATCCAATTCCTATAAAAATTGCACAAATTATCCAAGCTAATATAAACCAGGATTCCCGATTACCCGAATAATAAAGACCGGCATAGAAAACGTTAACTAAAATAACAGTTAACAAAAACCAGAAAAGATATTTATTTTTTCGATAAATAAAATAACCGCCTGTAAACAGAAACGGAAGCAGAACAGGAGTAAATTGTATAAGCAAAAGGTAGAAAAAATAAGATACAGACTGGAAAAATATAAGTGGAGAGCCTGTAAAACCATTAATTGAGCCTGACTGAGGTTCATAAATATTAAGACCTTCTCCTCTAAGTTGCCCTATGAAAAGAGACCACGTTTGTGGATTCCCCCAGTTAACAAAAGGCCAGGCAGATGCTCTTATGGGTAGATAGCTATAGACTATTGCTAATGTAATTAAAAATACTGATCCAAGAACAATTGCTTGCTTAAGATTTAGCGCTCTTCTATTTAGATACATCACAAATAAAACCCCGGGGATCAAAACCGCAATAGTTGGATTTGCTCCGGCCGCCAAGCCATAAAGAAAAGCTAAGAGCAATAGACATTTAAATAAATATTGTGAGAATGGATTTGTTTTTTGGTTAATTTGTGATAGAAATGTTACCTTTTTAGCTTGAACAAAAAGAAGGATGTAAATAAAAAGACAGAGAAAAAAATCAGTAAAAATAAAAGCTTCCGTATTTTGCGATTGAGACCAGTATTGATAGGAAAAAGCAAACGATATTGCTCCAAAAAGGGCGGCAAAGTATTTTAAGTTCTTGTTTGGTTGAAAACTTATTTTGAGAGATTCGTTTGGCTTGGCGGATTTGAAAAAGAAAAAGTCGGATTTAATAATGAGAATAATAATTCTGAAAATAAGATATAAAGCCAGAATTGAAAATAAGATACTGAAAAATTCAAGTCTGGTTAAAACATTAAATATGGGAACAATTGAGAAGATATGTGAGGCCATCATATAGAATGGAAAACCCGGCGGATTAGGAATTCCAAGCGTATAGGAAGCGGCGATCATCGTTCCTGAATCAACCCAGAGGACTGAAGGAGGTTTTGTAAACCAATAGACAATAGCCGGAATAACTACTAAAAGAAAGGGTAAAAATACTTTTGGTTCGAGATATTTTTTCATAAACTCTAACTCTGTGTGGACCTGAGGGGAATCGGACCCCGCATAAACCTTTCCGTTCGCGAGGTCTACGTCCTCGCCTCACGGTGGCGGTTATACGGGGCAGGCCCCTTCCATGTTTACCCCGTAAATTTGGTGGACCGTACCAGATTTGAACTGGTGACCTCTTCGATGCCATCGAAGCGCTCTACCAACTGAGCTAACGGCCCAAATTGTACCGGGGCCAGGAGATGTGTTACCGGTATACCACAGGCCCAAGGCTAGACGATAGAAAATGGAAAGTAGAAAATGGTAATTTGAAGATGGAAACTAGAAATTCGATCCAACATCTATCCTCTAACTTCAAAAATCTACTTTCTATATTCTATCATCTATAGTCTAATAAAGTGGACTTGAGCGGACTCGAACCGCTTACCTCCTCAATGCGAATGAGGTGTTCTACCAGGTGAACTACAAGCCCGAGTCAACGCATTTATTATACAAAATACTCAATACTAAATACCAGATACTAATTTATTGTATGTATGAAAGGGGATTTACTAAGACTCCATTTCTGATTACCTCAAAATGCAAATGCGGACCCGTGCTCCTACCCGTATTTCCGCTATAACCAATAACTGTTTTTCCCGCTATTACTCTTTGCCCAACACTGACGCTAATTGAGGACATGTGAGCATAATGAGTTTTATAACCGTTTCCGCCATCTATATAAATATTCGTACCATATCCGTTATCCCAACCGCCTATGGAAACCATTGAAACGGTTCCGTCTTGAGCTGCAACCACGGGTGTTCCAACAGGATCCGTAATATCCAAAGCCATATGATACCAGGAAGCAAACTGGGAAATTCCACCCCGCATCGGCCAGGTAAAACCGGCTGAAGAAACAGAAATCGGGCCCTCCGCAATAAATATTTGCTTTCTAATATATGTTGGCTGCTCCGAAGGCTTAATTCCGTCAGGAATAATAAGTATTTGCCCGTTAACTAAAGAAAAGGTTTCGGGATTAGCAAAATCATTAAATGGAAAATCGACGATTTTTTGCGCTTCTGTATCAAATTTTTTGGCAATTGTATAAACACTATCGCCACTTTGAACCTTATAGGCAATTCCTGTTACAGGAAGGATTTCTAACTCATCTCCTATGCTTAAATAATCACCTGTTAAATTATTTTGCCATTTTATTGTTTCAGCAGAAATGCCAAACTTTTGAGCAATATTTGATATGGCATCCCCTTTCTGAACCGTATAGCTGATTATTTTATCTCTTGGTTTTTGAGAAATATCGGTTTGAAACAAATTTTCACCGACTATGATTGACTGCGCTTGCGCAGATGAAGCTATTTTAGCTGCGGTTGTTGAATTTTGAGAAAAAATAGGATAAGTACTTGCTAAAAAAGGAGCTACTATTACTCCTATTGTTAAAACCCCCATTGTGGCAAAGTGCAAAAAAGGCCGGCTATACCGGCCCCGTTTCATCGTAAAAAATCTAACTAAAATATTCTTATTAGCCTCAAAAAGAAGACTAAAATCAATTGTTTTACTTTTTAAATAAGAGTACAAAAAAGAGAGAAATTCGGGAAACGTTAATAAAAATTTCTTTATAGGCAAAATAAGACTTACGAGCTTTTTTTTATTCATTTCGGAGAGTAAATGTTAGCAAAATTAACAACCTGTGTCAAATTATTGAAGCTAAATTTGGACTTTTTGATGTTAGAAGTTGGAATTTCTTGAACTTGAATATTTGAAAACTTGATATCTGGAATTCAAGAAATCGAGAATTCAAGATCAAAAACGTCAAGAAAATCTAACTTCAAAGATTCTAGACGCTAGCCGGTTTTTAAGGAGTCTAAAAACTCTTCGTTATTTTCTGATTTTGCCAATCTTTCGACCAGAACAGCTGTTCTTTCATCATCGGTTAACATATACAAAGCTCTTCTCATAGTAACTAATTTTTTCAGAAGGTCTTCGGAAAGAATCAATTCTTCCTGCCTTGTGCCCGAACCCTCAATATCAATTGCAGGATAAATTCTTTTATCGGCCAATCTTCTGTCTAAATGAAGCTCCATATTGCCTGTTCCTTTAAATTCTTCATAAATTAAATCATCCATTCTTGAACCTGTATCAACTAAGGCTGTGCCGATAATAGTTAAGCTTCCGCCTTCCCGGCAATTTCTGGCTGCTCCAAAAAATTTTTTAGCAGGCCAAAGCGCTGCAGGATCAAAACCTCCGGATAATGTTCTGCCGCTTGGCGCAACTGATAAATTGTATGCTCTTGCCAATCTTGTGATTGAATCTAATAAAATTACAACGTCTTTTCCCATTTCGACCATTCTTTTGGCTCTGTCAAGCGTAATTTCTGCAACTCTGGTCTGATTTTCCGGCGGTTCGTCAAAATTTGAAGCAACCACTTCACCAATGACTGAAGAAGAAATATCTGTAACTTCTTCCGGTCTTTCCCCTATTAAAGCTGCCATTAGATGAACATCGGGAAAGTTTTTGGTAATTCCTGCTGCTAATTCTTTTAGGATGGTTGTTTTCCCTGCTTTTGGCGGAGAAACAATCATTCCTCTTTGTCCAAAGCCGATTGGCGCTACCAAATCTATAATTCTTGTTGAAAGCGGTGTTTTACCTGTTGTCAGAGTAACTTGTTTTTTGGGATAAATTGGGGTTAAATCGTCAAAATACGGCCTGTTAAGACTTTCGTCTGCTCCCATGTTATTGACTGTTTCGACTTTTAAAAGCCCGAAATAACGCTCTGTATCCTTTGGCGGTCTGCCGACTCCTTCGACCAAATCTCCGGGTCGCAGCATAAAGCGTCTGATTTGAGACTGGGAAATATAAATATCGCGCTGTGAAGGTATGAATTTTGGCCTTAAAAACCCGTGCCCTTCCGGCTGAATATCTAAGAATCCTTTGACAACTTGTGTTGGTACGCTTTGCGGTTCGTATCTTTGCTCATCATAACTACGCACCGGTCTTGGCGCGTATTCGTGGTAAACGGGTTCTACGGGAGCTGGGGCTGAAACTTCCTCAACAGGCTCTTTTTCGGCCTTCTCGTCCACAGGTTGACCAACAATATCCTCTACTGTTGGTTCTTGTATTAAGACTTTTGGATGTGATTTTTTAACCGGCATAATGGTAAAATTTTCAATTTTCAGTTCCCTGCCCGCATTGCTATGCAAAGCGTTGCAGGCTGGTCAATTTTCATTCAATGAATCATTGATGCATTGAAAATTTATTGTAAATTGTAAATTGGAAATTAATAATTAATTAATAATGTATGGTAATTAGTCAATGTTTTGGATTTGCTTTTATCCCGCCAAAGCAGGAATTGAAGAATCTTAAAGCAAAATTATTACACCACACGAACCTAATTTTGTCAAGGGGACAAAATTAGGAATTTATAATTCTTAATTTCTAATTTCTAACCTGCCCGCATTGCTATGCAAAGCGTTGCAGGCGGGTCAATTCCAAATGTTCAAATTTAAAAAATTTTGAGTTTTAAATTGTACCTTTGACTTTTAAATTTTAAGTTTTGAGTTTCTTTCTTGACATGTCCTATAACAATTGTTATAATCCCCTGTATTCTTAACGTAAGCCTAAATATATACTTATTTTAGGTACTTGACATATCCTATAATAATTGATATACTCTGGTTCGCAAATATATCTTTATGAAAAAAACTTTATATACTATATTAATCAGCGGCCTGCTCTTAACTAATGCAGTCCTACCCACTAAAACATTTGCAGCCGGAAATGATACGGGTGCTTATGGTCAATCATGCGACGGAGCATATGGATCAAATGATTGTTTTACAGACGTCTTAGTTACTAAGAAAGTCCAAAACCCTACAACTCATGTATTCGTTGAAAATTTAGGAGCAAATTACGACAAGTTTAATGCCGGACAAGAAATAAAATTTCAAATTTTGGTTAAAAATACCGGACGAGTAAAACTTAATAATATAGAAGTAAAAGATACACTTCCTCCCTATATTGAGCTTGTTAAAGGTTTTGGAACATTCGACGCAAATACAAAAACCATAACTTTTAATATCGACAAGCTTGAAGTAAATGAAGTTAGAACCCTGGAATTAACTGCAAAAATTGTTGAAGATAGCAAACTTCCCTTAGATCAGGGAGTAATTTGCACATTAAACTACGTTGCAGTACAATCTGGTGGAGACAGATCCGAAGATAATTCGCAATTTTGTATTCAACGTAATGTTTTAAGCGTAACTACTCCTATTGTAGCCACACCTGCAACAGGACCCGAAATGTTACCATTAATTTCATTAATCCCCGGCGGATTAGCAGGATTTATCTTAAGAAAAAGAGCAATTAAAAAATAACCTTTAATAAGGGAGGTGAATATAATATGGTAGAAATAAGAACAAATACAGATCAAGGACATATAGCAGCGGGAGTCGAATTAGGACAACCATTTAATCCTAATTTAACTACTGACGAAAAGTTACAGATGACACCCGAAGAAATTAGAGCTTGGGGCGTAGAAAAACAAGCAAGAATCGCTGCGATAGCGGAAGTAGATGGTGCTTCAATTGATACGCAGCCTGCCGCACAAACACCTGATGCCGACAAAAAAAGAGGGTTTAGAAGAGCTGCATCACCTTGGGTTAAGGGTGCTTTAGCAGCAACTCTAGTATATGGAGCAGCATTTGGAGCCCTAAACGGTAGCAACATTTTTAAAGGCGCAGCAGCTAGTTCACCTGAGCCTTCACATACACCAGGTGCAACAGCAACACTTGAACCAACAATGACTCCCTCACCGGAGCCAACAGCACCAGCTGAAGCTGAAATTAAAATTGGTTCAGTAAGCTTTATCGGTACACCGGATAATGTTGATCCTAAAAACGTCGACAAATCAGATCATAAACCTTTTAGCCACAAAATTGGCTTAGGGAGTGAAATGGTTTTAGGTGAACCGGGAGCACTTTTAGTAGGTCCTGATTTCGGTTTTACAGGTAAAGAAAATCCTTTCGGGGCAAATCCCGGAGGATGGAATACCATGTATGAATCAGACGGAAGCATAAGAGTTTTCAGCCCTGTTTCACAAGAGGTATTACATTACGCCGGACCTGCATATCAAAATCTTCCCGAAGGAGGATTTATGATGGCATCCGCCGGACAAATGGATGTTAAAATTGGAGATTTTGAGATAAAAATGCCTTCATTACCAGATAATAATTACTTTCTTTTCGTTAGAGGTAAGTTTGGCGATATGAAGCAAGATACAGACGGAAATACAACTGTAGAAATCACCAATTACCAACCCGGGCATGCTTTAGTCGGAATGTATGAATCAGGAGACAACGCCAATGTGGCTTTTGTATCCGAAGGTCAATTCATGCAAATGGCCGAAACTTCCCACAGCGGTGGAACCAATAAGGGAGATGGTGGAGCTTCCAGATTAACAGCAATATTTTTTGATGCTAATACAGGAGCATACACCGAATTACAACAAGTACTTGGCAGAAACCAAGACGCAAGCACAAATTGGGAATTAGTTGGAAGCAACTGGTTTACAAACTAAACTTGTAAAAGTTTGTTGTAAAAATAAAAGGCAGGATTAAACCCCTGCCTTTTTTTATTAAATTAATGTCTTTCAAGCTTTATTAAAGATTGGATTTGCTTTATAATTTTTATATGAACCGCATTGTTGCAAAAATAGATATTTCTATAAGTCTTCTAATTCTACTTACTTCTTATCATTTAATCTCTAATCTCCTTTGGATTTTTACAAGCACTGCTCCTATACCATGGGACCAGGCGGGGCATACGAGCTTAGCGCTGCAATTTGTAAATTACTTTCAGTCTTTGGGATTCTTAAGGATAATTAATTATTTTTCAATTTCAACCTACTATCCCCCTTTAATTCATACAATTGCTGCTTTTGCGATAATTTTATTCGGTCACCCTATCCAAACCAGTGAAACCGTAATTACATTATTTTTTATTGCATCTATTGTGCTCTTATATATTTATACCCTTGATCTTTTTGCAAGAAAAGACATAGCTTTAATCTCTGCGGCTGTCTATTCTTTTTTACCAATAGTTACGGAACATTCAAGATGGTTTCTTTTAGATATTCCCCTTTTAACTTTGATACTCTGCGGATTAATTTTTTTGAATAGATCTAATAATTTCACAAATAGTAAATATTCTCAGTTATTCTTTATTGCTTTAGGATTTTCAATACTTACCAAATGGACCGGTTTTGTATATCTTGTTTTCCCCTTTTTATTAACTTTTTATAAATGGTATAAAAGCAGTAATGAACAAAAAGAAACATTAAAAGAAAATCTTACTAAATATTTACTTATATTATTCTTCATCATATTTCCCTGGTTAGCACTCAATTTCTCATCTTTTATTACTCAGGCACTACCCAATCTTGTAGGTGAATCTTCTGACCCTGCTAATTTATTTACTTTTGAAAATTTTATTTTTTATATTTATATTTTTATAAACTTCCAGATGAATCTCTATATGGCATCTATTTTTATAATCGGATCTCTATACTTCTTCTTAAGATACAAATCTAAACATAAAATTTTATTCGCGGGCACTATTTTAGCAATATATTTAGAATTTAGCTTAATCTCAAATAAAGATTTGAGATACACTTTACCCATTATTCCCTTTGCCTCAATTATAATTGGGGTTTTTCTTAGCTCATTAATACAAAAATTCAGATTATTTGGATCATTAACTGTATTAACGGTATTTTCTCTTTTAATCTTATATAATATTATACTTTCCTTTAGACCCCAAGCGCTGCATTATCAAAAAGCAATTAAAATACCAATAGTAGGCTACATTGATTACTTAAATCTAAATGACAATTTAATTCATGCTTCCAATAGAACTATCTGGCCACAAAAAGAGATACTTTCAACCATTAATGCGGGTGATGAAGTTTGGCTTCTCTGTTTAGTAGATCAGGAAAGAATTAATGGGAGCAGTTTTTTATTAACAAGGGATATTTTAAAACTGAACAATATCCAAATAAACTCCCCTCCACCTCAAATATTTGCAAGCTACGAAGAAATCAAGCTTTATCTTGCAAGATATAATTATATTGTAGTACCACAGAGTCAAGTTGGAGTACCCGCAACAAGAAATATCGGTGTTTATCTGCAATTAAAAGCGGCTGTTGAAGTTTATAATTCGGGTTTTAAAAAAATTAAGACATATAATTTACCAAACGGGGACTTACTTTATCTATATTCAAAATGAAAAATTACTTATATAAAAATAGATTTCTCCTGCTCCTGATTATCATTACTATACTCGTATGTAGCGCGAATTATGATGTAGGAACAATTCTTTCCGGTTGGGACACCTTACACCCGGAATTTAATTTTGGGCTTTATTTTCAAAGAATTTTCTTTGGCGTATGGCAAGAACATCAGGGTTTGGGAGCATTAGCAACACAATCCCATGTTTCTGAAATTGCCCGAATGTTTATTTATTTCCCCTTAAGCTTCATTCTCCCGGATTCACTCTTAAGATATAGTTATTTTTTCTTAACAATTATCCTTGGGGCGGTTGGTGTCTATTTTTTCGTAAAACAAATTATATTTAAAAATACCGATTTAAATACAGAAATAAGCTCATTTCTAGCAGGGCTTTTTTATCTTTTAAACTTAGGCACCCTGCAACATTTTCAGGTACCGCTTGAAATGTTTGCAACACATTTCGCAAGTCTTCCATGGCTACTATTATTTTCAATTCGCTATCTTAATGACAAAAAACAAAATACTCTTTTAATTTTTTCTGCCGTAAGCTTTCTAAGCGCTTCCATGGCGCATACTTCAACGCTGTGGTTTGCTTTTTTTGGCAGTTTTTTAATATTTCTATTTTGCTACTGCTTAGCTCGTAAAAACTTTAGATCGGGTTTTAAACACTTAATAATTATCGTTGTATCTTCAATTTTAATCAATATATTTTGGCTGCTTCCTAATATTTATTTTTTAGTGAATGACAACGGTGCCGTTGCTAATTCAAAGATTCATTCTCTTTTTTCGGAAGAAGCTTTTACCCAAAATCAATCGTTTGGTACGTTAAAAGATCTTTTTATTTTTAAAAACTTTCTTTTTAATTGGGGTGTTTACGTTGGAAACAATAAATTCGCCCCGCTTTTGGAAGAATGGATTGTCCATCTTCAGAATCAATCCGTAATCATGCTCGGTTATTTCTTTTCCTTAATAGCGATCATAGGACTTGTTTATTCAATTATCAAAAAAAATAAAATTGCCATTGCCCTTTTATCTTTTCTTGGGATTGGAATTTTTTTCTGGCTTAATACAAATCCTCCTTTGGGATTTATTTATAGTTTCTTACGGGACAACATTCCTCTTTTCAAAGAGGCATTAAGATTTCCTTTCACTAAATTCTCTATAATTTTAATTTTTACGTTAAGTATTTATTTTGCGTATGGAATAAGCCTTATTCTAAATACAACTTCAGGCATAAAAAAGACTAAAAATCTTCCATATATAATATTTTATATATTCCTAATAGGAATCATCTATTACGCACTGCCTGCTTTTCGGGGAAACTTTATAAGTCCGGCCATGAGAGTAAAGATTCCAAACGAATACCGCCAGATGTTTGCATGGTTTGACGCTCAGCCTCAAGGAAGAATTGCAAACTTACCTATTAATAGTTTTTGGGGGTGGACTTATCACGACTGGTATTATCAGGGAGCAGGATTTTTATGGTTTGGGATAAAACAACCACTACTTGACAGAGAATTTGATCGGTGGTCTCCTGAAAATGAACAATATTATCGAGAAATGTCTCAAGCAGTTTACTCAAGAAATAAAACTCTTTTTAACAATGTAATTAAAAAATATAACATTGAATATATTCTTCTGGATAAAAGTGTTATAGCGCCGGGGCCTGGAAATAATCCTAAAACTCTTTTTATTCCCCAGATAGAAGAGCTTCTTAGTAATTCTTTAAATATAAAAATGGAAAAAGCTTTTGGCGAAAAACTTTTTGTCTATAAAGTTTACGATCAAAATTACCCTCTTTTTATATTAAAGAAGCCCATTTCCGTCTCTCCTATTGCTAAATCTTTTTATCAAGATTTTGCATTTGAAAAATATGGAGATTATATAAGCCTGGATTCAGGAGATATAAATTTCCCTTTAAGAAACATTATTAATAATCAAAACCATTTATTAAAGGAATTAAACCTAACCCAGCAGGGAATCAGCTTGGATTTAAATGATAGAACAACAAATATAAACTTTCCTAATTACACTTCCGAAGAAAAACAAATTTTGGCAGATTTATTTGTAATAAAAGAACAAAGCCATATGCAGATATTGGTCTATCCTCAGCTTCCTTTAGGAAAAACTAATCGGGGACCAATAACATTATCTCTCCCCGTAGGTTCTTTGGATGCAATACTTAACATAAATCAAAAATATAATTTTAGAATTGGGAAAATAGAAGAAAATGTCCCGTTTTTACTCGGTCAAATTTTTTTAAGAACAGACGTTGATAATCTAATATCTGTTTACCCATCTAACGAAAAACATATTACAAAGCCCGATATTGGAAATATTAATTATTCTATCTTTCCCTGTGGATCATATGATTTAAACCCCGTATTTGGATTGAATGCGTTTAACCAAAATAGTTTTTCTTTTTTTGCGCAGCATGCGCAAGTCTGCATGAGATTTCCATTGGAAAACGTCTTTAAAAAAACACCTGTTAACCCCAACTTCGGTCAAACTCTTATTGGCGTTAATTTTAATTTTACCGGAGATAATCAGCCCAATCTTTGCATTTCCAAAAAGGATTCATCAAGTTGCATATATTATTTTTCAAAAAAACTGGATACAAGTAATAACACCTTGGGATCTTTACAATATTTTGCAATAAAACCTTCCGATATTCCTAATCTTGAAATCAAAATTTTCCTTGATTCAAGTGATATTATTTCATCTAAAAAAGTTACCTATGAAAATCTTTCCTTCAACGAATCTTCACCTCTATTTGAAACAAAAATAACTAAAGAACAAATAAGCGTATTTAACATACAAGCTGATTCAAATAAAACAGCTATCACTATTCCCTTCTCCGGTAACCATGATTTGAGTCAGGATATTACAAAGCTACCAAAAACAGGGGGCAATTGTGGAATAGTTAATCCCAGGGGACCCGCTCCCACATCACGCGAGGTTATTAAAAATCAATTCATGGATTATATTCGTTATACTTCGGATGATGGGTCTTTTTGTGATCATTTTTCCTATCAGGGAATAGATACAAATCAAACATATTTAATTGCTATTAAATCAAGAAATATTAAGGGCCTGCCAATAAGACTATGCATTGCCAATCTGGAATCAAAAAGGTGCGATCTTTACACAATTTTACCTAAAAATAAGGATTTCAAAACAGACGTTTATTTACTTCCAGCTACAGTGTTTAATAATGGGTTTGATGTAAACATAAATAATTTTGCAATAAAACGGATCGAAAGCATCAATGATATTGCATCAATTAACTTAATTCCTATACCTTATAACTGGTTATCTAAAATAGAAGAGGGTTCCAATCCGAAAGATTCAGATTCTACCAGGCAAACTGTGAATACATTTTCGCACCCAAATTCAAGCTTATATACACTCAATATTTCCAAATATAACAACAACCAAACCATAGTATTATCACAAACCTATGCCAAAGGCTGGCATGCCTATGAAGTATCTACTGTAAACCTTATAACAGAAATTTTTCCGTTTGTTTTTGGAAAAGAATTAAAAGATCACTTATTAATAGATAATTGGGCAAATGGATGGCAATTAAATAACTCATCAAATTTCCTAGTTATAGTTTATTTGCCTCAATATCTGGAATATATTGGCATTATTATTACCATATTAACTTTTATAATCATAATAGTAAGATTAAAATCCAAAAAACAATCTACTAAGGTTTGACATTAAATCCTAAAATTGATAAACTTACAAAGTTAAATTTATAGGTTAATTATCTGTCCGTATTTAACCCCCGCCTGCAATGCTTGATGCATAGCATCTGCGGGCAGGTCAAACTAAGTACTTTTCGTACTTGAAATAAATGAAAGAACAACCCTTAATTTCGGTTATTCTACCAGTACACAACGCTGCCACAACTGTGGAACAGTGTATCATTAGTTTATTAAGTCAATCTTATAAGCGTATTGAAATTATTGCTATAGATGATTCCTCCTCCGATACCTCCTACAAAATCCTTCAAAAACTTAAAAAAACCCACAAAAATATAAAACTCTATAAGAATATAAAAAGATACGGCATTGCAGTAACGCTTAACAGAGCCATTAAAAAAGCAAAAGGCACTTTTATTACTTTTATGGATACCGATGACTATTCAAGCCCGTTAAGGCTTAAAAAACAACTTAATTTTTTAATAAAAACCCCCAGTATGGTTGCCGTGGGCACGCAATGTAATTTTGTTAATGAAAAAGGAAAGTTAATCGGCAAAAGCAATTTTCCCGGCGAAAATGCCTTAATTTATCTAAATCCTTTACACGGAATTTCTATGCAATTCGAAACAGTTTTAATTAATAAAACAATGTTACCAAAGGATATCCTAAGATTTAATACAGATTCAAATCCGTTTATTTATAGTGATATTTTCATGAAGATTATGCCCTATGGTAAGCTTGCAAATTTAGATTCTTTCCTCCATTACCACCGCAATGACCCCAAAAACTATTTAGAAGACATTAAGAAAAACTTTCTTTCGCTTATTAAGCTTTGGGCTAAGCATAAGACCCTAAACGACTACAATGCCCCGCTTCGGTCCTTCTTCTCTCCTGTCATAAAGTCAATATAAACAACTACAATTACCAATTTACAATAAATGCTTCAATGAGTCATCGAATAACTCAATGAAAATTGATAACTGAGAATTGAAAATTTTTTCATCCCCTACTTATCCACATATTTTTCTTATAAAAAATTAAGCCGCTAAATCAATCTAAATTAACTATTATTTACTATGGGGCATACGGTTTTTGTGATGTTTTATGCTATAGGTTTGACACACTTGACAAGCTGTGATAAAATCCAATTAAGTTATGAAATTAAATATCTTCACTTCAAAAAGGAAAAATGCTGTTAAAACGATTTCAGATTATAAGCAAGATATCCTTGTAAGACAGGGGCGTGAGCAATTTAAAAAATTGCTGGAAAAAGGGATTAGTATTCCTGTAGTTTTATTGTAAATAAAAAAGAGCATCGCTTTCGTTACTTGAATTAATAAGTCCTTGTACGATAAGCAATGCTCTTGGAAAAAGGGTAATTAGTCCTTAGGCAGGAAAAAATACTAATTACCTATTTAGAGTTGATATCAAAAAAATAAAAGGTTGTCAAGAAAAATTGATGAGGCTAAAACTAATCGATTTGATTGATACAGATTGATATTTTTATATCAATATTTGGAGGCTAGAATGGTGATACGATGATTGGGCAGGTTATCGTATCACCTTTTTAGATTCTAAGAGATTTTCTTGGAAAAAAGTATTCTTCCCGCACTCGTTTGAATAACTCTGGAAACTACAATATCTAGCTCTCTTCCCAAATCCAAACCCGCATTTTCAACCACAATCATTGTGCCGTCATCCAGATACCCTACTCCCTGGGTTAAATCTTTACCTTTATGCTGAATTTGAATATGCAAAGTTTCCCCGGGAACCGCAATAACTTTTAAAACATTTGCCAAAGTATTAACATTTACAGCACTAACTCCACCAATGCTTCCTTTTTTCTCTAAATTATAATCGCAAGTAATAAGCCTTGCTTTACTTACTTTTGTTGCCTGAATTAGTTTTTCATCAACTTCCTTAAGCTTACCTAAACCCATGTTTTCTTCTTTGTCTTTTCCTAAAACAATCAATTTTATGCCCTTTACTTTTTTAACTTTTTCTAAAAGCATTAAGCCTTTCTTGCCTCTTTCCCGCTTTACTAAGTCTTTGGAGTCGGCAATGTGCTTTAACTCAAGTAAAATGCTTTCCAGTATTACCACACTGCCTCTGATAAGCCCTGTATTAAAGACATCAAAAATTCTTTCGTCAATAATTGCAGATGTGTCTAAAAATATTGCGCCCTCAAGGCTTATTTTGTCTTTTTTCTTCTTATTTCCGTTTGACCGCCTGAATGAAGGCAAAGACCTTACAACTGTTTTTGCAACTTCATCTGCCAAAAGACCAACCAACCAAGGCGAAAAATGTACTGTTCTCTCGTCTTTTTTAACAGCAGCTATTTTTTCTTTTTGTTTTTCTTTATTTTTATCTGCCATAAATTTAGATACTAGATACTAGATACTAGATACTAGATACTAGATACTAGATACTAGATACTAGATACGTATTATAGACGAAAACCAAACTAGTAACTAATAACTATTTTCTAATAACTAGCGTGCGAGCAACTTCTGCGATATTTTTATAATTTGTAGATGTAATTATTTTTGTAAAGCCAAGTTTTTTAGCTTCTTTTATGCGTTTTTCTAAAAACGGCGGCGTTCTTAACTCCCCCAAAAGCCCGACTTCGGCAATACCAACGTGTCTTGAAAGATTAATGTTTTTAATACTAGACATTATTGCTAAGACTATTCCCAAATCGCAAGCAGGATCGTTAATCTTGAGTCCTCCTGCAACATTTACAAAAACATCCATTTGCTCAACCGGAAGCCTAGCATGCTTTTGTAAAACCGCTAAGAGCAATTCCAAACGTTTATAATCAAAACCTGCTGCAACGCGGCGTGGCATAGGTAATTTTGAAAAAACACATAAAGCCTGAACCTCAACTAAAAGCGCTCTTGTTCCTTCTAAATTTGCAACCAAAACGCTCCCTGGAGCATTATTTTCTTTTGCCAAAAAAAGACTTTCAGGATTTGTTATTTCTTCCATACCGCCTTCCTGCATGGCAAAAATACCAACTTCATCAACCGGACCAAATCTATTCTTAAGACTCCTAAGGATCCTTGTACCTGTGTTTTTTTCTCCCTCTAAAAATAAAACCGTATCAACCATATGAGAAAGCACCATTGGACCCGCAACCATTCCTTCTTTGGTAACGTGACCGACTAAGATTACCGGGATATTTAGGGTTTTTGCCGCTTTAATAAACTGACCTGCTCCGTATCTGATTTGCCCGACACTTCCGGAAAGCCCGGTTAGATTTTCCGATTCCATTGTTTGAATTGAGTCAATAATTACAACCCCCGGCTTTGTTTCTGCAATTAAATTAACAATTTCATCTGTATTCGTTAAAGAAATTAAAAACAAATTATCGTTTTTTAAATCCTTAGTACCCGCCTGCATCGCTTTGCGAAGCATTGCGGGCAGGAGCCGTACTGCTCTTAATTTTATTTGCTGTTCTGATTCTTCACCACTGATATAAAGAACCGATTGATGATTTACGATTGATGATTTACGAGAATCTCCAGAAATATTCAAAGCTGTTTGAAGCAAAAGCGTAGACTTTCCAATACCCGGATCTCCTGCCAAAAGAATAACACTCCCGGGAACTATTCCCCCGCCTAATACGCTATCCATTTCTGAAAATCCCGTTGAAAATCTTTTTTTCTCATCATGAATTATTTCAGAAAGCTTAACGGGCTTTATTTCCGTTCCATTTTTGAGATTTGAAGCTTCATTTTTGAATTTTGACTTTTGAGTTTTGAATTCGGTTAGCGTGTTCCACATTCCGCATTCGGGACACTTTCCCAAAAACTTTGGGGTATCGTATCCGCACTCTTGGCAGACGAATGAAATCGAAGCTTTCATAATTGACGATAGATTGTTGACGATGGAAAATAGATATTTGATAGTAGAAAATAGATACTAGATTTCTATTTTCAATCTTCTATCTTCAAACTACTACCTTCTACTTTCTATCGTCTATCCTCAAAATTACCTGTATCCTATGGGTTTTTCTGTTAAAACGGGTACTAAAATTACCCTATGTTTTCTTGTATCAACTTCTGCAACCGTAGCATTAACAGATGAACCCTCGTTTAGCTTTACTGTCGGTGGAATCTTTTCTTTCTTAATAAAACCTTCAATGCCCTGTTCAAGATTAACTAAAACTCCGCTTGATAACACTTTTGAAACAACGCCTGCTACTTTTTGATCAACTTTATAGGATTTTAATTTTTCTTCAAATGGATCTTTTTCCAACTGCTTTATCGAAAGATTAATTCTTTGTGAATCTTTATCAAAATGCAAGATTAAAGCTTCGATTATGTCCCCCTGTTTAAAACTTTCCGGCACTTGGGCTAATTTTTCCCAGGAAATTTCTGAAATATGCACAAAACCTTCAACTGCGGTATCCTCTTTTGTTTTGATTAAAGTAAAAATACCAAAAGGCGCAACATTCGAAATAGTTGCGCTAATTTTTTCGCCTTGCTTTAAAGATTTGACTGCTTTTTCAAAGTCCTTGGATGAAACACCTTGTTTTTGAGAAAAAATTACTTTTTTTAAGCTTCGATTTAATTCAATAACCATTGCCTTGATAGTTTTACCAACCAAACCTTGAGGATTTTCTAAAAACACAGCTTGAGAATTTGGTAAAAATCCTGATACGCCGCTTTTAGTTGAAACCAAAAATCCACCCTTTGTAGCTTCGTCAACAACAATATCGAGTTGTTCTTTTTTCTTTTGCAATTCTTCTAATTGTCCCCAGACATTATCGTCGTTAAAACGTCTTAATGAAACAACAGGATTGCCAAAATCCGATTCTGCATTCAATATGTAAACATTAACCCTATCCCCTACTTTTAGACTTGATAGTAGACTTTTTAGTATTCTTTTATCTTTTTCCAAAACCATGCATTCGGTTTTTGCTCCGATATCAACCAGAATTTCCGAAGAAGTTAATTTTGTTACAGTACCAGTAATTGTTTCGCCTTTTGAAACCTTAATGTAGTTGGTTTGAACCGATTTCATTAAATCGGCCATTGT
>JACRFQ010000028.1 GCA_016217835.1 Candidatus Levyibacteriota bacterium | reverse complement strand
CGAAGGTGGTTTTTGGGTTGGAAGATTGATTGGGAAGATAAGTAAAGCTAAAGCGGCTGAAATAAAAATAAGCCCGATGATTTTATTTACAAAGGGATTATTTTTAAAATCCCCTTTTTTGGATTTTTTTGCTCGTTTAGAGGAAGGCAGTACTTTTTTCTTAGGCATTATTTTTGAGGAATTTAAATCCTGTAACGCTTAATGCGAATGCTGTGAATAATTGCGCAAATACTAAAGCTGAATTTTCATTTCCAGATGTTGCTGAAAGTCCTAAAACTGCTTTTGTCGGTCCTGTTGATGCTCCCAATACCTGTCCTTGAGAAGCAGCCGCTTGGTTACTGCAGTCATGACCTCCGCAGCCTAAATTATCAGACCTTCCGTCTCCAGGCCCGCCGACATTAGGAGGTGTTTGTGTTGGTGTTGGCGTAACTGTCGGCGTAACACATTGATCGTCTGCACATGGATCAGGTGTTGGAGTCGGTGTTTCTGTCGGCGTAGGCGTTGGTGTACAATCTGGATGCTGACCCGGGATATTCCAGTTAATATTATCATTGACATTAACCCAATTCTGTATAATGGTGCTGCTACATGCATCACCGGTTGTAATTGTTTGAGCAGATGTCAAGGATACGGATATTAATGAAATGACTAAAGCCATTAATCCTAATGTTAAAATTTTTAAAAATTTAGTTTTCATAAAAAAAACTGCCCAAGGGCAGTTAGTGGATGAGATTATATTGCAATGATAAGGCTTTTGTCAAGATGGCATTTTGAAAACTAGTTCTCCAAGTCTCCAAGGTCTCAAGTCTCCAAGGTCTCTCCTTGAGGAAAAAATTTAACAATGTTAATATATAATATATGCCTGCTAAAAACGCGTTAAAAGAATATTTAGAAAACGGCTATTATCATCTTTATAATCGCGGAGTTGAAAAAAGAATAATATTTTTGGATAGCCAGGATTACTCTGTTTTTCTTTCTTATCTTAAAGAATACTTAATTCCCAAAAACGAAAAGGAACTTCAGGATAAAATTTCCGATCCCAAAATATCCTGGGTAGAAAAAGAAAAGGCAATTAAGATTCTTCGCCTCAATAATTTTTCCAAAGAAATTACCCTTCTTGCATATTGTTTAATGCCCAACCATTTCCATTTTTTTGTTAAACAAGGAAAACCCGATTCCATACATAAATTTATGAGTTCTTTATGCACAAGGTACACAATGTATTTTAATAAAAAATATAAAAGAGTCGGTTCTTTATATCAAGGCGTATATAAGGCAGTGTTGGTTTCTTCAGACGAACAATTTGTATATCTATCTAAATATATTCATCAGCAAGCTTTATTTCTTAAAGGAGAGACCTTAAAGAGTCAACCGTCTTCTTATGATAATTATTTGGGTTTGGAAAAATCCGAATGGGTTCACCCGGAAAAAATTTTGGAATATTTTTCTAAATCCAATAATGGAATGTCTTATAAAGCATTTGTAGAAGAAAAAGACAGCTTTTTAAATATTAGAGAAATAATTCTTGAAGATGATTAATCTTAAAGGAGAGACCTTTGAGATCTTTGATATTTGAAGTGTGCGATGAGAAGAAAATTAATTCTTATATTTTTAAGTTTAGGAATTTTATTTATTTTGATTGGAATTTTAATTTTCCCAAAAAATAATTCAAACAATAAATTCCTCAAAAGCTCCATACTTAATAGTATAAGCTCAACACCTCAAATAATTAACTCTTCTCCAAGCGCAATAATTTCAAAAAATTTAAGGAAAGAATTTGTGAGCGAAGTTTTTGACGGCGATACAATTAAAACCCAAGACGGAGAAATTATTAGATATTTAGGGATCAATTCTCCTGAAAAAACAGATCCATTTTTCTTTCAAGCTTTAGAAAAAAATAAAGCTTTGGTTTTAGGAAAAGAGGTTTTTTTAGAACCGGATATTACTCAAAAAGATAGATATCAAAGATCTTTGTATTATGTTTATCTGGGAAGTACTTTTGTTAATTTAGAAATAGTTAAAAACGGTTTGGCGGTTTCGCAAACTCTGCCCCCTGATGTTAAGTATCAAGATAAAATTTTAGAAGCGCAAAGACAAGCAAGGCAAAATTGTTTGGGATTATGGAAAGGACTTTGTGAAAATTCAAAACCTGCCTGCATTAAAATATCAAACATTAATTTTGACGCAAAAGGAAATGATAATACAAATAAAAACGGGGAGTGGATTGAAATAAAAAATACCTGCTCTAATAATGTTTCAATGAATGATTGGATTTTGAAAGACTCATCAGCGTCCAATAAATATACTTTCACAAATTTTAGTTTAAATTCAAATAGTATTGTTGATTTGTATTCCGGCTGCGGACAAAATTCAGACAATAAACTTTATTGGGTTTGTCCCGAACAAAAATACGCAGTTTGGAATAATTCAGGTGACCATGCTTATTTATATAACGAAAAAGGGGAATTGGTTTCGGATTTAGAGTATTAGAAAAAATTAAAAAGATTTGGGGCAAATAATGAAATCGTATAAAGTATTGCCGCGATAGATATTCCGATCAGCGTTATTATTAATAGTATATTTATCAGTCTGTTGTTTTTATATTCTCCTAAGATTTTTTTGTCGTTTGATAAAAGATATAAAAATACAAATATAGGTAAAAGTAAAACAGCATTAATAGCTTGTGTTGCAACTAAAATATGCAAAAGAGGAATAAAGGGTAGAGCAACTAAAATTGCGCCAAAAATTAAAGAAAAAGCTAAAAGTCCGTAAAATTCTTTTGCGTCCTTATATTTATGATTAAGCCCCGATTCAAGCCCGAATGCTCCTGCTATGACATAAGCAGTAGTTACGGGAACAATGATTGCGCCAAATATTGATGCGTTTAGAAATCCAAGTCCGAAAATTATTGTTGCTGCCTCTCCGGCTAATGGCTTTAGAGTTAAAGCCGCATCTTTAGCATCATTAATATGAATTCCTTGGGCATACAGCGTTCCCGCTGTTGCGACAACTATGAAAAAAGCAATAAAGTTTGTCAGAAAACTTCCAAAAAAAACATCCCCTCTTTCAATTTTTAAATCGTCTTTAGTAAGTTTTTTATCGACAATATAATCTTGAATAAAAAATTGTCCCCAGGGTGTAATGGTGGTTCCAATTATTGCCATCATTGCTAAAAGATAGGAAGAATTAAGGCTTATATTTGGCATAACTAAACTTTTCGTTGCGTGTATCCAATCGGGTTTTATGTTTATGGCAGATAAAATATAGGCAAGATAGAAAAATGAAATAAGTAAGAACAGTCTTTCCAGTTTTTTAAAATTCCCCTTTGTAACTACAAAAAAGATTAACACAGTGGCAACGGGGACAGAGATGAATCTCGAGACGTTAAATATTTCCATAGAAGCTGCAATGCCGGCAAAATTTGCGGCAATAGTTCCCATATTTGCTATAAAAAGAATGGTCATGACAAAGGCAGTCCATTTAACACCAAATTTTTCTCTTATTAAGGATCCTAAGCCTTTTCCTGTAATAAGACCCATTCTTGCCCCGATTTCCTGGGTTAGAGCAAGGGAAAAAGTAGTTAGAAGTAAAACCCATAAAAGAGAATAGCCAAAGGATGCTCCGGCAATGGAATAGTTTGTAATCCCCCCCGCGTCATTATCGGCAATCCCGGAAATAATTCCGGGTCCTAATATCGCAAGGATTGGAATTAAAAATATAAACCTTTTTTTAATTAGTGTAATAAATTTCATTTTCTCTTGTTTTTTCCTCTATTTTAGAGAGGACTATACCGGCTGTAACAACTCCGATTGGTTTCTTTTCTTTGTCAACAACCGGAAGAACTCTTAAATTGTATCTTCCGAAAAGTTTTATAACCTGGTTAAAATCAGTTTCCGGATATACAAATTTCCGTTCGGTTACAACATCTTTTAATAAAGCTAATGAGTCAATATCTAAAATATCTTTTACCTGCACTATGCCGACCAGTTTTTGATTGCCGTTTGTAATAACTATTGCTTCCGGCTTTGGAGTATTTTTATAAAGACTGTTGTAAGCTTCTTTTATAGTGATGTTTCCGTCAAAGCTGATAAAACCCGTTCTCATTGCTCCTCCTGCCGTATCATTGCCAAAATCAATAAGCCGTTCTACTTTTTGCGCGCGCTCAGCACTCATTAATTTTAAAATTTCTCTAATCCTTAAAGGATTAATTTTATAAAAAAGTTCGGCAATATCGGCAGAATGCATTTTATCAACAACTTTTTTGAGAACAGACGAGGGGAGTTCTTCAAGTATTGCCTCTTGGGTTCTAAAATCAGCTTCTTCAATGGCTTTAGCAGCTTTACTTGCATCAAGGCTTTCGACAATTCCTTTTCTTTCCTTCGAGCCCAATTCTTCTAATATGTCGGCGATTTCACTGGGATGCATGGCATTGAGTTTATTTTGAGAAAGGCTTAACTTTACATTGCCTGTTTGGTAATCAAACGCCTCAATCATTTGCCAGGGTAAAATTTTAGCCTTAATATTGATAAATTTTGATAAACCCAATCTTCTTAGAATTCCGCTCGATCCGATGTCAATACCAATTACTTTTAATTCAGCTTCTCCTTCCAAAAGCACGTCATTGACTCTAACCAGTTTTTTTTCATCAACATCAATGACTTGCTTATCTAATAAATCTTCATTTAAATAAAACTCCCTTTCGTCGAAAGGGAGTTCAGGCGCTTTTTCGGAGGTAAGAATTGCTCCGAACTTCTTAATTGAAATAAATGACGGTGAGATTGTAATTTTTTTACCCCTTTTCTTAATAACAATTTTTGAAACAGAAGGGTTTGCGCTGCTTGCGAGTACGGCAAAATCAACCATTTCTCCGTAGATTTTTTTGTCAAAGTAAACTTTTTTGTTTAATAATTCGCTTAAATATATCATTGTTTTTTAATTGTAATTCCGTGCTGCAATCAGTGTCAACCCTGTGAAATACCAGCAAAGCTGGTGCAAAGCCACGTCAGACGTGGCAAAGCAATTTCTTGACCCCGCCAGATGCTTACTTTCTCCCGAGGTTTACATCCTCGCGTCGAAAGAGCGCATCTGCAAGGGTCTGCGCCCCCACTTTTTTGAAAAAAGTGGGGGGCTTGACACCTAGCAAAGCTTATGATAGAGTGCTAATACTTAACCTAAAATATGGAAAAAATAATTCCGATTATTCCAATAAGAGACGGTATAATATTCCCAAATACAGATTCTGTTTTAACTTTTGGAAGACCAAAGAGTCTGGCAGCTTTGGAATCTTCTTTTAGTAAGGAAAGAATTGTTGGATTTGTCTTGCAAAAAAATTCTAAATTAAACGAACCTACTCCCCAAGACCTATATAGTATGGCTACATTATCTCATATTGAGCGCATGATTAAAAGCGACGGGGAAATAAATGCCCAGGTTAAAGGCTTAGCAAGGGTTAAGATTTTAGAATTTATCGAAGATTCTCCATTTTTAATGGCAAGAGTCGTAGAAGTCGATGATGTATTTATTGACGATGCCGAAGTAAAAGCCTTAACAAATCATTTGATTAATGAATTTAAACGGGCAATTAACATTGGTAAATTTGTTGACTTTTTGGTTTTTATGAATGTAATGAGCGAAAATACTCCATCACAAGTTGCTGATTTAGTTGCTTCTGTTTTAGACGTAAAGCCTTCGGAAAAACAAACGCTTTTAGAAGAATTAAATGTTAAAAAGAGACTGGAAAAAGTAATAGAGTTTTTAGCAAAAGAAACCAAAGTTTTAGAACTTGAGAAAAAAATAGCTTCAAAAACACAGGAAAGATTTGAAAAGGGCGCTAGGGAAGTAATGTTAAGGGAGCGTCTTAAAACAATTGAAAAAGAACTTGGGGAATCTGACGAGGACAGTGAAATAAAAGAACTTTATGACAAGCTTAAAAAAGCAAAAATGCCAGAGGATATAGAAGAAAAAGCAGAGAAAGAGATTAAAAAACTCGCGCAAATGAACCAGTTTAACCCGGAAGCCGGTTATATCAGGAATTATTTAGATTGGATTTTAAGTCTTCCCTGGGGGGAAGAAAGTAAAAATAACGTTGACATAAAACTTGCCGAAAAGATTTTAAATCAGGATCACTACGGTTTAGAAAAAGTTAAAGAAAGAATAACAGAATATTTGGCTGTGCATAAGCTTTCGGGAAAAATGAAAGGTCCTATTCTTTGTTTTGCAGGACCGCCCGGAGTCGGTAAAACATCAATCGGAAAATCAATTGCAAGGGCGCTGAATCGCAAATTCGTTAAAATTTCTTTGGGAGGAATTAGAGACGAAGCAGAAATTAGAGGACACAGGAGAACATATGTCGGAGCAATGCCGGGGAGAATAATCCAGGGAATTAAGGACGCCGGTACAAAAAATCCTGTTTTTATGCTTGATGAAATCGATAAGGTCGGTGCAGATTTTAGAGGCGACCCGTCTTCAGCACTTCTTGAAGCTTTGGATCCTGAGCAAAACAATATGTTTTCGGATCATTATTTAGAAGTTGCGTTTGACTTGTCTGATGTAATGTTTGTTACGACCGCAAATGTTTTAGATACAATTCCCCCAGCTTTAAAAGACAGATTGGAAGTAATTCAATTTGCGGGATACACGCAGGAAGAAAAATTTAGAATTGTTAAAAATTTTCTATTAAAAAAACAAATGGAAGCGCATGGACTTGATTCCTCAAGAGTTGAAATTACAGATAAAGCAATCAAATTTATTATTGATCATTACACTAGAGAAGCAGGAGTCAGAACGCTTGAAAGGCAAATTGCTGCAATTTTAAGGAAAGTTGCAAAACAAGTTGCTAGTGGTAAAAAAGCAAAAGTTGAGGTAACCGAAAAATCAGTGCCAAAATTCTTGGGCCCAATTAAAATAAGTTCAACTTTAATTGAGAAAAAAGATGAGGTAGGTATGTCAACGGGTCTTGCCTGGACAGAAGCAGGAGGAGACATATTATTCATAGAAGTTGCTTTAATGCCCGGGAAAGGGAATTTAATGATTACCGGTCAGCTTGGAGATATAATGAAAGAATCGGCTCAAGCGGCGCTCTCTTACATAAGATCCAGGGGCAAGGCATTAGGACTTGATGAAAAGTTTTATCAAAAAATAGATGTTCACGTTCATGTCCCTGAAGGCGCAGTACCAAAAGACGGTCCATCTGCTGGGATTGCAATTACAACTGCAATCGCATCGGCTTTAACAAAAATTCCCGTAAGCCGAACCGTTGGTATGACAGGCGAAGTAACTTTAAGAGGAAGAGTGCTAGAAATTGGCGGACTTAAAGAAAAAGTAATCGCGGCGCATAGAGCCGGCCTTAAAACTATAATAATTCCTAAAGAAAATAAAAAAGATTTGGAAGATATACCAAAAGAAGTTAAGAAAGATCTAAAATTTGTTTTTGTTTCCCATATGGATGAAGTTTTAGATGTAGCTTTTACAAAGAATTTATCGGAAACTACGCGTGTTCCGATGCATCCTGTTCTACATGTAACGCCTCGGCAGATTGACTGATTCTTACAAAAACCGATAAGCCATTTTTATAAATTAGTATCTTTTTTTCCGGGTTTTATTTATTATTTTTTCATCTATTAATTTGACTTATTGTATTCGCAAGAGCTATAAGTGATATAAATCATGGATTTTAATTTACTTAAGGGCATAATATTATTTGTAGTATTTTTAATTTCGGCAATATATTTGCCCGGCAAATTATTCTTACAAAAACTCAATTTAAAAATTACAATTCTTGAAGCAACTTTTTCTTCGTTTGTTTTAGGTATTCTTCTTTTTACGCTTATAAATTATATTTTCTCCTGGTTAAAGCTTGAATCATTGGTTTTAATCCCCTTTTTAATTATTGATTTTATGGCTATAAAGGCTGGAAAGTTTTCTATTAAAGTAGATAAAAAATTAGTTAAGCCATTATTTTTTGTTTTTTTGCTTTCCCTGATATTTAGTTCGACAATGTTGGTATACGGAAAATTTGGAAATAATTTGAATTATAGAGGAGATGATTTATGGCATTTAGCTTTAATTAACGAATTAAAAACTAATTTCCCACCTGACAATCCGGGATTTTCAGAACTACCCTTAAAGGGTTATCATTTCTTTTATAATTTTTTAGTAGCTAAAGCAAGTAATTTATTCTTTATTCCTTCGGAGTATTTACATTTTACATTTATTCCAGTTTCTCTGGCAATTTTGTGGGGATTTGGAGTTTTTACGTTAGTTTTTGGCTGGAGTAAAAAAATTTCTACGGCGTTGTGGTCAGTTTTTTTGACAATGTTTGGGGGAAGTTTTGCTTTTATGTTATCTCTACAGGGTCATCTTGGCTATAATTTAAATAGCGGTTTTGGAATGAACCAGCCTTTTGGCTCGTTGTATAATCCGCCTTTCTCAATCTCAATTGTTATATTAATTTTTTCGCTTTTCGCTTTATATAAATATGAATCGACAAAAAATAAAAACTGGTTAGTTCCTCTTACCTTGAGCATAGGTTTAGTTACCATGTTTAAAGTTTATGCCGGAATGATTTTATTCGGAGGATTTTTATTATATGCGGTTTACGAGTTATACCAAAAAAGATTGTTTATTATTTGGCCGATAATAGGAATATTAGCTCTTTTTTGGGGTACTTTTTGGATTTTTTCAGGTGGAACAGGTTTTTTAACATATTATCCTTTCTGGCCGCCGCACAGGCTGCTTCAATCATATGCCTGGTATGGATACGATGAAAAAATGTATACCTATACGAGACTTGGAGTGATAAAAGGATTAATTCAAACAGAAATAGACGGGTTAAATATGTTTATTTTAGGTAACCTCGGATCGCGCACCATAGGCCTAATAATTCTTATTGTAATTTTTATTAAAAAAAGAGTTTATCCTTCAAAATTTGCAATAACGCTTTTTTTAATGGCTCTTATTTCAATTCTTGTGCCGATGTTTTTTATTCAACCGGGAAAAGTTTTTGAAATAATTCAGATGTCTCATTATTTTCTTTTTTTTGCTTCGATTTTTGCCGCCTTCGGATTTTCCTACTTTTTCTCTTTACATATTAATAAGTTTGTTAAGACATTTTTATTTATAGTTGTGATTTCAGTTACCATACCATCAACTATTTATGATTTACCCAACTATTATTCAGCTTTAAAATCAGCAAGATCCTTATCTAGTCCTTATTTTCAGACAATGAATTATTTGTCCTCCTTAAAAGATTATAATTCAACCGTATTAGAAGTTCCTGGTTCTGAAACCGAGCCTAATGATAAGAGTATGATTAAATGGTACAGAGAATCTTCAGACCCCGGAATTATCGCTTTTTCTAATAAGCGCAGTTACTTAAATAATCAATATATTGAATTTCCGGGAATGAACATAGCTAAAAGATTTGGAATCTTAAAAAAGATTATTTTGCTCGAAACATTGAGTAATAAAGATGTTTTAAAGAAAAGCGAAATCGTAAAAGAAATTAGGGCAGAACTTATTAAGAATAATATAAGCTTTATATTCAGTCCGTATAAGTTATCAAATATTATAATAATAAAAGAAGTTAGGCAGATTTACGAAAATAAACCTTATTATCTCTATGAAGTTAATTTAAGCAAAAATTAAGTACCGCCAGCGGGAGTTGAACCCGCGATTTTCGGAATGAGAATCCGATGTCCTGGGCCACTAGACTTGCCCGCTTATGCCTTATGTAGCCCCAAGGGGATTTGAACCCCTGATTTTCGGAATGAGAATCCGACGTCCTAGGCCGCTAGACGATGGGGCCTCGCTTTGGCAGGCGGGCGATGGCGGCGTAAGTGTATTTTACTCTAAAAATACGCTTTAAACAAATTTTCTTGTTTGTAATTTTTTTTTGCGATATAATCGTTGCATGAGCAATATTTTCCTCTCGGTAGTTATTCCTTCGTATAATGAAATGGCAAATTTACAAAAAGGAGTATTAGATAAGGTCGAGCATTATCTTTCAAAACAAAAATATTCATATGAAGTCATTATTGTTGATGACGGATCAGATGACGGGAGCTCTGAATTTGTAGAAAAATTTGTAAATGAAAATTCTAAATTTAAATTAATAAAAAATTCCCATACCGGTAAAGCAGGTGCTGTAACAAATGGGATGTTAAGGGCTTTGGGTGAGTATATTTTATTTACCGATATGGATCAGGCAACTCCCATAGAACAAATAGATAAACTTCTTCCTTTTGTTGATAAGTTTGATATTGTTATCGGAAGCAGGAATTCAACCAGAAAAGGCGCTCCTTTTTCAAGAGTTTTAATGGCAAAAGGAATGATAGCGCTTCGAACTTTAATTGTAGGAGTAAGAGGCATTCAGGATACCCAATGTGGTTTTAAACTTTTTAAAAATTTGGTGGCAAAAGATTTATTTACAAAACTTCAAAAATTTCATCATGGCTATAAAACAATTTCCGGGTCTTCGGTAAAAGCAGGATTTGATGTAGAGCTTTTGTTTTTGGCAAGAAAGAATAATTTTTCAATAAAAGAAGTACCTGTTGATTGGCTTTATGTAGAAACAAGAAGAGTGAGCCCTGTTAAAGATTCAATAGAAGCATTAGAGGATTTGGTTAGGATAAGAATTAATGATTTAAGAGGAAAATACAATAATTTATGATTGGGAAATTAAAATTTCTACTATTTTCCTATTTTGTCGTGATTTTCTCGCTTTTTTTGTATTCATTTACTCAAGTTGATTTAAGTTTAACGCTTTCAAAAGTTTCTATTTTCCAGACACTCCAAAAAAATTTTCAATATATCGGATTTTATCAAAGGCAGAAATCAGCAATTATTTATTCTTTGATATTAAGTTTATTATTTTTGTTTTACGGAATTTTTATTTACATTTCACTTAAAAATAAAATAACTAGCAAATATTTATTTTATTTAATATTTGGAACATTTTTATTATTAGTTTTTTCCTATAATGCATTTTCTTATGATTTATTTAATTATATTTTTGACGCAAAAATAGTAACGCATTATCAGCAGAATCCGTTTTTACATAAACCCTCTGATTTTTTAGGTGATCCAATGTTAAATTTTATGCGTTGGACGCACAGGCTTTATCCCTATGGAATAAGTTGGTTGGTTTTAACAGTGCCTTTATCTTTTATAGGTAAGAATATTTTTCTATTAACATTTTTTCTTTTTAAACTTCTTTCCGGCCTTTCTTATTTAGGAAGTGTTTATCTGATTTATAAAATTTCAGAAAAATTATTTCCCATTAATAAAGTTTCTAACACTCTATTCTTTGCTCTAAATCCTCTGATTTTAATTGAAGGATTAGTCTCAGCCCATAACGATATGTCAATGGTGTTTATTACACTTCTTTCTTTTTATCTATACTTAAATAAGAAAAGGGCGATGTCT
>JACRFQ010000027.1 GCA_016217835.1 Candidatus Levyibacteriota bacterium | reverse complement strand
CCCGCGCTTTGCTTTGGAAAATTTGTTCTTAAACCTATAATAATATATAATTATCTTATGAAAACGCCGGAAAAACGAACAGGAATGGAAGAAGCAATTATCTTTAGCAGAAATCTCCCTCAAGTTGGTATCCACCCGGAAAATATTTTAGAATTGGGAGAAAAAATTAAAACAAGAATGCAAGAAGGATCTCTGGCAACTCCATGGGAACAGGCAAGAGCAAAAACAATGCAAAATAAATAATGGTAGAGCGAAGAAAACAAATGCCCCAACCGCCCGAAGAGATAGAAGGAAACCGTGGTTTTGTCTGGGAAAAAGTATTCCTGGCAATAACCGAGCTGGCAAAAAAACGCCAGGAAGATGTTGATCTACAAGCTCCTCGATATGATTTTAGCGCAATAGAAGATAATACCGAATATAATTTAAGAATAAATGCGTCACTTTTAAACAAAGGGAATTTAGAAATCATAGTTGCAGATCTTTATTGTGACGGTATACATTCCCAGCAGTTCGTTGTTAAAGCAGCTTGGAAAAATGGCAAGCCTAGGGTTATAGACATAGATGATCCTGCAATTGAAACAGTTGGCAGGTATTTTGACTCTGAAGAAATCGCAATGCTTTCCGAAAGATTGATTACAGCAAATATAAATATACCAGATCAAATGAGTGGGATGTTAATTAGAGGAAGAAATTTTAGGATATCCGAACAGATTTATTCAAACACAATCCATTAACCTTAGCATATTTACATTTGAATTAATTAATTAAAGTGCTATACTAAATTAAGTGATGGTTGATAGAAAAGGAGCAAGGCGCATTACGATACGCCATACTCATAATCCACAAACTTCCGAACAAAAACAAGATAATTTTAATAACGCGGTGGAAAAAGTCAGAAGCTCCGGTTTTTCACCAAGAGAACAGGCAGTCAGAATAGAAAATTTAAGAAAAGCTCATGGAATAAACTTAGCCTCAGAAGGAGAGATATTTACCGCAGGCTGCCCTAAATAAATAACACCTGAAATTTGGTTTTGAAACCGCAAAGTTCTCGCATCGACCCCTGGGGTTGAGCCTCGAAAATGTTTCCATGTATCGATACATCAATACCACCAGTATACTTGTATACTAGTAATTGACACTGTCACGAGAAATCATCTTGGTATTGGGAGCTGGGAAAATCAAAAACAAATTGGCGGGAAAATTTGGATTTGCAGAACCTGTTTTTAAAGTAACACGGGATTTGACCAAAGCCGGATATATAGTTAAAAAAAGGGGGGCTGATTATCTTCACCATTCTTATGTAGGAGAAAATGGTTCAAATGATAATGATTTAAATAGATTTTCTCTAGTAAGAAGATCTGAAAGCCACGGATGGGGAATGACAGATTACACAAAATTGGAACAAGAAGTTTTCGGGCTAGAATGGGAAATATCAGAAGGAGAAGATTTGCTTGGCTCAATAGCTATTTATCCAATAGTTGGAACTCGAAGTCATTTGGGAGGAGTCCAATTTAGAGCAGTTGATGAAACTTTTCCAAGAAAAACACAATTCAAACAAGACACTGCATCTTTAGACAATCCGGAACAATCAGACCAAATAGCACAAGGGTTACGAGAAGCTGTTGCTAGTTGGATAACAAAGTCACAAAAACCCCAAGAACCACAAAGCTAATTTTTAAAAATTTGGATTTGAAACCACAAGGTCACCACTGTCTGATATATCGATATATGATGCAGTAAATAAACTTGAATTCTCAAACGTTCTCCAAGGAGAGACCTTGAAGAGATTGAAGAAGATGTGAAGTTTGAAAAAGCAAATTGGCGCAGAAAATTTGGTTTTGGAGAGCTTAAATTTTAATTAAGCAATGTGGCTAGTGTCTATTCCGAGCTCTCGAGCTCTAACTTCTATTGCGTCTCTCACATGATTATTAACGGTATTTGCGTCGTGGTGGTCATACGGAGAATCCGTATCTCCCGTTAAACCTCTAACGTATGTTCCCGCATATAAATATCTTTCTCTAAGCAACTCTTGAGGTGCAGTTTGAATAGTCTGAAGTTCACTTGCAATTACCGGTGCTAAAGCTGCTTGCCCAAAAGATTGATCGCGGGCTGCAAAAAGCTCTCTTGCAACGTATGGTGGCTTTGGTGCTTCCTGTACTTGACCGATTAATTCTGACATAGAAAAATTATAGCAAAAACTTACTTAAAAGTCAAACTATAAGACGAAAAACTAAACTACCCCCAGAAAATTTGGTTTTTAAGGATTTTTGATATAATACTAATCAAATGGCAAGTCTTGCTGACTTAGAAAAAAGAGTTTCTAAAATCGAAGAAAGAAACAAAGCGGTTGAATTAAACAAAACCTGGGAAACAAGTTTTACAAGAAGAGTTTTGCTTTTAATTTTTACCTACCTCGCAATCGCCCTATATCTTAAGTTTATTGTCGGAATTAATCCTTGGATAAACGCGATTGTCCCCGCAGTCGGATTTTTACTTTCAACCTTAACTCTTCCATTCTTTAAAAAATTCTGGGAAAAATATATTCACAATAAATAACTATGAAAATGGCGATTTATTATTTAACCTGCGCAAACGATTGGGAAGCGGACAAAATTTCAAAAGCGCTTTTAAACAAACGGCTTGTTACATGTGCCAAAAAACTTCCTGTTTCTTCAAGCTTTTGGTGGAAAGGAAAAATTGATAATGCAAAAGAGGTTGTTGTAATGCTGGAAAGCATCGAAGAAAATTTTGACAAGATAAACGCGGGAGTTAAAAAACTCTCTTCCTACGAAACTTACATATTATTTTCTATTCCTGTTTTAAAAACTACAAAAGGAGTAAAAGATTGGTTAAGAAAGGAATTAAAATCATGAACTCCTGCGCATTTTGTTCGGATGAAATATATAAGAGAGTGATTGAAGAAGGGGAACATGCAATTGTTTTTCTAAGTAATCCCCGCCTCGCTTTCGGACATATTTTAATAGTTCCCAAAAGACACACTCAAAAACTTACGGATTTAACTAAAGATGAAACAAAAGAAATAATGAATTTTTTAACTAAATATCAAGAAAGGGTTATTAAAAAAATTTCTAAAGGCACAATTATTGTTACTAATTACAAGCCTTATAAACCGGACAGTAAAACCCGCGTTAATCATTTTCATTTTCACATTTTACCCATTAATCAGGGAGACGAATATGAAACTGAAGTAGAAAGTAAAAAAAGTACTTTATATAAAGATTTGTCTGAGGAAGAAAATGTAAAGGTCACCAAACTCCTAAAATAACACCTGAAATTTGGATTTGAAACCGCAAAGTTCTCCCACCGACCCCTGGGGTTGAGCCTCGAAAATAATGTTTCCATGTATCGATACATCAATACAAACAAGTTCTCAAAAGTTCTTAAAGTTCTTAAAGGAGAGACCTTGAAGAAGTCAAAAAGCTATAAATGTTGAAAAGACGAATTAATTGGGAAAATTTGGTTTTGAAACCGCAAAGTAATATAATCCATTTATGGAAGAGGATATAAAAATTCCGCTTGGACAAGGAAAGTTTGCATACGGCACTTTAAGAACAAAATCTATTTCAAGTCTTATCATCTTTGTTCATGGATTCACGGGACATAAAAATGAACATATATTTTTTAACGGAGCGAGATTTTTTGAAAAACACAACCTTGCTTCGTTTAGATTTGACCTATACGCAGAGGCTAAAGATGCAAGAAAGTTAAACGATTCAACACTAACTCTCCACGCAAAAGATTTAGATACAGTTGTAGATTATTTTAAAAAAAGGTATGCAAAAATTTTTGTCGCAGGACATAGTTTTGGAGGGATTACCGTTCTTCTTTCCCAAAAACAAGCCTTCAACAAGGCAATTCTGTGGGATCCAAGTCCAAACCCCAAAGAAATAACGGGAAAAGCAAGATACCTTAAGGAAATAGACAAATATTATCTAAACGAATGGGGAGTAGCAACAACAATCGGCAAAGAGATGTTTGAGCAAAATAATTCATTAAATACACATAAGCTTTTTAAAAACTTTCACGTTCCGATTAAAATAATTGCCGCCGGAAATGGAATATTGGTTGATTCAGGTAAAAAATATTTTGAAAACGCAAACAAACCCAAAAGCTTTGCTATTGTTAATAATGCTACCCACTGTTTTGACGAAGATGGGACAGAAGAAAAACTTTTTCAAGAAACTTACGATTGGATAAAATAACCCTGGAAAATTTGGATTTGAATAGAATGTTTCCACGTATCGATACATCAATACAAACAAGTTCTCAAACGCGAAGTTCTCCAAGGAGAGACCTTGAAGAAGTAGAAAAAATGATGCTTGAAAGACAAATTGGCGGGGAAAATTTGGATTTGAAACCCGCATTTGCTATAATTCACCACATGTCAGAAGGAGAACCGATTAACCCATTCCGATTTAGAAGAACCCCACAAAATGTTCGCCCCGATACTGAAGAATTCAGAGATGACACATCCAGAATGGACGAAATACTTGATCATTTATCACAAGCGGTATTAAAACCTGGTTCTGTAAATACTTCTTCATTTACATCTGTTTCTTATCCGGAAGTAGACCGCCCGATTACCGAAGATGATTTTCTTTTGCTTACTGAAATAGTAAGGCTTAGGGTTGACCTTGCATATGAAGCCACCGAAAGAGCAGCTTTATTAAAAGACGTACGTCGGCATCTGGCTAAAGCTCATCCGGGTTCTATTGTTAATCAAAAACCGTAATTAACTTTTAACCAAAAGAAAATTTGGATTTTAAAATTTTGTATGATAAATTTCTTAAAAACTAAACGGAGGTAAATGGACGCCTTAGATGTCTTTTATAACTATCCTGATTAAAATCTCCAAAATTTCCTCCTATTAAATGAGCTATAATTTCTTCCTCTCTAATTCCAATCTCTTGTAATTGCCTTATCCTGCTTCTTGAAATATGATGAACGCTTCTGGGATTTGTTCCGTCCATGAAATACCTAACTGTACCCAAATAGTAACCCATATATAGCGATTCAAATGCGTCTGCTTTCATTTCTTCAGCAACAGGATCAGTAAGATGTGGACCTATGGTGTGCCCATGCTCATGAGCATTAACAGCAGCCACCTCTTTCTTTTTTACCCTAGATTCCACTCCCTTATATCCCAATCTTATGTTAAATTTATTGTCGGGAAGTCTCCTACAGTAAGCTATAAAATTCATTAAAGCGTCTTCTCCGTATATAGATGCAAGAATATGCCTATCTACAGGACTAGTAATTAATTCCTGACGCGGAACAAACGAAATCCAACGTCTTTTCAGAGTAAGAGGTGCGCTGGTTTCATCGCTTACTATCTTTAACACATTTCTGTGATCCAAAAGAATATCACCCTCTGTCCATGCTTCGGCACTATTTACTACATCTAGCTTAGCTGACCCGGGCTGATCCCTAACAACATATTCTTCTCCTTGTTCCATTTGCACAACAGGCTTAACGGAAGCTGGAACATGCGAAGCTTCGGGTGGTTTAGGCGGATGAAATTTTACTTCTGGAAAGAACCATTCAGACACAAGCGCAAATTATAACAAATTTAAAACGTAAATCAAATAAATATATTAAACCGGTGTCTTGGAAAATTTAGATTTAAAATTTATATCTTTAAAAATGGTGCTATAATTTTTTTTATATATTAAATAACATGTTTAAGAAATCATCCAAAATATTGCATATCTCAATCGGCATAATACTTCTTTTAATATGGACATTTGATCTTTTTCACAACCCAAATGTTCTGAATTTTTTAAGCTATTTTACAGTAGAAAGTATTTTTCTATATGCCATGCTAGCTATAATTTATGGATTAAATAAAAAAACTAATCCACTAATTGATTCTCTTAGAGGAGCTGTCACTGTATATATTATTGTAGTTGCAGCCGGTTTCGTTTTATTAGTAGAAAAAACGCAAGGCCCATTAATCTTACCCTGGATAAATACGCTGTATCATAAAATAATGCCTTTTATAATTCTTGCCGACTGGATTTTTTTCCCGCCTAAAGTTCTCTTAAGATACAAACAAGCAATTTATTGGTTGATTATTCCATTATTATTTAGCGGATATACATTAGTTAGAGGTTTTTTTATAAATTGGTATCCTTATGATTTTGTTGATCCTGTAAAACATGGGTACCAATCCGTATTAATTAATCTTTTTGTTTTCTTAATGTTTTTAGTAATTACATCTTTTATAATAATTTTTATAGGTAATAAGATGTGGAGAAAGAACTTATTTTCCGAAAAAACCTCAAAATAACCCGGTCGGAGATGCCCCGAGGGGTAAAAACTTGGATTTGAAACCGCAAAGTTCTCCCACCGACCCCTGGGGTTGAGCCTCGAAAATAATGTTTCCATGTATCGATACATCAATACAAATAAGTTCTCAAATGTTCTCAAATGTTCTCAAAGACGAGGCCTTGAAGAAAACAAAAAACTATAAGGGTTAAAAAGACAAATTCGGAAAATTTGGATTTGAAGCTATTAAGAAGGGTTAAATTCTCTTTTATATCCGTAATCTTTTTTAGTAATCGTAATTTCATCAACAAGATCTTCTCTACTTCCCTCAACCATTCTCTGCCCAAATTGCTTTATGACAACAGCGTCATCACCTATTTTTACAAGAGCATCTTGAAGAACAATATTTCCCACGTTAGATCTATCGACTAATGCTGGATCAACCGAAATAGTTGTGCGAAGATCTGAACCGTACCCTGTGAACCCCTCGCCAAATCGGACTCTTATTCCTAATGGATGCTCTAAGTAAGGAACATTTTGAAAATCTGCGTCTGAAAACGCTACTCTTCCTCCAACAATACGTGCCATTTGCTCAACATCAGCAATTCCTACTTCCCACGATGCAATAACTCGTAGTGGTTCTTGTAGGGCAGATTCTGGTTGTGGCTGTTCAGCTCTTGCTGGCATAATAAAAAGGATTATAGACAATTAACTTGAAAAGTCAAGCACGGGGAAAATTTGGGTTTGCTCCTTTTCTTTTATTGAGGGGTTGGAAGACCTGCGTGTTCTTCAAGGCGGGTGATTCTCTTTCGCTGCTGCATTTGTTCTTTATCGAGTAAATTAAGCATTGTATTTTGGGTTCTTTTGATTTGCGAGACATCTTTTTGGGTTTTTTTAACTTGACTTCCCACATCATCAAGTCTAATTTCAACATTCTTCATTCTATCATCAAGCTCACCTATATTTGCTTGAACTTGCATTCTAGATATTCTTATTTGACTACCCAAGGTTTGGGTTGAATCTTTAACTTCTACTTTTACTTCCTGACGAATAACTTTTCTAATTTGATCCAAATCGTTCTTTGTTAACATGAAAATAGTATATGTTTGACATGAAATCATGTCAATATGTCAAAAACCAAATTGGCGGAGAAGAGCTGGAGATTAAATTAGTCATTCATTCCTTCCATCTTCCTACAATATTCATCTTTCTCTGACCAAATTTCAAGTATTACCTTTGCTTTTATATTTCTTCGTAAAAGTATATTTAACCAAGCTGAATCAACTTGTGCCCTCTCAAGCCTTCTATTTGCTACCAATAATTTATTAACATCTAATTGACCTGTCTGCCCTGACTCCTGGGTAATATCGTCTGCCATTTTCACTCCTAAATTAAACTGCGCTTCTAAATCGTCAGCCATACCTTGAAGAATTGCTCTGTGTGGATGCTTTTCTTTTTTCGAACCCATTGCAGCCGATAATATCAAGCTAAAGTGATTTAGTCAATAAACACAAATAAACCCAAAAAAAATTGGGTTTGCTCCTCTAAACCTTTTCAAAAGTTCCTAAAGGAGAGACCTTGAAGAAGTCAAAAAAATGAGGTTTGAAAGACAAATTGGGAAAATTTGGATTTGAAACCGCAAAGTTGACTTCTTTAACTTTTGTACTATAATATCGTCCATATGGCAGCAGAAAGATTAGAACTTAGGTCAAGACATGATAGGAGAGTACGCCTACTAAGAGCAGCCGGGAATATAACAGGTATTGTAGGTGCCGGAGGATTTTTAGCAGGGGGATTTGGAAGTCGTCTTGAAGTTGCTGCTGCAGGAGCAGTTGCGATGGTTGCAGGTGAGGGAGCTCACAAATTAGCAGACAGGATCGAAACTCACACAACAAATAAACAATAACCCCCTGGAAAATTTGGATTTACTCCCTAAATCTTCTCAAAATCTCCACAAGGCGACGCCTTAGAGAACTATTGGATCATAAGTTAGTATATAATCCAATAGTAAATAATAGAAAAACTCTCAAAGGAGAGACCTTGCGGAACTAAACATTTTATATAAAAAATAAAATAATCTCTGGAAATCCACGAATTTTTTGTTCCTTTGATTACACTCATTACCTCGTTGGACACAAAACATCCTATGGAAATTTATGTCTAAATTTGCTAAACTAAGTTGTTATGGCAAAGATATCAGCACCAAAAACAGCTTCAAATCAAGATTATTCGGCGGCGCAGATTCAGGTCTTGGAAGGCTTGGAACCTGTAAGGAAAAGGCCGGGAATGTACATCGGCTCTACCGATGTAATCGGACTTCACGAATCCTTAAGAGAAATAATTGATAACAGCGTTGACGAAGCTTTGGCAGGTTTTGCCAAAAATGTCTGGATTGTTTTAAACGACGACGGATCTGCAACAGTCGCAGATGATGGCAGGGGAATTCCTGTTGATATTGTTAAAAATTACGGCAAGTCAGGTTTGGAAATTGTTATGACAAAGCTTCATGCCGGCGGAAAATTCGGTGGCAGCGCTTATAAGATCTCAGGGGGATTGCACGGCGTTGGAGCATCTGTTGTAAACGCATTATCCGAGTGGCTTTTTGCCGAAGTTACACGGGAGGGAAAAATCTATACACAAGAATACAGTAGAGGAAAACCTACAACAAAATTAGAAACAGTTAAAGAATCGCGTCTTGAGCATGAATTTATTCACCAAAGACACTCAGGAACCCTAGTTACATTTTTACCCGACAAACAAATTTTCCAGGAAACAAATTTTGATTTTGAAACAATCAAAAAAGCAATCAGGGAAAGAGCATATTTAGTACCAAGTTTATATTTTCATTTACAAGACCATAGAAAAGGACAGGAAAAGCAGATTAATTTTTACTTTGAAGGCGGGATTACAGCTTTAGTTGCCAAAATAAATGAAAACAAGGCAACTCTTCATAAACCGATTTTTATAGACAAACAGGCAGACGATGTTAATGTGGAAATGGCGCTACAGTATAACGATGCGTATTCGGAAAATGTGGAAAGTTATGTAAACGTTATCAACACTATTAACGGAGGAACGCATTTAACAGGATTCAGAATGGCTTTGACAAGAGCAATTAATGATTACGGCAAAAAAATCGGCAGTTTTAAAGAAGACGAAGAAGGAATAACAGGAGATGATACGAGGGAAGGTTTAACAGCAGTTGTTTATGTAAAAATGCCCCAGGACAGAATTCAGTTTGAAGGACAGACTAAAGGAAAACTGGGAAACGCGGAAATCCAGCCACTCGTCCAAAGTATTATAAAAGAAGGGTTGTCAACTTATTTTGAAGAAAATCCAAGTGACGCAAGAAGGATTTTGGAAAAAGTATATCTGGCTGCAAAAGCAAGACTGGCTGCAAAAGCCGCAAAAGAAGCGATATTAAGAAAAGGCGCGTTAGAAGGAAGTTCTTTACCTGGGAAATTAGCAGATTGTCAGGAAAAAGATCCAAGTATTTCAGAATTATATTTGGTTGAAGGAGACAGTGCCGGCGGAAGCGCAAAACAGGGAAGAGACAGAAAATTCCAGGCAATTTTACCTTTAAAAGGAAAAATTTTAAATACCGAAAGAGCAAGGCTAGATAAGGTTATTGAACACGAGGAAATAAAAAATATAATTATTGCTTTAGGCATGGGAATAGGGGAGACTATTAAATTTGAAAAGCTAAGGTATCATAGGATTATTATTATGACCGATGCAGATGTAGACGGAGAACATATCGAAACTTTAATTTTGACATTTTTCTTTAGGCACATGCCGGAAATCATTAAAGCAGGATATTTATATATTGCCATGCCGCCGTTATTTAAAATCACTTCGGGCAAGGATTCCAAATACGCGTATTCTGAAGATGAAAGAGACACAGTATTAAAAGAATTTGAAAAACTCGGAAGCCGAAACATTGTAAACTTACAGCGCTACAAAGGTCTTGGAGAAATGAATCCAGAACAACTTTGGGAAACAACCATGAACCCGGAACACAGAATTTTAAAGCAGGTAAGCATTGACGACGCAGAAGAAGCAGACGCAGTCTTTACAATGTTAATGGGAGACGAAGTTCCGCCAAGAAAACACTTTATCCAAAGTAACGCAAGAAGCGCCAATTTAGATATCTAAACCTCTTTTAGCTTTAAAAATACTCCTTGACACGATATATTTTTGGGTATACTATATCCCCATAGGGGGGATATAAACGGTATGTCAACTGAACTTAAACTAGTTTTACTAACAATAGTTTCAACAGTAATAATTATGGCAGGTGGAATGATTTTTTTAAGCTCTTCTCAGGCTCCGCAGGTGGCTTCGTCTCAAAATGCAAAAGCATACACAATAGACCCGACAAGTGCCGATTGGGGAGATATCCCGATGTCTAAAGGAAACGTAACTAAAGTATTTACCATCAAAAATACAGGAACAGACACCTTAAAGTTTTACAACATAAAAACATCCTGCCATTGCACAAAGGCGCGTTTGACTATCGGTTCTGAGAGCAGCGCAGATTTTGGCATGGACAGTTATTCTTCCTGGGTTGGGCAATTAGCTCCCGGAAAAGAAGCAAAATTATCTGTTATTTTTGATCCTAATTATCACGGCCCCCAAGGAGTAGGTCCAATCAACAGATTTGTCTCGATTGAAACTAATGACAAAACCAATCCAAAACTGACTTTTACAGTTACGGGTGTTGTAGTTAAAAAATGAAAAAAAGAAATTTAAAACTTAAAACAAAAAAAATCTTATACAAAGCAATTCCTTTGTGGCTTGTTTTTGTTTTGATTTTTAATTCGGTTATCGGATTCGGTTTTTTAGAATATTTAATCATGAAAAGAAATTTTAATCAGTACGTAGTTGCTCTTTCAAAAACTACCAAAAACCCCGACGAACTGGTTCAGATTCTAAAACAACAGGTATTGCCTCAAAAAGGATATGTCTTATCGGTTGTCTGGGGAGATATTGGAAAACAGCTTTTGGATTCAGGCGCAATTGATAAGCAAAAATATGATCAGCAGTTTGTTAACGAACCAGGAGGAAAAGACATGATGCAATATCTTGATAGATTTTCTGTTAACCATATGGCAATCAATGAAAAAAATTCCCATTTTATGGTAAATACCCTATGGGCTTTGGGACTTATCAATAAAAGCAAAGCACTAGATGAGGGACCGATGAGAGAAGAGGGAGTCGAGACGGGCAATATGGCTTCAACCGGCGGCTGGACACTTGGCTCAAAGCCGGCAATGGAACTTTATTCTTCAAAATCACTAATTAACTTAACGCCTGAACAGGAAGAACTGGTTAAAAAAATTGCAAGCAACATTTATAGACCCTGCTGCGGTAACTCAACTTATTTCCCCGACTGCAATCACGGCATGGCAGCTCTTGGCTATATAGAATTGGCAGTAAAACAGGGAGTGCCTGAACAAAAAATTTATAAGGATATTCTTGCCCTAAATTCATTCTGGTTTCCGCAACAATACGTAAATCTTGCCGCTTACTTTAATAAACAGGGAGTTACCTGGCAAAAAGTAGATCCTAAATTGGTACTTGGCATAGATTATTCTTCGGGGCAGGGCGCTGCAAAAATTCAACAGGCAATTCAGGATGTTCCGGGTTTAGATGTTAAAGGTGGAGGCTGCGGAGCATAGATGGAAAATGTTTTATTCCAAACCTCATTAATTGCCGCATTTATCGCAGGGGTGGTAGCGCTTTTTGCCCCATGTTGTATTTCATTTTTGCTACCGGCATATTTAGGCAGCGTTTTTAAAGAAAAAAGTAAAGTTCTTTTGATGACTTTAGTTTTTGGACTGGGTATATTTGTTGTTATGATGCCTGCAGTTTTAGGAGTTGCTACGATTTCCAAAGCTTTATTTGTCTACCATGATGATATTTATTTTGCAGGCGGATTTGTAATGCTAATAATGGCAGCAATAACTTTTTTGGGAATAAAATTTCCCATGCCGGCATTGCCCGGCAGGGAAGCTGGGAAACATGATCCAGTCTCGATATTTATTTTGGGAATTTTTTCAGGCATCACAAGCGCTTGCTGCGCTCCTGTATTAATCGGCATTTTAACCCTAACTTTTCTTTCTTCAAATTTTATAGGAGCTTTAAGTATAGGCGCAACTTATGTTCTGGGAATGGTATTTCCGCTACTTGTAATCTCGATTTTCTTAGGCGGAAAAACCGATAAATTTTTAATACTGAAAAAACCTGTTTTATCTTTTAAATTTTTGGGCAAAGAAAGAACCGTCATTGTAAGCAATCTTATTGCCAGTCTTATTTTTGCGTTAACAGGCATTCTTATTCTTTATTTAAAAGCGATAGGTAAGCTTTCTATGGGAAATTTGGACGATTTTACAAAAATAATTACAAACACGGGTAATTATGTAAGTCAATATACTCAAGGAAATATCGCATACAACATTTTGTTTATAATATTTTTAGGATTATTTATTTATTACCTAATTAAAAAAATTTAGGATTGACAAATAAATATATCTAATTTAAGATATTTTAGTCCCCATGGGGGAGATATTAATTATGTATAGACCTAAAGACACACAAGAAAGAATATTACACAGGTTAAAAATTGCCCGCGGGCATTTAGATAAAATAATAAATATGGTTGAAGACGATCAATATTGTATTGACGTATTGCACCAATCTCAGGCAGTTCAGGCGGCACTTAAAGAAACCGATGGGGTTATATTGGAAAATCATTTAAGAACCTGCGTTTCCGATTCTATAAAAAGCGGCAATCAGGAAGAAGCGATAAAAGAGGTAATGGAGGTTTTCAAAAAGAAGGCTTAATATCCTCTTTAATTTTCTATGGATAAGATAATTGTAACAATAGGGGGAATTTTGGGCATTTTTTTCACTCTCTGGTTTTTCTTGGGTAAAAAAGATTCAAAAGCAACAGAAGTGAATGATTCTGTTGATATTATTGTTAAAGGCGGATATTCTCCCGATGTAATTTCTGTTAAAAAAGGTAAAACTGTAACCTTAAATTTTATCCGGAAAGATGAAAGCAGCTGTTTGGAAGAAGTTATTTTATCCGACTTTAAAATAAAAAAATATCTTCCTCTTAATAAAAAAATCAGTATCCAAATTACTCCTCAAAAAATAGGTAAATTTGATTTTTCCTGCGGGATGGGAATGTTTCACGGAAAACTGATTGTCAAAGACTAATATGACAGAAACAAAAAAAACATTTGCAATAAAAGGCATGCATTGCGCTTCCTGCGTTAATGTTTTGGAAAGAACATTCAAAAAAGTTGAGGGCGTTAGTGATGCAAATGTAAATTTGGCTACGGAACAAGCAACGATTAGTTTTGACACTAAAAAAGTTGATGAGAAAAAATTAGCCAAAGCAGTTTCGGGTGTCGGTTACGAAATGGTAATGGATAATAGCGATACAAACCACGACCACATGAAAATGGAAAAAAAGGAGGAATTAAAAAAACTAAGAAATAAAGTCGCGTTAAGTTTATTTTTAGGAGGTTTAATTGTCTGGGGAAGTTTTCCGGGGCTTGTCGCGACATCTCCAAAATTTTTACAAAACTTTTTTCTCCAATTTTTATTAAGTTTACCTGTTCAGTTTTGGGCAGGACTTGAATTTTATAAAGCTGCCATTCCTGCTTTAAGACACAGAACCGCTAATATGGATACTCTGGTTGCCTTAGGCACTACTGTTGCGTTTATTTATTCAGCCGTAGTGACATTTTTTCCGCAAGTTTTTGGCGCAACAAAAATTGAACCAATGCCTTATTTTGATGTTTCAACAATTATTATCGGGCTTATTCTTTTAGGACGGCTTTTGGAGGCGCGAGCAAAAGCAGGCACATCCGAAGCGATTAAAAAACTAATGGGACTTTCGGCAAAAACTGCGCGGGTTGTAAGAAACGGCAAAGAAATTGATATTCCGATGGAAGAAGTGTTAATCGGAGATATTATAAGAGTAAGACCCGGAGAAAAAATTCCGGTTGATGGTGTAATTTTAGAAGGAGAATCATCTGTTGATGAATCAATGATTACGGGAGAAAGCATACCCGTAGCTAAAGTGGCAAAAGACTTTGTGATCGGGGCTACTATTAATAAGAACGGTTCGTTTTTGTATAAAGCCACAAAAGTTGGTTCAGAAACCATGCTAGCCCAAATTATAAAACTTGTTACTGACGCACAGGGATCTAAGGCGCCGATTCAGCGCGTTGCCGATTTAATTTCTTCTTATTTTGTGCCGATTGTCATTATGCTTGCAATTGCAACTTTTGTTGTTTGGTATGACCTTGGCACATCAAATGTTTTAACTTTTGCGCTTTTAAGCACGGTTTCTGTTTTAATTATTGCCTGCCCCTGCGCAATGGGACTTGCCACACCAACAGCTATTATGGTTGGCACAGGCAAAGGCGCCCAGAACGGAATTTTAATCAAAGACGCAAAAAGCTTAGAGATAGCCCACAAAATTAACACTGTTGTTTTTGATAAAACAGGAACGCTGACAAACGGCAAGCCGGAAGTCACCGATATAATCGTGGCTAAAGACCAAAGACTAAAGACCAAAGACCTATTGCAGCTGGCTGCCTCTTTAGAAAAAGTTTCTGAACACCCATTAGCCCAGGCAATTGTTACAAAAGCCCAAAGCGAAAAATTAAGTTTTGAAAAAGTGCAAGGCTTTAAGGCAATCGCTGGACACGGAATCGAAGGAACTATTAATAAAGATAAAATCTTTTTTGGAAATATTAGATTAATGGAAAAAGAAAAAATAGAAATCAAAAATCTTTTAAAAGATATTGAAAATTTAGAAAACGAAGGAAAAACCGTAATGATACTGGCAGTAAATAAAAAACCTCAGGGTCTAATTGCGGTGCTTGATACTGTTAAAGACAGCGCCAAAGAGGGGATTGCCAATCTTCTAAAAATGGGTATTGAAGTGGTAATGATTACGGGCGACAATCAAACAACCGCCAATGCAATCGCTAAATCTTTGGGGATTACAAAAGTTTTAGCCCAAGTTTTGCCGCAAGACAAAGAAGCGGAAATTAAAAAAATTCAAAAAGAAGGAAAAATCGTTGCCATGGTAGGGGACGGAATTAATGACGCGCCTGCCCTAGCTTCTAGCGACGTCGGCATTGCCATGGGCTCGGGAACTGATGTAGCAATTGAAACATCCGACATTACGCTTATCAATAAGGACTTGGGATCTGTATCTTTTGCCATAAATCTTTCTAAAAAAACCATGCGGACAATAAAAATGAACTTGTTTTGGGCCTTTGGATATAATATAGTATTAATACCGGTGGCAATGGGAATTTTATATCCAGTCTTTCATGTTTTACTAAATCCAATTTTTGCATCGGCAGCAATGGCGTTGAGTTCGATTTCGGTTGTAACCAATTCGCTAACGCTTAAAAGAACAAATATCACTAAAATATAGTAGAATAATATTTATGGGAAATACCAATTTAATTGCAATATTTTTAACAGGACTTATAACAGGAGGCTTAACCTGCATGGCAGTCCAGGGCGGACTTTTGGCGGCAACTCTTGCCCAACGTGAAGAAGAAAGACTTAAAAACAACTTAAAAACAGGCGGAAATGCCTTGCCAATCCTTTCTTTTTTAATCGCAAAACTTACAGCCTATACACTTTTAGGGTTTTTACTCGGGAGTCTTGGTTCTTTTTTCCAAATGTCTATTATTACTAAAAACATTCTCCAAATTGCCGTAGCGATATTTATGATTGGCACTGCCTTAAATATTTTAGACGTGCACCCGATTTTTAGATATTTTGTCATTCAGCCGCCTAAATTTTTAATAAGGCTTGTCAGAAAAGAATCTAAAAGCCAGGACGTATTTGCTCCGGCAATACTTGGCGCATTTACGGTTTTTATTCCCTGCGGAACAACACAAGCCATGATGGCTTTAGCAATCGCGTCAGGCAACCCAACTTTAGGAGCTGCAATTATGTTTGCATTTATTCTAGGCACCTCACCGATATTTTTTATCTTAGGCTACTTTGCTACCAAATTAGGAGATGTTTTCCAGCAAAAATTTATGAGACTCGCCGCATTGGCAATTATTATACTTGCTCTGTTTAACTTGAATAATTCTCTGGCTATTGCGGGGATTAATATTAATATTACAAAACCATTGTCCGGTATTTATTGCACATTTGCAGTTTGCGACGGTTCAAACGGAAATGTTGCTCAAGCGGCAAACAATAATATAAGTATTGATATCCAATCATCGGGTTATAATCCTAGTAACGTAACTGTAAAAGCAGGTCTTCCCGTAACGATTAATTTAAAAAACACCGGCGGAGGAGGCTGCACCCAGGCTTTTACAATTCCGTCTTTAGGGATTCAAAAAATTGTCCCCGTTGGCTCATCTGACACAATTTCATTTACAGCGCCCAGTAACCCTACGCAAATACCTTTTATGTGCAGTATGGGAATGTTTAGAGGAATAATAAATGTAATATGACAAAAAAAGTTTTTAAAATTTCCGGTATGCATTGCACCAGCTGCGCTATGAATATAGACGGCGAACTTGAAGACACAGATGGAGTAAAGCAGGCTAATACCAACTACGCAAGATCTGTAACCGAAGTTGAATTTGACGAAAGCAAACTAAACGATAAAAAAATAATTAATATTATTGAAAAAACCGGCTATAAAGCAGATAATGTGTAAATGTTTAAAGATCCGATTTTAAATAAACTTCATAAAAAATACGGACCCCATGAATTTGAAGACAGAAGTGAAAAATTGTATGAGGAATTAGTTGAGTCAATAATCGGACAACAGTTGAGCAATAAAGCTGCCGATACTATATATAAAAGATTTTTAGCTCTTTTCAATAATAAATTTCCAACTCCTGAAAAACTTATCAAAACCGATGTTGAAAAACTAAGAAGCGCTGGCATGAGTTATTCCAAGGCGCAATATATTAAAAACATAGCTCACGCTTTTAAAAACGGCGAGCTGGATGTTCGAGAACTTAAAAAAATGTCCGATGAAGATATTAAAAAGGAACTTATAAAAATAAAAGGGGTAGGGGATTGGACTGCGGAAATGACTTTGATTTTTACGCTTAAAAGAGAAGATGTTTTTTCGCTAGGAGACGCCGGGCTTAAACGCGCAATTAAAAATCTATATAAAATTGAAGACGAGAAAAAAATTTTACAGTTAGCAGAAACCTGGAAGCCGAAACGAAGTTTTGCCTGCTGGTATTTATGGAGAAGCTTAGAAAATGATTAAAGTAATTGCTTTTGATTATGCCGATGTTATTTCACCAAGCTCTGTCAGCAAGTGGGTTAGAGAAAATCTAACGCCTAAAGATAATAAATATCATCACTACAAAAAATATTCCCACAAGTGGGACATTGGTGAAATGACTTTAAATGAAATTTATGATGCGCTTTCTCATGTAACAGGAATTCCAGACCACTTAATCTGGGATAATTTTTATAAAAATTTAGATGTTGATAGGGAAGTGATTGAAATAATTATACAACTTAAGAAAAACTACAAAGTGTTTTTATTTTCAAATTATGTCGGGGAGCTTTTAAGAAAGCTTTTAGAAAAACAAAAAATAACAAATTTATTTGACGAAATAATTATTTCATCCGAACACAAACTTAAAAAACCGGACCCTGAATTTTTTAAGATTTTGACCAACAAAGCAAATGTAAAAAATGACGAGATTTTGTTTATCGATGATAGGTTAGAAAATGTAGAGGGCGCTAAAAATCTTGGAATTAATGCATTACAATTTATTGATTCTCAAAAGCTTTTAGAAGACCTAAAAGCCCTTAATATAAAATTCATATAACATTCAGATATTCACAAATATTCACCCCAAGGGTGGAAAGCTGGGTGGAAAGCTGGAGTATGAAAATGTATTATTAGAAAATAAGCCTTGAAAAAAGATTTTAACTTTCTTATAATAGTTAGGTTGTACCCCAAAGGACACTAAATATTTATGGACTTATCTTTTTTATTACAGAATAAATTACTCGTTACCGTTGCTGCGGGAATCCTCTCCATACTCTACGCGCTTTTTTTAAGCTACAAGGTTTTATCAAATGCACGGGGCGACAAAAAAATGAATGATATTTCAGACGCAATCGCAGAAGGAGCAAGTGCTTACATGAAAAGACAATACAGCGTTGTTGCCGTAATCGGGGTAATAATTTTTGCAATTTTATATTTTGTCTTTAATCCAATAACTGCACTTGGTTTTGCGGTCGGAGCAGTTTTTAGTACCATTGCAGGGGTGGTTGGAATGTCTATTGCAGTTAGAAGCAATATCCGAACCGCCCAAGCTGCGAAAAACGGGCTATCCCAGGCTTTTAACTTAGCTTTTAAAGGCGGGGCAGTAACAGGATTAATGGTTGCAGGTCTTGCTTTACTTTCGGTCTCCGGATTTTACTGGATGCTTGAAAAATATGCTCCAGGAAATCTTCAGCCATTAATTGCTTTGGGTTTTGGAGGAAGCTTAATCTCTGTTTTTGCAAGATTGGGAGGCGGAATTTTTACAAAATCAGCAGACGTTGGAACCGACATGGTTGGAAAAATTGAAAAAGGAATCCCGGAAGACGACCCAAGAAACCCTGGAGTCATTGCTGATTTGGTAGGGGATAACGTCGGAGACGACGCCGGCATGGCAGCAGATTTATTCGAAACCTATGTGATCACCGCAGTTGCCGCAATGATTTTAGGAAATTTAACATTTCCGGGTAACCAGGCAGTTTTATTTTATCCAATGTTAATCGGCGCAATTTCAATTGTTGCATCAATTGTCGGCACCTGGTTTGTAAGATTACGGGGAACCGGAATTATGAATGCCTTATACATGGGACTTATTGCTTCAATTTTTGTTTCTTTAACCGGATTTTATTTTTTGACAGCAGCAATTTTCCCAAACGGAATTGGAGCAATTTCTTCACTTAGTCTTTTTTACACATCAATTATTGGCTTGGTTATCACAATCGGCATGGTTGTCATAACCGAATATTTTACTTCCAAGAAATTCTCACCTGTAAAAACAATAGCTAATGCCTCTTCCACGGGACACGGAACAAATGTAATTGCAGGACTGGCAGTTTCCATGAAATCTACAATGGCGCCTATTCTTTTAATTGCGGGAGCAATTTTAGTTTCGTTTAATTTAGCAGGACTTTATGGAATCGCAATTGCCGCCATGAGTATGTTATCTTTAGCTGGTATTATTGTTGCAATCGATGCATTCGGACCAATTACCGATAATGCGGGCGGAATCGCAGAAATGGCAGGCATGGACAGCAAAGTTAGAGGCATTACCGATCCATTGGATGCTGTTGGGAATACAACTAAAGCAATCACAAAAGCTTATGCAATCGGCAGCGCAGGACTTGCAGCCTTAGTCTTATTTGCAAGCTATACACAAGAATTAACTAAAAACGGAAAAGCTTTAGAAATCGCAGCATTTTCGCTATCCGACCCATTCGTCATTATCGGATTATTTATCGGCGGAGCTCTACCTTACTTTTTTGCTGCCCTTGCTATGGAGGCAGTCGGGAAAGCCAGTGTTGCCGTAGTTGACGAAGTCAGAAGACAGTTTAAAGAAATCAAAGGCTTAATGGAAGGCAAAGCCAAACCCGAATACGCAAAAGCAGTTGATATTGTTACTAAAGCCGCCATTAAGGAAATGATTTTACCAACTGCAATTACGGTTTTAGCGCCAATTGTTGTGGGCTTTGGTTTAGGACCAAAAGCTTTGGGGGGAATGCTGGTTGGAAGCATTGTCACAGGTCTTTTCCTGGGAATTTCTATGACTACCGGCGGAGCAGCCTGGGATAACACCAAAAAATATATTGAAGAAGGAAACTTGGGCGGCAAAGGCAGTTTTGCTCACGCGGCGGCAGTTACGGGGGACACAGTCGGCGATCCGTACAAAGACACTGCAGGACCTGCAATTAACCCAATGATTAAAGTCTTAAATATCGTAGCATTATTAATCGCATCCTTTCTAATTTAAACTGACGATAGATGATAGAAAGTAGATGATAGATTTTTGAAAATAGAGGATTGAAGATCAATCTAACTTCTAGTTTCCATCTTCAAACTACTATTTTCAATCTTCTATTTTCCATCGTCAAAAAATTTTATTATGGCTCATATCGGTAAATTACAACAAACAGGCATCTCAACAGAAATGAAACGGGCGTATTTGGATTACGCAATGTCTGTTATTGTCCAAAGAGCCCTGCCGGATGTAAGAGACGGCTTAAAACCTGTACATAGAAGAATTCTTTTTGCTATGCACGAAATGAGCTTAACTCATAGCGCAAAATACAAAAAGTCCGCAACAGTTGTCGGAGAAGTCATGGGAAAATATCATCCTCACGGAGACGTACCTATTTATGATTCACTTGTCAGAATGGCGCAGGATTTTGCCATGCGCTACCCGTTAATTGACGGCCAGGGAAACTTTGGCTCAATGGACGGAGATCCACCCGCAGCTATGCGTTATACCGAAGCAAGAATGGCGGCAATCACTGCGGAAATGCTTTTGGATATGGAAAAAGAAACTGTTGATTATCTGCCAAACTTTGACTCAACCTTAAAAGAACCTGTGTTTTTACCTTCGCTTTTGCCCAATCTTTTACTTATGGGAACCGAAGGAATTGCCGTTGGTATGGCGACTAAAATTCCTCCGCATAATTTAGCCGAAGTTGTTGACGCAACCACTTATATAATTGATAAAGCAAAAGTAAATCTTGAACCTTTTTCACTTACATCCGAGGTGACCGTTGACGAACTTTTGGAATTTATTAAAGGCCCTGATTTCCCAACAGCCGGCGCAATTTATGACTGGAATGAAATAAAAAATGTTTACACAACGGGCAGAGGCAAAGTATTAATTAGGGGCAAAGCAGAAATTGAAGAAATCGGACAGGGAAAATCGGCAATTATTATTACAGAACTCCCATACCAGGTTAACAAAGCGCTTTTGGTTGCCCGTATTGCAGAACTTGCCAAAGATAAAAAAATTGATGGAATTTCCGACTTAAGAGACGAATCCGACAGACATGGAGTAAGAGTTGTAGTTGAATTAAAAAGAGACGCAGCACCAAAAAAAGTCTTAAATAATTTATTTAAACAAACAAGTCTTCAAACCAGTTTTCCCGCAAACGTAGTTGCGTTAGTTGACGGCACACCTCAAACCCTTAACTTAAAAACAATTTTAGAAGAGTTCTTAAAACACAGATACATAGTTGTAAAAAGAAGAAGCGAGTTTGAATTAAAACAGGCAAAAGCAAGACTTCATATTTTAGAAGGCTTAAAAATTGCGGTTGAAAATATTGACGCTGTTATTAAAACTATTAGAGAATCAAAAACCCAGGAAGACGCAAAAAATAATTTAATGGAAAAATTCAAGCTTTCAGAAATCCAGGCAATTGCAATTTTAGATATTCAGCTTAGAAGACTGGCTGCTTTGGAAAGACAAAAAATTGAAGAAGAATATCAAATGGTTAAAGAAACAATTGAATATCTGGAAGATTTATTAGCCCATCCTGCAAAGATTCTCGTTGTTATAAAAGGAGAACTTACTAAATTAAAAGAAAAATACAAAGACGAAAGAAGAACAAAAGTCTTTAAAAGCAAAGTCGGCGAATTTAGCGATGAAGATTTAATTCCAAACGAACCAACAGTTGTAACCTTAACAGATACGGGCTACATCAAGAGACAAAGTTTAGTCAGCTTTAAAACACAACAGCGGGGCGGCAAGGGAATTAAAGGCATGACAACTAAAGATGAAGATACAATTGCCGATATTAAATATATTGAAACACACGACAATCTTTTATTCTTTACCAATATGGGAAAAGTTTATCAGATTAAAGCTTATGAAATAAATGAATCTTCAAGAACCAGCAAAGGCACTGCAATTGTAAATCTTTTAAATATTGAAAGTGGTGAAAAAGTAGAAAGTTTTATTAATTACAGAAAAGGCAATGAAGCAAAATATGTATTCCTAACAACTAAGAACGGAACGGTTAAAAAATCCTCCCTTAAAGAATTTGAAAATATCAGAAAATCAGGAATCTTAGCCATAAAACTTAATAAAAACGACGAGTTGGTTTGGAGTAAATTAACCACAGGCGATGATGATATTTTGATTGTTACAAGAAACGGAAAATCAATAAGATTTTCAGAAAAAAGCGCAAGGCCAATGGGTAGAAACACCAGGGGAGTAAGGGGAATTTTAATCGGTAAAGACGACAGAGTTATTCAAATGGATGTTGTTGAGAAAGGCGAAAAACCCGATGTCTTAACCATTATGGAAAATGGTTTGGGTAAAAAAACCGCTGTTGATCAATTTAAAACACAGGGCAGGGGAGGGCAGGGAGTAAAAGTTGCAGAAGTTACTGCAAAAACAGGTAAGGTTGCGTCTTCTCAAATTATTCCAAAAAATGCAGTTGAAGTAATTATTACTTCACAAAAGGGACAAATTGTTAAACTTGAAATAAATTCAATTCCAAAGCTCTCGCGTGCTACACAAGGAGTAATTTTAATGAGATTTTCAAACGCTAATGATCATGTTTCTTCAGCAACATGTATTGAAGTAAACTGATATTAATTCATGAAGATTGATGGACGAGAAATATCCTCTCAAATCCTAGAAGACTTAAAACAAAGAGTTGAAAAACTTAAAGAAAAAAATGTTATTCCTCATCTTTATATAATTTTGCTTTCCGATGATCCGTCTTCTGTTTCTTATGTAAAACAAAAAATGCTAAGAGCAAGAGAAATAGGTATAAAAATAACTCTTGATAAGGAAAATCCTGACATTTCAACAAAAGAACTTTTGGAAAAAATAGAAGAATTAAATAATGATAGTTCTATACATGGCATTATTGTCCAAAGACCAATGCCAAAAAATTTAGATGAAGAAACGATCGCAAAAGCTATAATGCCCCAAAAAGATGTTGACGGATTCAATCCTAATTCTAAATTTGACGTTCCTGTTGCTTTAGCAATTTTAAAAATGCTTAATACTATTCACCCGCAAAATTTTAACAATTGGCTAATACAACAAAAAATTTGCGTAATCGGAAAAGGCATTACTGCAGGAAAACCAATCATCAATTCTTTACAAAAATTAGGAATCAAACCCCTGATTATAGACAGTAAAACCAATAACAGGAATGAAATTTTAAAAAATTGTGAGATTATAATCAGCGCTGTTGGAAAGCCTGATATTTTTAAAAGCTCCGAAATTAAAGATGGCGCAATTTTAATTGGCGTTGGGCTGCATGGGGAAGATGACGGCAAATTTCACGGAGATTTTAGGGAAAATGAAATTCAAAACATTGCCTCTTTTTATTCACCAACCCCAGGAGGAGTCGGTCCTGTAAATGTCGCCATGCTTTTGCAAAACCTCGTTAAAGCTTCCGGAGCTATTGACAACCATCCTAAAAACGATTAATAATTAATCAATGGCAAAAGGAAAATACGGGCCTTCTCATTTTGGTAAGATTATATTCTTATCCTTAATCCTCTCGCTTGGCATAACAGTCTGGTCCGTACAAAAAGCGCCGACCAATACTAAGCAGTTTGCGGAAACACCAAAATGCGGATTTGGTAACCGAAACCCTGCATGCGCTCCCGGATATGATTGTGTATACAAAACAAATAATCCACTCTTTGGAGGAAATTGTGTCTTAAAAACATTAAAAGCTGCTGAAAATCTTAAATCCAAATCCTCCTGCGAATATAATTCCGATAGCCCCAATAACGCAGTATTTTCTTTTACCTGGAATAAGGTACCAAATATCACAAGCTATAAAGTTTATGGAAATTATTATTATGTAAATCAGGGAAATCTAGTAAATACAAGGGTTGGACCGTATAGCACTTCTGTAAATTCGGCCACGATATATATTCCTATACCGCATGACGTTAAATACTTTTACTGGTATGTTAAGCCATACAATTCTTCTTTTAAGATTACAGGTCCCCTAAGCTCTGTTCCTGCTATACAGCTTGATTGCCGTTAATTTTAATCTTAATTTGACAACCAACAAATAGAAATAATTCTTGACTTATACATGCAATATTAGATAATATTTAATTGTGAATTCTTTCTTTCAGCAATTTAAAACTCCCATTGTAACAATCGCTTTTCTTTTTCTGACATTTTTTATCTACACAAAACTTGCAGGGCCGATTCCTTTTTTTGTCAACAGCGTTACAACAACCAAAACGGATCTTTTTACTGCCGAAGGACAAGGGCAAGTTACCGCGGTTCCGGACAGCGCTACTTTATATGCTGGGATAACCCAAACCGCCCTAAATGTGGCAGATGCAAAAGACAAAACAAATTCTTTAGTTAATAAAGTTATTTCAGCTCTTAAGGCTTTAGGAATTGCGGAAAAAGATATAAAAACTACTAATTATTCAGTTACTCCTAATTATAATAACAATAAAGAAATTGTACCAATGATGTATCCAATAAGAGATTCTGGGAATAATATAACAGGCTATACGGTTACGCAGAATTTAGAGGTAAAAGTTAAAGACACAAGTAAGATTAATAAAGCAATTGATACTGTAACAATTTCCGGAGCAAATTTAGTAGGAGGCGTTAATTTTACTTTTTCGGATGAAATGCTTGAAAAACTTGAAAACCAGGCAAGAAAAGAAGCAGTTACAAAAGCAAAGAAAAAAGCCCAAAGTCTTGCAAGCGCATCAGGAATTCACTTAGGAAAAATAATAAATGTAGTTGAAAATTCAAGCTTTCCAAGAATTATGCCAATGGCGGCAGGCGAAGCGGTTTTGAAAGATACACAGGTAACTCCTGGCGAAAATACAGTTACAATAAATGTAACTATTTACTACGAAACCTATTAATTTGTGATTGAACTATTTCTCAATTCTGTAATTTATTGGACCAGTGAAACAACGATCTTGAGGGTGATCCTTAGTTTTGAAAGACATACAGGCTCCTCCCGTAAGATCAAATATCCTCCCATCAACATATGGTCCTCTATCTACAACGGGAAAAGTGCGTGTTAGACCGTCCCACTCAAAAACAACAAGAGTTCCGCATGGTAAATCTCTATTGGCAACACCCTCCAGTTTTTTGGTTAATTCTAATCCGCAGGCAGTTCTTTTTCCATAAAATCCAGGACCATACCAAGAAATTTCCGGGTCTAATTTCCAATTTGATGAAGATGCTTTAACAACAGGTTTTGGTTTTTTGACTGATTCCGGCAATACAGTTTCAATAGAAGAAAAATCAACTATTAAATTCTCATTAGGCTTTAGTTGCGTATCTAAATCACGAAAAATCTGCGTAGCAGATACCTCAATTTTATCGGATGATTTTGCCGCAACAGAGGGTACGCTTACACTACCTATAAAAGCAGCTGTTAAAGCCGCCCGCATTAATATGTCTTTCTTGCCTGTAACAGGTCTTTGCCTTTCGTTTCTCATATTTTATGAATGGGATTTTGATAAATTCAACTACCGGAGTAGAAAAAAGTGATATCGTGTATTTACAATTATAGGATACGCTTTAGCCTCTGTCAACCCCGATTTAATCGGGGTCAACCCTATTTATTCCCCGAGTGGAAGCTCTTATGCGTATCCCTAAGCTGGGGATTGGTGATGTGGGTATAAATTTGAGTTGTAGAGATATTTTTATGCCCCAACATCTCCTGAACACTTCGCAAGTCTGCGCCGTTTGTTAATAAATCGGTTGCAAACGAGTGCCGCATGGTATGAACGGTTGCATCAACCGGAATTCTTGCCAAACGCACATACTTCTTAACAGTTCTTTCAATGCTTCTTGTTGTAAGCCTCATTCTTTCTCCGTCATTTTCTTCAATAATAGCTCCCGAATATCTTATAAATAAAGGCTTAAACTTATCTTTTCTTTCATCTAAATATCTTTGAATCCAATCAGCCGCTCTGTCGGAAACAAAAACGAGTCTGTGTTTTCTGCCTTTTCCGATAACCCCAAATTCGCGTCTTTCCAAATTTATCTGATCTCTGTTTAAACTGACCAATTCCGACACACGAAGACCTGTTGAAAATAATAGCTCTAAGATGGCTCTGTCCCTAATTCCTTCTTCTTTAGACGTGTCACAGGCTGTCACAAGCCTATCTACCTGATCTTTTTCCAAAAACTTTAAACTTCTGCTTTCGGTCTTTGGCAAATCTATTTTTGAAGGTTCAAGCGTTTTAAAATCATTTTTTATTAAAAACCTTAGAAATGAGCGGAGCGAAATTACATAATAGTTTTGTGTTACTCTTTTTAAGGGAATATCATTTTTATCTACTTTATTTGCTAAAAAAACTCT
>JACRFQ010000026.1 GCA_016217835.1 Candidatus Levyibacteriota bacterium | reverse complement strand
TCACACGGATATTTTAGCCTCAGATTTGATTTCTTAATATATTGTGAGATGATTTGTTTATGGAAGAAAAGATTAGACAATCTTATCCCATTATTTATAAATATTTTTATACAGATACTTTTTTTTCAAAACTTCTTACACTGTGTGTGTTTCTTTTATTGCCAATTATGGGTTTGTTTTCACAATTATTTAAAAGCTTCTTGAAAATTCTTTTAAATCCAGAATTCTATATAAGTCCATTTTTCCTTATTGGTTTGATATTATTTTCTCCATCCTTAATAGTAGCAATTATATTTGGGTATAAAACTAAGAAGAGGGGAATATACCTACTTGTTACCTACTTAATTTATTTTTTAATATTTAATTATTTTAATGCATCATTTTTGTGGCAAATTAAATACGTTGATACACAAATTCAGTATGATATTATATATACACTTGTTAGTTTACCTTTTATGTATTTAGGGGTTTTTCTAAAAATTATAAATAGCGAAGATAGCAAACAACAACAATAAAAAATCAAACCAAAACTGATACTTTACATGCTTTTTAGATTAATGTGATTGATTCTATCGCTACTTATTAACAGATACTTGCATAATAGATTAAATATATTAAACTACTATTCGAAACCTCTGAAAAACATCATAGATTCTAATAAAATGTTCTTGCAGTGAGTTTGCTTCGACATGATCAACATAAACCACCCGAGCGAGGTAATCTTCCACAAATACTTAGCCTTAATGTTAAACCTATAGTTGCTTATTCTCTTCAAAATTGATATAATCTCCGCTCATGTTAAATTCAATCGAAAGACAAGTAATAATTCCAGAAATGCATAGAACTTCAGACGGATCAGTCATGGAGACTTATGGTGGCAGAAAAGAAGTTAAAGTTTATGGTGGGCATCACCCACGAACAACGATTGACATACATGATTTTAATACTCACATAATAATAAATAAATTCGGTCCTTTTGAATTTAATAAAATAGGAGAAGTGGATGATGTTTTAGTTCGAAAAGGACATCATAAAAGTAAATTTGCTATAGCTTTTGTGGACAAAAAAGATGGCGGTCCTTATGATTATGATGTTTGGTCTTCTGAAGGAAAAATTGGGCAGGCCAGTGGTAAAAGACTTGATCTTTTAATTGCATCTTTGTTTTACGATGATCCAGAACTTAACACTCTGATTCAAGATGCAAATATGGATGATCAAGTAAAAAGACATCTTAAGTTTGTAATAATAACCGCAGGTAACCGCATGGTGCGTACTTCTTAGTTCTTAAATTTTACATTGTTAAGGACGTTAATTTTGCTGTATAATAGCCTTTGAAGCAAAAGATGAAACAGCAATTAATAAAACTACTTAAACTTACTCAAAAAATATTTAAATGGGCAAAATTTCATAAAAAAATATCTTTACCCCTTGTTATTAGTCTAATTATTCTAATAATTATATTTAAACCAAAAAACGCAGTAATAATTGCCACTCAACCTGCAATGCAGAGCGACTTAATCAAATCAATTTCTATTACAGGCACGATTGAATCTCAAAACAGTGTTAACTTAACTTTCCAGTCAGGCGGAACAATTAATTATATCGGCGCTAACGAAGGAGATACTGTTTACAGAGGTCAAGCAATAGTTTCATTGGATAAACAAAAACTGGAAGCCACTTTTAGACAAGCAGAGCAGGATTTTACAGCAGCAAAAGCAGCTTCGGAACAATATTATAGCAGTCATACAAACGCCACGGAAAGTTATGACGAAAAAGTTAAAAGGACTTCACTTGATGCAATCCAGAATAAGGCTTATGATCAGATGAAAAGAGCCGAGAAAGATTTAACAGATTCAGTTCTTTACTCTCCGATTGACGGAATTCTTACTAAAGCAGGCCTTAAAAATGTAGGCGTAAATATAACTGCCACAACAGCCTTTACAATTACAGATTCTAATTCTTTGGATTTTAAAATGGATATTGACGAAGCTGATATAGGCAGCGTAAAAACAGGACAAAATGTTAATATTATTTTAGATGCATATCCAAACGAAACATTAAAAGTAAAAATAGACAGCATTGATTTTGTTACCCATACTACCTCAACCGGAGGCGACGCATATACAATTAAAGGAAATCTTACTACTGACAATAAGGATTATAAATACAGAGTGGGCATGAATGGTAACGCGGAAATAATTCTTGACCGAAGAAAAGATGTAGTTTATATATCACTTTCTAGTGTATTTGATAACAATAAAGCTTATGTTAAAAAGGGAAATAAATTTGAATTAAGAACTGTAAAGGTTGGGCTTGAAAACGATACGGATGTAGAAGTTCTATCGGGTGTAGAGAAAAATGAAGAAGTAGTTTTGGATCCAACACTTGTCAAACCCCAAAAGGGATTTAGGATTCCGTTTTTGGCTAAATAAATGAAATCTACAAATGTATTAATTAATCTTTCTAAAATTACGAAAGACTATGTAACTGAAGACATTACCACCAATGTTTTAAAAGGAATTTCTTTGGTGGTTAATAAAGGTGACTTTATTGCAATTACGGGCCGATCCGGTTCCGGGAAATCAACCCTGATGAATATTATCGGTGTATTAGACATCCCGACATCGGGAACTTATATTTTAAACAATGTTGACGTAAGTAAGATGGAAGAGGATGAACTAGCCTTTGTCAGAAATAAAGAAATAGGTTTTGTTTTTCAATCTTTTAATTTATTAAACCGGGCAAGCGCTTTAGAAAATGTCATATTGCCTTCAATTTACGCAGGAGTAAAACCTTCGGAAAGACACGACAGAGCAGTTAAAATATTAAAAGATTTGGGACTCCAAGATAAAATGAACAACAGACCGAATCAATTATCAGGAGGTCAGCAGCAAAGAGTTGCTATAGCAAGAGCCTTAATGAATAATCCTGAATTAATTCTAGCAGACGAACCAACCGGAAATTTAGATACAAAATCGGGTCAAGACGTAATGAATATTTTAAAAAATTTAAATAATCAAGGGAAAACAATTGTTTTAATTACTCACGAAGCAGATATCGCAAAACACGCCAAAAAAATAATTCACATAGAAGACGGAAAACTGATTCATTAATATGGAAACACAGGAATTAATAAGAATTTCATTTAGAGCAATTCTAAGCAATAAGCTAAGAAGTTTTCTAACCACACTTGGAATAATTATCGGAGTTTTTGCAATAATCCTTCTTGTTTCAATCGGCGCAGGTCTTCAATCATACATAACAAATCAGATTGAAGGATTTGGCTCTAATTTAATTTTTTTAATACCGGGAAGAATCGGCGGCGCAAGAACTCCTGGTGGACAATCTTCAAACAAACTACTTATATCCGATACAAAAACTATTCAACTTAAGCTCAAAAATATGGCCAGCGTTGCCCCAATTGTGCAACAAATTTCAACAGTAAAATATAAAAACAAAACAGATAAGGGTGTTTCAATAATGGGAACCACCTCTAACTATATAAAAACAGTTAAAAATGCTTTGGTAGAAAAAGGCAGTTTTTTTAATTTTGCTCAAGAACAATCCGGAGCAAAAGTGGCAACAATAGGTGAGTCTGTAAAAACGAATTTATTTGGAAATAATAATCCAATCGGTAAAAAAGTATACATTTCCAATAATACCTATACTGTTATTGGCGTAATGAAAAAACGCGGGGCGATTTTTGGAATTGATCAGGATAATATCATCATCGTTCCTGTTGCGGCAGCGCAACAACAATTCGGCTTAACTCATATAAATGCCGCTTATATTGCTGTTAACAATCAAAATCAAATTGCAGACGTTAAAGATAAGGTTAGTAAAATACTCTTAAAAAGATTATCTGAAGACGATTTTACGCTTCAAACAGCCGAATCCAGTCTTTCTATAGTTGCAAATGTAACAAATGTTTTACAAATTGCTTTGGGGGGAATTGCCGCAATTGCGCTTTTGGTGGGAGGAATCGGGGTTGCAAATATAATGCTAGTCTCTGTAACCGAAAGAACTAAAGAAATCGGTTTAAGAAAAGCGCTGGGAGCAAAAAGAAGTGATATTTTAAAACAATTTTTATTAGAAGCTGTAATCTTATCATTATCGGGAGGAATTGTCGGAATCATTTTAGGACTTACTGCTTCTTATATTTTATCGCTATTTCTTGTTTCCCAAGTTACGCCATTTTCGATTATTCTTGCTTTTGGATTTTCCGTAATGATTGGTATTATATTTGGTATGGCGCCTGCAATAAGAGCCTCAAAATTAAATCCAATTGATGCACTGCGCTATGAATAAAACAATTTCTATTCTTAAATATTTAATCGGCTGGCCACTCACCTTAATCTCTTTGGTACTCGTTTTTAAAATAATATTTTCTAAATCAGATATTTTTAATCAAATTACTTCATTTAATCCTTTAATTTTTTTACTAAGTATCTTTGCGTTTATATTTTATTTTATTTTTAGATCCTTTGTTTGGAAAGAAATGCTTGATAATAAAGGTCATAAATTATCGATTAAGGACACCTTGTTCATCTGGAGCTCTACCGAAATAAAAAGGTATGTCCCTGGAAATATTTGGTCTTTTGTTTCAAGAGCAAAAAATTATAAAGATAGGGGGGTAGAAAGCAAAACGGTTTTTTCTTCAATATTTTTAGAAATAGAATTAATTATAATCAGCTGTTCATTAATATCATTAACAGCGGTTTCATATGTCATAGAAAATATTTTTGAAAGAATAATAATTTATTTTATAGTTATTTCAATAAGTGTTTTATTTATTTTAATTAATGGATTTAACAATAAATTTAAAAGTAACAATAAAATAATTAAAACTATTTTTCCTCAAATTAATTATTTATCTAAAATAAAAATTTTAGCATATTCCATAATTTCTTTTTCACTTTTCGGCTTAGCAACATACCTTGCGGGTCTTTCTATTCTTTATCTGAATCCTTATTATCTTGAAGGCTATATTGGTTTTTTTGTCTTCTCACTTCTCGCGGGATACTTATCTTTTGTAACACCAATGGGGCTTGGCGTTAGAGAAGGAATAATGACAGTCTCACTCTCAAGATTTATGAGTATTTCCTCTGCAGGAATTTTTTCCATATTTTCAAGAATTGTTTTTATTATTTCTGAATTAATATTTTTATTACTTTCCTATTGTTGGTATAAGCAAAAACCAAAGCTTGTTTTAAAGATTGAAAATTTCGTAATACAACATAAATATCAAATATTATTAGCGTTTTTCATAATCTTGTATTTTACTTATTTTACCTTTGCAAGTTTTTTAAGATATGATAATTTTTTTACCGGCAGATTTGATCTTGGTAATATGGACCAAACTGTCTGGAATACTATACATGGAAGAATATTCCAGCTAACGGATCCTAATGGAACACAGATAATTTCAAGGCTTGCGTTTCACGCTGATTTTATTCTAATTTTAATCTCTCCGCTATATCTTATTTGGGCAAATCCCAAAATGCTTTTGATACTTCAAACCTTTGTGATATCGCTTGGGGCAATATTTGTTTATTTAATTTCAAAAAATATTACTAAAAATACCAAATTTTCATTTAGTATTTCATTAAGCTATCTTTTATATCCGGCACTTTTATATGCAAACCTTTATGACTTTCATGCTGTTACCTTAGCTACTACATTTCTTCTTGGCACTTATTATTATTTTATGAACCAAAAATACTTTTTGTTTTCTATTTTTGCGCTTTTAGCAGCATCAACAAAAGAAGAAATTTGGTTAATAATTGCTTTCTTTGGAATTGCAATAACTATAAAAGAAATTTATAAAAAAAACGTAAACCCTAATTTTAAAAAAATAATATTTGGCAGCATTTTATCTTCTCTATGTATTTTTATTTTTTATGCGTTGATCTGGAAAGTTATCCCCTCATTTAGAGGAGGCACTCATTTTGCTCTCACCTATTATTCAGACTTTGGCGGCAGCGCAACAGGAATACTTGCAAATGTTTTTTTAAACCCAGTTAAAACATTTGCAACAATTTTTAAATCAGACAATATAATATATTTACTAAGGTTGCTTGCTCCCGTAGGGTTTTTATCATTGATCTCGCCTCTCATTTTAATTTTTGCCCTTCCGGACTTAGGAATTAATTTATTAAGCAATAATGCTCAACTTCATCAAATTTATTATCAATATACATCCGCTATCACACCATTTATTTTTATATCATCTATATACGGAAGCACGTATTTAATAAAAAGACTTAAAAATCTGACTTTTGAAAAACTAAGTATTTTTATATTAATTTCTGCTTTTGTATCTCAATACTTCTTGGGACCCTTACCTTTTACCAAAAAAGCTAATATAGATATATTTTATAACAATTTTTATTATAAAAATGATGTAAGTAATTACCTTAAATCAATTCCAAAAGAATACAGTATTGCCGCAACCAATAACTTAGGTTCTCATTTATCCAGAAGGGAAAATATATATACAATTCCAATTGGAATTGATAAGGCTGATATCATTCTCTTTCTATTAAATGACCCCTATGCCCAGCCTTCTTTAGAAAAACAAATTGAAATGACAGTAAATCTTGAAAAAAATCCTAATTATGTATTGCTTTATAAAAAGTCAGATTTTATAGTATTTGCAAAAAAGAAAAATTAGCTTTAACATTAAACTATGGTCAATGTTATAAAAGCCACAGGCGAAAAGCAAGAGTTTAGCGAAGAAAAATTATTAGATTCAATAAAAAGAGCCGGCGTGCCCTTAAGTCTTCAACAGGAAGCAATAACTCATGTTAAATCAAAATTATACGAAGATATTCCGACCTCGGAAGTTTATAAACACATCACCGAATTTTTAGGCAGGGAACCGCATTTAAAATCTAAATATAGCTTAAAGCAGGCAATTATGGACCTGGGGCCCACAGGCTATCCATTTGAAGACTATGTTTCAGAAATCCTAAAAGCAAAAGGGTATGTAACGGAAGTACGTTCCATTCTAACAGGTAAATGTGTGAATCATGAAATAGATGTGATTGCCGAAAAACAAGGATCGGAAAAGTTAATGATCGAAGCAAAATTTCATAATGCTTCGGGTATTAGAACCGACGTTCATGTTTCTTTGTACACAAAAGCGCGCTTTGACGATTTAAAGGATAAATATAAATTTGACAGACCATGGATTTTTACAAACACAAAAATTACATCAGACGCGCTTACCTACGCACTTTGTGCAAATATGGGCATTGTCTCGTGGAGCTATCCTCAAAACGAAGGCTTAAGGGATCTAATAGAAAAATATAAACTTTTTCCAATAACTATTCTTGATTCCTTGTCACAAGCTCAAAAACAAATTCTCTTAGAAAATCACGTAGTTTTAGTTAAAGATATTTGCAAAAACAAAGCTAATCTTGATTTCTTAGGACTTCATGCTGATAAGCGTGATCAAATCCATAAGGAATCGGAGCTTATTTGCAGAACTTAATTTAAGCTTTTAGAAAGTTTTTCCCTCTCATATCTATCGGCCATATAACCATTTGGCACAGTTGTTAACTTATCTGCATGTAATAAAAATCCGTTTCTGATTGTGTGATCGCCGAATCTGTTATTTATTGTATCAACTATTTTAATAAGTTTTTCATTTTTAGGAGTATCAAAAAGCGACATTTGTAAATTATTTTTTGTTGCAAAATTAGCGGTCCAGATATTTATCTGCCTAATGTAATTATTCGTAAAATCTTCCTCTCTCATTAAATCAAGACAATGTTTAAAAATTTCTTTACCCGTATCAAAATAAAAAGCATAGGTTTTTCTTTTTTGAATTTTTATACTACCGCTAAGATAAAAACTAACTGTTCTTGCTTTTTTATCAAGTCTTCTCAGCTTAATCGAAACCTCCTCACAGAGTTCATAAAGATTTTGTAAAATTATTCTTTTATCGTATTCATTTTTAGGCAAACAGTAACTTCTGCTGATTGATTTTATTTTTTGAATTTCATAATAGGGGATAACTGCTGAACCGTCTTTTCCGATTGAGGTATTTTTAAGAAATTGAAAGTAAGCATTACCAAATTCTATTCTAAGAATATTATTATCGTAATTTCTTAATTGTAAAAGAGTATAAATTTCAAGTTTATTTAATCTTAAAGCCATTCTTTCTCCGATTCCGCAAATATCAGTAAGCTTTGTTTTTTGATAGACTTGATCTAAATTTTGAGGAGTTATTTCAAATATGCCGTTTGGTTTATTCATTCCTGATCCTAGTTTTGCTAAAAGCTTATTATAAGAAACACCAACTGAAACCGTTACATACTCTCCAATTTCTATTCTAATGCGCTCTTTAATTTTTTCTATTAGTTGATATTTACCGCCAAACAAACTTTCTGTCTGTGTTATATCCATAAAAACCTCGTCCAAAGAAAATAATTCCACATACGGAGAATAATCTTTGCAAATATTTAAAAACTTTTGCGTTATTTGCCAATACTTTTGAAAACTTGCCGGAACAAAAATCATATCGGGAACAATTTTTAAAGCTTCAAAGGTACGGCTTGGAGGTTTAATGCCTAATTTCTTTGCCTGCCTTGAAGCGGCAATAATACAAGTCCTACCGTTTTGAGCAATAACACCAATGGGCTTATCACGCAAAAGGGGATTGAATTGCTGCTCACAAGAAGCAAAAAACGAATCAAAATCAATATGAAGTATTATTTTTTGAATAGGCATTAAGTCTAGAATAGTAGAAAAAGATACGAAAATCAATCAAACAAAATACGACAATCTATATCAATTTATTTTGTGGTTATGTGAAGTCTTGATTGATCCAGAATAGCTTGATACTGAAGTTGGGTTTTCATCTGAACTTTGTAGAGCTTGTTTCCACTGTCAAGAGAAATAGAAGCTGATGTTAGAAAAATTGAAGAACTATTTCCGTTAAAATTAATCTCTGAATTCCAAACAGGATGCTTATCTGTGGCATTGTAAAGTCTTACACTTGCAGTTTCGTTACCCGTTGGTATATGCAAAGATGCTTCAAAAACTACAGATTTGATATTAGGATAACTTACGCTATCAACATATGCCTGAAGACCGGAAACATCCTGCCAGTCTGAAGAACTACCCGAACCTGTACCAAATGGAACATAATATTCCCTGACTGAAGAAGAATCCTGAGGTTGATACTGGAGCTTTGTAGGCGTTGGGGTAATTGTAGGAGTAATGTCACTAGATGTCTGTTTTTTAATATTATTTTTAACTTCATTTATTTTAGTAATACAAGCACTAGAACAAGTTGAATCATTCTGATTAGTTTGAGATGAAGGAGCGGAAATGATTTTTTCTATAGTTTTAATACCGGAACCCCGAATAAAAATAACATCAAGATATAAAAGATTTAAAAAAATTAAAAACAAAAGAAGTAATATAATATTTTTTTGAGTAATAATTTTTTTTATAATACTGCCTGACTCCCCTGTAGACTCTTCTTTAAAATCATTTGCCATATCCTTACTGTAATTTAATCAAAACTTACTGTCAAATCCCGTAAGCGGAAAGGGGAGCGTTACCGATATGATACCTATGAAGCGTCATAATAAAAGAATCACACTGATAAGCACCAGGAATAGTAGTAAAAGCGCCTAAATAACCTTTTGTTTGCAGAGTTGAAATAGCATTGTTATTAAACTCTCCGTAAGGATAAGTAAAAATATTGACAGATTGTCCTGTATATTGTTCTATCTGTGTTTTTGCCGTATCAATTTCACTTTCTATCTTACCCTGTGAGCTTCGGATTAAAGAAGCGTGACTCCATGTATGGTTTGTAAAATAAATTAATCCGCTTGATTTCATTTCTCTAACCTGATCCCAAGTAAGCATATCTGAATTACTGCCAACTAAACCCGAAGCGAGCATAAGATTAGCTTTAATATTGTATTTCCGAAGCACAGGTAAAGCATAAATATAATTATCTGCATACCCGTCATCCATGGTTACCATAATCGGTTTTCCGGGCAATGCAGAGTGCGTTTTGAGAGCATTAATGAGTTCATCTGCATAAATTGTATTATAGCCGGAGGCAATAAGCTGCGCCATTTGCTGATCAAAAGTTTCATTATCAACAGTTAATGACGTTTGTTTTAATTCTTTAGCAATCGCTTCCGGTTGAATATGATGGTAAGTTAAAATTGGCACTTTTAAACAAAATCCTATTAAAGGAGCGGGTGTGGGAATTGCTTTAATTGTAGGATAAGGAGT
>JACRFQ010000025.1 GCA_016217835.1 Candidatus Levyibacteriota bacterium | reverse complement strand
TTAGGTTTTTCAACAATTGAAATAACTTTATGATTACTATCAAACTCTACAACTCCCGAACGTTGGGGGTCGGGAACTTTTTTAGCAAAAATTTTAGCTCCTGATTTAAAAGAGTCAACACTATCGGTAAAATCATGATCAAAGATATTATCTCCCAAAATCATTGTCACATTGTCGTCTCCAATGAACTTTTCTCCTACAATAAATGCATCCGCAAGGCCTCTAGGCTGATCTTGTACTTCATAAAATAAATTAACACCCAATTCGCTACCAGATCCAAGTAGATTTAAAAATTGTCCCGAATATTCAGGAGAGACAATTATTAAAATATCTTTAATTCCTGCCTTAGATAAAGTTTCAATTGGATAATAAATCATCGGCTTGTTATACACAGGAAGAAGTTGCTTTGAAATAATCTTTGTTAAGGGCCTCAGTCTTGTAGCTTTGCCTCCGGCTAAAATTATACCTTTCATATTAATCCTCCCATATGGGCAAAAAATAAAATTGATATACCTAAAAGCCCAATAAGTATGTATTCTACCATAATCTTAGCTGTTAATTCATGATTTATGAGGTGATGTAATATTCCCCAAAGCACATAGAAAAGAATAGTTAATAAAATGATTATTGTTTGAAGCACAAAATTCGGGGACACCAAAAAGGTTAACAGTAAGCCTAAAAAAAATATTAGAGAAAGTGATAAATAATATCCTTCGTGTTTTTGAAATTTTTTATACATTAAATTACCACTCCTTTAGCCAAAACTATGATTAATAAAAGCACTAAGCTAAAAAGGAACATGTGATCAAGATTGTGTCCTACAAATCTTACTACTTTCTTTCTTTCAACTATTATCATATCCAAAATAAATGCAAACATAAACATAAACATTATTAGCCTGATTGAAACAAGCGAAAGTGTCTCACTATTTATTAGGGGCTTAATTTGCGGCAGAGACGTTGCAGCAACTATCTTTGACTTATAAGAATCCATTTTTTGCACTCCCAGAGTCTCTGTATCTGTTTTAGCAACGGTTGCAGAAGAGCCGGAGGCAACTAGAGCCACTGCAGGTTTTTCCTCTGTTTTAGCAACTATAGGAGGCGCGTAGGTTGTGCTTCCAAACATCTCTACAACCAAAACAGTATCTTCACCGCTTAGCTTGCCTGTTGAGACTGCAAATCCAACATTTTGATAATTAGATGAAAGCATATTTTTCCTATGCCCTGGGCTTGACATCCAAGCATTTATTACATCGGGAGCAGTATTAAAACCCCTGGCTAGATTTTCGCCCGCATAAATATAATTGTACCCTGCACCCTTAATAAAAACCCACGGCGTTATACCATCGGGAGCATTGTGCGCCCAATAATCTTTACTAAACATATCCGCCGCTTTATTGGCAGCTGCTGCCGACAAATTATCATTCATTGTTAAATCTCCTAATCCATTTTCTTCTCTTTTTTGATTTGTTAAAAGCAAAAGCTGTTGATTAGATATATCGGCAAAAGTTCCAAGCACCGATGGGAAGTTTGTGCGTAAATAAGACATTAAAAACCCCGCGGAAAAGAAGAAAATAATAAAGCTTAAAAGAATTTTATGATGTAAAACTCCGGCGCGGTAATTATTCGTATGTCTTGGTAAAAAAAGGTGGTGCCAAAACTCTTTCATCTTTATTTATTATATACTGGAGCTGCCAATTCTCCAATCCTTTTCCCATTTATTGGAATTTTTAAAACAAAACCCAAAGCATTTGCGATTGCCGCCCCAACTCTTACACCCGTATAAGAACCCGGGCCTTCATTAACTTTAATTTCATCTATTTCTTCTATTGTTAAATTGTTTTCTTTTAATAATTTATCTATCAAGGGTAATGCTGCTTCTGATTTTAAGATTACCGATTCCGATGACAAACTTTTTCTAGCTCCATTCACATTAAGCTCTACATTTATTTTTTTGTTATCGGATGTATCAATGCTAATAATTTTTGTCATATTTATATATTAACCTTTAAAGCGCCCTGACGCAAAATCTTCCATGGTTTTTTAGTGCAATCAATTACTGTTGAGGACTGTTTGAGCTCACATTCTCCGTTAACTACATAATCTACAAGTTTGATAAGTTCATTGTCTAATTCTCCGAACTCATAAGGCGTGTCTTCTCCATGAAAATTAGCAGATGGGCCCAAAATAGGAACACTAACTTCTTTTATTATCTCAAGAACTGTCTGGTTATTAGGCATTCTTACTCCAATACTATCTGTACCACCCCGTACTAAATCAGGAACTTTATCTTTCTTAGCAGGCAAAACAATTGTTAAGGCTCCCGGCCAAAATTTGTCAATTAATTTTTCTTTTACATTTTCTGAAATTTCTAAAACATATTCTTTTGCCATATCTACTCCACTGACAAGAACCGGCGTTGCCTGAAAAACTGGCCTTTTTCTTATTTCAAACAATCTTTTAATTGCATTCTCGTTATCAATCCTGCAGCCAATCCCAAAAGCCGTGTCTGTTGGAAAGATAACAATGCCCCCCTTGTTTAATATTTCTACTGCTTTATTAATATTTGGATTCATAAATTTACTCCCGCTCAAATTTTTAATTATAAATTTTAAATTTAAAATGAATTTCTAATGATTTAATGTTTAAAAATTAAAACATTTGGATTTAATTAGAAATTAAGAATTAGAAATTAAAAATTATATATATTTAATCTTTATTTCCCTCTTATTTTCATCGATGTATTTAAAATAGAGCTCAATTCTTTTATCTGGCAGCATATCCCCCATTTTTTCTGCCCATTCTACGGCAACTGTATTATTTCTATCTTTAATGATTTCATCAATTCCAAGACCTAATAAATCATTTCTGGTTTCTGTTCTATAAAGATCTATGTGGTAAAAATTCTTAATTCTTAATTCATAATTCTTAATTCTTAATTTGTATGTCCTTATGATAATAAATGT
>JACRFQ010000024.1 GCA_016217835.1 Candidatus Levyibacteriota bacterium | reverse complement strand
GAGAATGCGCAAGACAAAGCTACTGCTAAAGCATCTGTTGTGTCATCCGGCTTTGGAAGTTCTTTTAAATTAAGTACTGCTTTAACCATTTTCCCCATTTGCGCTTTTTCCGCCCTACCATAGCCTGTTAAGGCAATTTTTACTTCTAAAGGTGTAAACCCCTTAATCTCTAAACCTGCCTTAGCAGCGCAAAGAAGCACCACTCCCCTGGCATGTCCGACAATTAAGGCTGTTTTTGCATTGGTATTAAAAAATAATTCTTCTATGCCCAACACCTGTGGCTTATGAATCTTTATAAGTTTTGAGATTTCCAGGTAGAGCTTTTCAAGCCTAATTGATAATTCTTCTTTAGAAGAAGTTTCAAAACAGCCATAATCTATGGCCTTAACTTTTGAACCGCTAACTTCAATTATTCCCCAGCCTGTTCTTGCAATTCCAGGATCAATACCAAGCACTATCATATTCAAAACCTATATTATCACATATTGTAAAGCTGGAGCATTTCAGGTAAAATGAATTCTAATGAAGCACGAAAAACTTAAAGTCGAAAAAAGAAAAGTTCTTGGCAAAGAAGTTAAAAAACTGCGAAGACAAGGCGTGGTTCCAGGCAATGTTTACGGAAAAAACATTAAATCCGAGGCTGTCCAAGCAGATTTAAAAGAATTTAACAGTGTTTATCAAGAAGCCGGCGAAACAGGCTTAGTCGATTTGGAACTGGACGGAAAAACAATTCCTGTTTTAATCCATAATATCCACAAAGATTACAAAAGAAATGTCTTACACGCTGATTTTTTCCAGGTTAACCTTAAAGAAAAAGTTAAAACCATGGTTCCTCTTGAAATTATCGGTGAGCCAAAAGCGGTTATTGATAAGATTGGACTTTTAATGAATATTTTAAGCGAAGTTGAAATCGAGGCTTTACCGGAAGAATTGCCTGAAAAAATTGACGTAAATGTTGAACATTTGGCAAATATCGACGATCAAATAACTGTTGCCGATCTTAAAGTGCCGGTTGGGGTTGAAATTTTAACCGATGCAACCCAAGTTGTTTCAAAAATCGGAGAATTGGTTACTAAAGAAGCAGCTGAAGAAGCTGCCGCAGCCGAAGCAGCAGCTGAAGCTGCAAGAGCCGAAGGTGCAGCAGCTGAAGGACAAGCAGTTGCCGAAGAAGCCGAAAGTGCAGAAAGCGCCTCCGAAGAAGTAAAAGCTGAAACTCCAAGCGAATAATTACTTATTTTCGAGCAAAACCCCTAAGTTTTTAGCGTCATCAAACCCAGGGTCCAATAACAAAGCTTGCTTATTGTATTCTTTTGCTTTTTCAAAATTACCAAGCTGATACTCTAAAAGCGCTATTTGAAAATATGCATCTTTATAACCATCATAATTTTCTTTAAAAGATTGCCAAAAATTAATTTTTTCCTGCATTACCTGCCTTTGTTTTGTAATTCTTACGTACATATTGGCATCTTGATAAAGTCTTGCGGCTAAAACTGATATTCCTACTGATAATAAAATTGTTGCGGAGATAACTGTAATTGACAAAAAATAAGTCAGTACTTTTTTATGCTTAGATTGATTTAACAACCTAAGCTCTATTTTTGAAGCACGCTTAATCAGCTTATTTTCGGTAATAATTCGGTAAATATTCGGGAATTGTGTGGATTTAATCTTATTTTTCATTATTGGGTTTACCCTTCCGAAGCCTTGGCGAAGGAGGGCCATTTTGAAATAATTAAGTGGTCTTTCTTACTCCAAAGCCTTTTATAAATCTCTTCTGTCACAAACGGCATAAAAGGATGAAGAAGTTTGAGAAGAATTAAAAATAAAGAATTAAGAATTAAGAATGAGTTTTCATCAATTCTGTTTTTAACATTTTCAATATAAATATCGGCAAATTCATGCCAAATAAAATCATATAACCCTTGCGCTGCGTGATTAAAATCATGCTTTTCTAAAAGAGTTGTTATTCCTTTTGTTAATTTTGCGGTTTTTTCAATCATTGCCTTGTCGCTTTCATTAATTGCTAAATTGCTTAACTGCTCTATTGTTAAATTATTTTGAGTTTTGACTTTTGAGTTTTGAGTTCGATTCATATCGATGAATCGAGCCATATTCCAAAGTTTATTGGTAAATTTGCGCATTGCTTCAAGCTTTGGGTAAGACAAGGATTGGTCGTTTCCAAGCGCTGTACCATACACCAGAGCGAATCTAACAGCATCTGCGCCATATTCATCAACAAGTTCGATTGGATTTACAGCATTGCCTTTGCTTTTGCTCATTTTCTTGCCTAATGGATCGTTTACTAACCCATGTAAAACAATGTTTTCAAACGGAACCTGCCTTGCCTCATACTCCCCAAGCATTACCATACGCGCTACCCAAAATCTTAAAATATCATAGCCGGTTTCTAAAACAGTTGTCGGATAAAATTTCTCAAAATCCCCTGGTTTTGAAGTTTTTAAAGTCGCGAATGGCCATTGACCCGAAGAAAACCAAGTGTCAAACGCATCATTATCCTGGATTAAATCTGTTGAATCACATGTTGAACATTTTTCGGGAATTTCACCTGATGTCACAATCCAGCCATCATTATTAGATTGCTGAATTGTTGAATTGTTATATTTTTGATTTTGAGCGCAACGAACGCATTGCCAGGCGGGAATTCTTATTCCCCAAACAATTTGACGCGAAATATTCCAGTCTTTAATATTTTCCAAAAATTGGAAGTACAGCTTATCCATGTTTTTGGGATAAATTTTAATTTTGCCTGACCTTACAGCCTCAATTGCTGGTTTTGCCAGAGGCTCCATTTTAATAAACCATTGTTCTAAAGGAAGCGGTTCAATCGGGTTTTTGCATTTATAACAAAGGCCAATTCTATGAATGTAGTTTTCGTCGATTTTTTCAATTAAACCCTTCTTTTCCATCTCCCCAACGATTATTTTTCTTGCCTGCTTTGCAAATAGTCCTTCGAATTTACCTGCTTTTTCATTCATTTTGCCGTCAAAGCCAATTACTTGAACCATTGGCAAATTGTGTCTTTGAGCCACTTCAAAATCATTAAAATCATGCGCCGGAGTTATTTTTACAACACCCGTGCCAAACTGCGGGTCAACCATTTCATCAGCTACAACTTTTATTTTTGCCTTACCCAAGACTGTTTCTATATCTAACTCCTTGCCTATGTATTCTTTGTATCTTTTGTCATCCGGGTGAACCGCAACTGCGGTATCTCCAAATTTTGTTTCAGGTCTTGTTGTAGCTAAAACCAAAGGACCATATTTAATGTAATACAGAGGGTTTTTTCTTTCTTCATAAATTACTTCCAGATCCGAAAAACTGGTGCCATCATGAGTACAATAATTTACAAGCCTTTTAGCCCTATAAACCAATCCGTCATCATAGAGATTTTTAAAAGTTTGGTGAACTATTTTTATAATATCTTTGTCAAGAGTAAACTTTTTCCTATTCCAATCTAGCGAAAACCCGAGTCTTTTAAGCTGATTTTCCATGACAGGCCTATTGCCTTGCACAAAATCCCAAATCATTCGGTAAAGCTCTTCCCTATCGTAGTCAAATCTTGATTTGCCTTGCGCTTGTAACTTTTTTTCAAAAACAAATTGTGTTTCAAAACCCGCATGATCCGCTCCGGGGAGCCACAAAACAGATTTTCCCATCATTCTGTTAAACCTAACTAAAATATCTTCTATTACATACATAGCGTGACCAAAATGAAGCGGGGCATTTGCATTGGGGGGAGGTAAAATTATTGAATAAGGTTTGCCTTTAGGATTTACTTCGGGCGCAAAATAACCTTTTTCTTCCCATTCCTGATAAATTCTCTCTTCAACGTCTTTATGGCTATATACCTTGTTCATCAACTTATTCTAACACAAGCCTCAAAGCCTATTCAATTAAACTCCGGTTAATTTGTATCCCCTTGTTTTAATTGTTTGTATTTCATAATTGTTTTTTTGCAGTTTTAATTTGCTTCTTACCCTTGCAATAAGCTTATCTATAGCCCAATCAGATACGCCCAAATATTCTTCTTCCGGCCAAATCTTTTCAATAATTTGTTCCCTTTCGCAAATTTTATCTTTATTCTCCAAAAAAAAGTTAAACAAAATATTTTCCTTCTTACTAAATTCGCTATTTGCCTCCTTTACGCTTTCTTCTTTATCCTTTTGCTTTACAAAGTCTTCAAAAAGTTTGCTAAAAATATAATTATTAGCTCCCGAAACTCTCACGAATCCCGTATTCCAAAGGTAAATTGATTTTCTTTTTTCTTCTGACAGAAGTTTTTTTCCGTTTGCTATTTTTAATAGCGTGTTTTGACAATTTTTATCCAGGCTTTCCCAAAGTTCTTCGGACTGCAAGCTAATTCTTTCATCATTGATTAAGTCTTTTAGAAGTTCTTCCTTGGTTTTTAACGGTTCTTTTTTATCGTGTAGATAAATAAGCGCAAGCTGCAAATATTGCGTGTATCCATCGACAATTTCAAATAAATAGTGCTTGAGTTCTTCTGAAAGAATCACTCCGAAATTTTTTTTATAGGCATTAAAAATTGTTTCAATATCTTCTTTTTTCGCAGGCGGAATATAAATATTTTTAAAAAACACAGCCCATGAAGTTTTTGGGAAAACCAAAGGAATTAATCTTTTTAAAGGCTGGTAACTTGTAAAAACAAAGGTTACCTGCTGATTGGTTGCCCTAATTCCTTCAAGGTTTGCAAAGAACTCCGGTGTAACCGCATCTCTCATTCGGTCAAATCTGATAAAAAACATTGTCGGAAGATAACCCTGCTCTGTAATTTTTAAAAGCGCTAATCTTACGCTATCTATTGTAAAGAACAAATCTTGTAACTGAATGCTTTCTAAAAAAAGGTTTCTGATTTGTTTTTTAATTTTTTCATCTATCGGATATTCTTCCACTGCGTCAACTATTCTTTTTAGTGTTAATGTCCAAAAAGGGGCAATCTCGCATTCAACTAAATCATTTAGCTCTATTGAAATAAACAAATGTTTTTTATAGTCTTGAATGTAAGTTCCGGGAATATCTTTATTATTTAAAAAGAAGCGTAAAAAATTACTTATTCCCACTTTTTTCATTCCTATTAAAACGACTGCATGTCTATTCTTTAGGTGTTTACCGAGTTCTTTTGCTTCTTCCTGGTGAAAAGTAAGGGGGTAGTTTGCCTCAATAACTCTGTCTAGCATATTGCTTCCTATTGTAAACGGCAAAAAACTATTTATCAATAAGGTCTGTTGTCAGGTTAATGTCAGGCGGAAGTCATTTAACCGTCAAGCCGAATAAAAATATATTAGATAAAATATTTTTATTATGGCAGTAGCATTATCTGAGAGGGGAAGGAAAGAGCAGCCAAGATCATTGACCTCAACTCTACAAACAGGGCAAAGAATTGCTCTAGAAAGTAGCGTAGGCACCCGTCCTGTTTTCATACACGATCCTATGGGTTTGATAAAAGAGGGTTCCCCCAAGGTTGTTATTTGGACAGCTCCATCCAGTAAGCAATCTTAAAAAATATTTAAAATCCAATTTATTTTGCGCCAAAATTTATTTTCAACTCCCTGTCTCTGGTGATTTGAGAAGAAAAAATTAGCTTATCAGATGTTACTTTTATGTCATTTGGGCTTTTAACAACTTTAAAGCCTTGAGGATAATTAAGGCTCAGGCCGTATGGATAGAAATCAATTCCAGGTTGCTTAAACAACTTGAGACTATAAGAAAATTCAGGATTTATAAGCGTTAGTTTTTCGGGTAAATCATAGAAAAGTTGAATTACTTTTAAGTCTTTTGGGTTAATATTTATTAAAAATCCATAAATAGAATTTTGCGCTTGGCTTTCTTTTTTTACTTCAAGTCCTTCCGGAGCTTTAAAATTCTTCTTTTCATAAACTACGGGATCATCTATTGCATTTATTAATTTTTGTTCTTTTCCATCAATAATAATTTTGTTTATATTTGTGTCCATTGGAAGTTCTATTCGCAAATAATTTTTATAAACTAGGTCTTTTGAGGCATTTTTATAAGCAATGGTTAAATTTTCCGACACTGTTCCGTCATCCATAATTGAAGCTTCTTGGGAAAGACTTCTTGTAACATAATAATTGACTTTATTGGCTCCTAAATTTGCTTCGTTTACTCCCATAAAGTCATTCACTATTCCTTGTCCATTTTTCCTCTCGTCAAACAATGCCGATGACCAACCGTTTATCGCAAATGCCGCCTGTATATTTGGGTCGTTAAAAGCAAATAAAATATGTTTTTCGTAGATTGAAGTTGTTACTGCTTTTAATAAGTTTATATATGATAAATTTTTACTTTCGGTGATCTTTGTAACAAGCGCGTTATAAAATGATCTTAAGAAATCTTTTTTTTGAGTTGATCCTGCAAAAAAATCTTTTTGTGCATGCTCTTGCATGATCTGATAAAAATTATCATCATTTACTGTTTCTTTGTAGTCTAGAACCTCGACGGGGCCTGTTACGGATAAAAGATTTTTAACAAAATATAAGTCAACCCCAATAACTCCGTCTACGGGCTGGTGCATTTCCGAATTTAAAAATATCGCCGAAGCAACAGCGCCCTTAGAAAAGTCTAAATTAAAATTGCTATCTCTTAAGTACCAATGTTGCGATGGAAGAAAGCGCCTGATAGGAAACGGAGGTTCAACGTGCGCCTTAAGCTGTCCGTCTGCGTCATAAACATCGTAAATTTTAAAACCTAGCATCTTTCCTTTTTCCAAAGTTAAGATACCATAAGAACCGATAAATCCCCCACCGGGCCTAATCTCCATATTGTTTTGAAAAAGAATAAGATATGTTTTTTGTCTATTAAATCCAAAAATGTCCGGCCAAAAATCTATTGTTGCGGATGAAATATTTATTGCATCTGATAATTTTGTTTTTATAAAATCAGGCATTATTCCTGATTCTTTTTCTTTGCTATATAAATAAAGCGCATTTTTAAAATCCGTTTGGGCCTTAAAAAAATCATCCGATGGATTTTTTGATAACCCACTCGCGATGTTTTTATACTTCTCGGTCGCGTTAATAAAAGAAATTATTCCCGAAGAGCTTTCTATCCCTAAATCTATTTTTTTCCTAAACTCTTCTACTTTTTCTTTTTGTCCAATAAGACTCACTTCTTCTTCCAATATGTCCACTGCTCTTTTTGCAATACTAAAAGTCTCAAGAGAAAAACCAGCTGATGATTTTGCAATCGCAAAATTATTTATATTAAAAGCTTTTTTTACCACAAGCAGTGAATTAAAACCCAGAAAAGAAAATAGCAGAGAGATTACCAAAGGAAGTGTCAAAAATGATACAAGAAAAATTGTAACAAGTGACAATCTAAAACCATCTCCCTCTTCTTTTTCTTTATGTTTTTTATTTATGTCGTCAACTATGTTTAAGTTTTGGAAGTTAATTTTTTTTATCTTTTCCGAAATATTATAATTTTCCGTATATATATATTTCCCATCTTTTTTGGGAATAAATTTATATTTAGGCTTTGTCTTTTTTTGACTGACAAAACTTATCTTAATGTCGGGATCTTTTTTTTGAAACTCATGAGCAAGCATCAATAGTGTTATTGTGTGTTTTGGAAACAAATAATATATTTTATAATTTTTATCCGGAGAAAAGGCAACTTCTAGAAATCCTGTGACAACATCATCGAAAAATACAGGTCGTGTTTCTTCTCCTCCGTCTTCGGGAACGTTAATTCTACCTAGTGTTTTTGCCTGATAAATAAACTTATTTACGTAAGTTCTTGGATTATATATTTCGTTCCGGGAAAAAATATCGCCTATTACAACAACATTTGCATTATCATAAGAGCTTAATATTGCGCTGTTAAATTCTTCGTTTATAGAATCTGCGTTTACGGCAAAAATAAAAAACGAATTATCTTTTTTTATTTTCTTAATAAGCGGTTTAATTATGTCTTTGGAAATTTCAAGTTCTTCGTCAATTAAGAATATGTGGGAATAAATGTTGTCAGGGATTGTTGGAAATTTTTTAAGATAAGGGATGTGTAGAATTCCCTCTTCTCTATTTGAAATGTTTTTACTGACTAAAATTACCAGCGATTCGATCTTTAGCTTATACGCTAAAGCTTCTCCCAATACTCCTCTTTTATCAATTATCAAAATTGGGTATTCGTGTTTTTTTTCAAGAGATATTAAGGCAGTGTGGTTCATAAAATAATATTCTAAATCGTCTAGAGCAGGTTGTCCAGCGCAAGATTTACCATTAAATCTGCGTTTTTATTTTTCTCTCTAAAAATGTGATTGTAATAAACCGGAACGCCAAGCTCTGCCTCCTTTTGTCTTATTTCAAAAATAAAATCCCTGATTCTTTCATTTTTAACTTTATAAAGACCAACAATTTGCGAATACGCAAGCTGTGAATCCATATAAAAATGGATTTCGCTTATGGCATGCTTGTCTTTATTTGCCAAAACCCAGGCAAAGGCTTCGGTAATTGCGCTATACTCGGCGACATTATTTGTAGCCTCCCCTATTATTTTACCGATTTTTGCAATTTCCTTATTATTGCCATCTGTAATATAAACGCCAAGAGCAGCAGGTCCCGGATTACCTCTTGATCCCCCGTCTGTGTAGATTTGAATTTTTGCCATAAGTTTATTATCCCTATTCGCGTATTTTACATCCCCAAATCCCTTACTTATTTATTTTAACAGAAAAGGCTTGGGAAAAAATCAGAAGAATCATAATTTGTCCTTGCTGAATTGTTAAAAAATAATGATCAAACATTCCTAAGACAATTAAAGCAGATATTAGTAAAAAGCCACTTTTGTTAACATTTTTTAAATTTTTATAGAGAACAAATAAAAAATAAATCAATCCGATTAGTCCTGCTTGCGAAAGCACAAATAAAAATATGTTGTGAACGGGTTGAATAAACAATGATTTTTCTTTTGAATTCTCAAGATTGTTATAAAAATTATTTATACCAACCCCAAGCATGGGATTTTTAATAAACATCCCCCATGACTGATTAATTAAATATTCTCTTTGGACAACTGATTCTTCGGAAAATTTTGTTTGCGTAAATCTTTGCACAAAAGGCATTTGTAGAGAGAAAATAAACATTAATGCTGATGATAAAATAATTATTGTAATTGTTATCGTATTTTTTTTGCTTGAGTTTCTCTTCTTATATTTTTCTCTCAAGGAAATACAAAAAAGAAAAAACAAATATGTAAACCAAAATAAAATCGCAATTCTACTAAGTGTCAGGGCCAGGGAAGTGGTGCCAATTAAAATTGACAAAAATAATAATCGTTTAGAAATGGTATTTTTAAACTTTAAAATAAAACCCATTGCAATAATTAAATATCCTGCTAAAACATTAGGATGGGGGAATGTGCCATACGGACGCAAAAATAATTGTCCGCTTATCGAAGCGTTGGCAATGCCAGGCGTTTGCGAAGTAAAATATCTTTCACCAAAATAATAAAACAAGCCATTCAGCGACCCGTTGTTCAAAATTTGCAAAATAGAAAGGATTGATTCAAAAACAATTCCACTAATTAAAATATACATAAAATACTTTTTGTTTATTTCTTTAAATGAAGTAGCAACAAAAATGCCAAGAAGTATGTATTCAATAACTTTTATTATTCCATAAAATCCTGCTTGTTGGTTTTTTGAAGTAGCTACTCCGACAAAAAGACTTAAGAAAAACAAAAGGATTAAATATATATTTTTTTTATTTTGTGTTTTTAAAAAAATTAATATTTTTTTTAAAGAAAAAAATATTATTAATAAAATTAAAATGTCTGTTAGGTAAATAGTGGGGGAGAGATAATCAAGTCTTAAACCCTGGATAAATGAAAACTGGGGCCAAAAATGCTTTCCAAATTGAGTTGGTAAAAATAAAATTAGAAGGTAAAAAAAGAACTTTGCAACGCTATCTTGGCTTAACAACCAAGACTCTTTCTCTTCCTTCTCCCGTTGATTCTGAAATAACTTCTTTATCATCCTGTAAAAGAAGATGAACAACGCGTCTTTCCCAAGGCTTTAGATCCGACAGATAAACTTCTTTGTTTTCTGTTAATGCTTTTTCTTTTGCATCTAAGGCAATTTTTTCAAGCCATTCTTCGCGGTTTTTTTTATAATCTCCAACCTCTATTGACACTCTTTTAAATTCACCGGATTCTTTTGCCAAAATTAATGACAGGATGAGTTGTAAGGCTTCAAGTGTTTCACCATGGTAACCAATAACAATCCCGCTGTCTTGGGTTTCCAAAATCAACGATATTGTTCCTTCTTCCTCTGACATTTTAAAGCTTGTATCAAGACCTAATAGGTCAAGAAATTTTTTAATTGTTTTTTCTTGTGTTTTACTTTTTGCCATTTATTTTATCCGTCCATTCTTTCAAGCTCCCTAAGCCTGAAATTTTGTACTGCTGTATGATACCAAAAATCGTAAAGGTATTCCAGTATAAAGATAGGCCGATTGGAAACCCCCAGGAGAAAAAACCAATCATAATAGGGAATATGTAAAGAGCTTGTGATTGAAATGCCGTTGCAAAGTCATCGTCTTTTTTAACTTCGCCTTTTTTAACCAACGCTGCTTTGGGTGTTGATGGTAGCATCATTTTTGATTGTAAAAATTGAAATGCTCCCGTTGCTAGTGGCACCAGTATGATTAATGGTCCGATTGTTGAAATAAGATGTGATGGGTTTTGTCCGAGAGGAATACCAAAAAAACTTGTGTCCCAAACTTTTGTTAATTTTAAAAAGTCAAAATAAACAATTTTATTTACTTCAACAACTGTTCCTGCACCGAGATGAATAATTTTATTTAGCACAGAATAAAGCCCAAAAATAACAGGCATTTGAATCAAAACAGGCAGACATCCGGCAGCCGGGTTAACACCATGTTCTTTATAAAGCTTCATTGTCTCCGCTTGAAGTGTTTTTGCGTCTCCTTTGTGTCTTTCTTTTAAGTTTTTTAAATGGGGATTTAAATCCTGCATTTTTTTAGATGCTTTAAGCTGAGCTCCCGTTAGAGGATATAGAATTAACCTAATAACGATTGTTAAAAGAATAATTGAAAAACCAAGCGCGTAGGGGGCGTGCAAACTAAAAACAATTTGGTAACACAAAAGCAAAATGTTAATTATTGGATAAACAATTAGACTGTCAAAAATATTCATATTTATTTTCCTTTATAAAACGGCTGGCATTTTAAAATTCTTACGAAAGAAAGACAGCCGCCCTTTATTACTCCTTTTTCATAAATTGATTGCTTGGCATAATTAGAGCAAGTTGTTTCAAACCTACATACGTTTTTTACCCCAAGCATGTTTTTCATAAAAACCGAAAAGATTACTTGGTAAACTTCGATTGTTTTTATTAATATTTTTTTCATTTTATTATTTTTGCTTTTTGAAAAAGATCTAACATTTCTATCTGCGCTTCTTTCTTTATGGTTTTGTTTAAAATCTTTTTTGACACTATTATTATGTCTTTACTTTTAGAAAGCTTATCAAGGTTATCTGTAATAATATTTCTAATAATCCTTTTTGTCTTGTTTCTTAAAACTGCTTTTTTTGACGTTTTTTTCGAAACAACAATTCCAAATCTTGACTCCTTTTCTTTGTTGTCTGAAATTCTTATATTAAAAAATGCAGAATTAAAAAAACTGGCGTTACTTTTCTTAGCAACTTTTGACAAACGGTTTTCTCTTTTTAACATTAACCAACTGTTAGTTTCTTTCTTTTTGCTTTTCTTCTTCTTGCAAGAACCTTGCTGCCACCATGAGACGCGGATCTTTTTAAAAACCCGTGTTTTTTTGCTCTTTTGCCTTTTTGCATTTTTCTTAGTTTTTCCATAGCTGCTTAGATAATAGATATTAGATAATAGATATTAGCAATTGGTTCGTCTAAAACTTAAGTCTTAACGAGCTAGTATCTAATCTCTAGTTTCTAGTAACTGAAAATGAGTATAACAAAATATTTGCTTTTTTGAAAGACTCTCTCCTAAAAACAAAAACGATATAGTTGTATCTGTTTTGCAGTCTTGACAAAAAGTTATCCACATTATTAAACTGCTATACCACTATGCAAGAGTATAAAGATTTATGGAGCGGGATTTTAACAGAAGTAGAGCTTGACGTTTCAAGGGCTAATTTTTTAACGCTTTTTAAAAGAACCCGGCTTGTTTCCTTAGAAGGGGATGTTCTAACCATTGCCGCGCCGTCCACAATGATTATTGATCTTTTACAAAGGAGGTTTTATGACATTATTAAAAAATCAGCCGATAAGCATACCAAAAAAAACACAAAATTAATTTTTGTACCAAAAACCATTGTTGACATCGTGGTGGAAGGAAAAGAAAAACACGGACCATTATTTGATGATGGGGAAAGAACAAAAGTTGCCGTCGGTCATCTACCAAGAGTTAGGGCGGATTTTACTTTTGAAAACATGGCGGTTTCTGCAACCAATCAACTTGCATTTGTCAGCGCTTCCACGGTTGCAAAAAAACCGGGGACCGCATACAACCCTTTGTTTATATACGGACCCGTTGGGGTAGGAAAGACTCATTTGATGCAAGCAATCGCAAATGAAGTTTACAATAGTAATCCTGAAAACAAAATTCTTTACACCACAAGCGAAGAGTTTACAAACGAAGTTGTTGAGGCAATCAGAACCAATAATACTTCCAATATGAAAAAAAAGTTTAGAAACCTGGGTCTTTTAATAATTGACGATATTCAATTCATTGCCGGCAAAGAAAGGGTTCAGGAAGAATTATTCCACACTTTCAATACGCTTGTTGATAGCGGAGCGCAGATTGTACTATCCTCCGACAGACCGCCGACAGAGATGAAACAAGTAGAAAAGCGGTTAATTTCAAGATTTTCCGGAGGCCTTACGGTTGACATTGCCTCTCCTGATTTTGAACTGCGAACAGCCATTCTTTTAATAAAAGCAAAAAAACACGGTGTTTCTTTAAGCATAGAGTCTGCAAAATTAATCGCCCAAAAAGCCCAGGATGCAAGAGGACTTGAGGGGTATTTGTTAAAAATAATGACAAGCGCCCAAAGCGGCGATGGGGAAATAACAGAGGAGCTGATCGCCTCCGTTTTATCTTTGGGAAAAGAAGAAAAATTAAACAGTTTTCATCCTGACGAGTTAATAAAAAATGTTTGTTACTTTTACAAAGTTAAACCAACGCAACTAAGAAGCGCAAAAAGAGACGCTTTTTTAGTAAGACCCCGCCAGGTAGCCATGTTCCTTTTAAAGAAAGAGTTGGGTCTTACTTTTGTTGAGATAGGAAATCTTTTGGGAGGAAGAGATCACACAACCATTATGCACGGTGTAGAAAAAGTGGACAACATGCTTAAAAAATCTTTAATTTCGGAGGATATTTTGGGGATTCCTAAGTTAATAGTTGGTAACAATGTGGATTATTAATAATTTTGCATTTTGCACATTTTTTCCACATTTTTTATCAACGCTTTTTCCACATTTTTACAAAGGGGGCTTCTTGCTTTTTTCCACTTTTCCAGATAAACTACTACAACTACAAATGATTTATACATATGAAAATAACTTTTCTTTCTGATAATTTACAAAAAAAGTTGTCGTTTTTAAATCACGCCGTCTCTTCACATGGACAATTACCAATACTTTCAAATTTCTTACTCGAAGTTAAAAAAGGAAAATTAACAATAAGCGCAACGGATTTAGAAATTGGTATTTCTTCAAGTATTCCTGTAAATGTAGACCAAGAGGGAAGCACAACAGTTCCCGCAAAAAACTTTTCAGACCTTTTATCAAACGTAGGAAACCAAAAAGTAACTCTTTTTTTGGAAGGAAATACGCTTAAGTTAACAGGGGAAAAAATAAAAGCCTCTTTTCAAACAACCCCACCGGAGGAATTCCCGAATCTATATGAAGAAAGGGGAGAAGGGCTAATAAATATAAAAAAATCTTTGGTTAAGGATTTTATTACACGTGTTGTTTTTGCAGCAGCGCAAGATTCATCAAGGCCGGCACTTTCGGGAGTTCTTTTAGACAAAGAAAAAAACGAAGTGTTATTAGTGGCAACGGATGGTTACCGCCTTTCTATGCAAAAAAACGTTTTTAAGACCAAAGAGGAGCTCGCAAAACCCCTTGTAATACCAAGTAGACTAATAAGAGAACTCTTGTCGATTAATGAAGAAAGCGATGACCTTTCTGTGTTTGTTTCGGAAAAAAGCAACCAAATTTTGTTTTCCCAAGGAGAAACAACACTTGTTGGAAGGCTGATAGAAGGGGAATACCCGGAGTACCAAAAAATAATCCCAAGCGACTTTAATACAAAAACAGAGGTTAATAGGGAAGATCTTTTGAATGCAATAAGAATATGCACGGTGTTTGCCAGGGAAACATCAAATGTAATAAAATTTACAATAGAAAAAGATAAAATGATTATTTCGGCAAATTCTCCTTCGGTCGGGGAAGACATGGTTGAAATTTCTGCCAAAACCATTGGAGAAGAAAATGAAATGGCTCTTAATGCAAAATATGCGCTTGACCTGCTGTCCTCGCTGGACAAAGAAGATTTGGTTTTTGAAATGACAGGGCCGTTAAACCCGGGGGTTTTTAAAATTAAAGAAGACAATTCTTTTCTTCATCTGATAATGCCAATCAGGGTTCAGGGTTAGTATAAAATTTCTCCTTGGGGTTCGGTGCGAATTTGAGACAAATTCAAAAAACTGGCAATATTATTAACAAAGGAGTTCTTATCTTGCGGAACAAAATAAACAACGCGATTTATCTCGTTGTTGCTCGACCCAACACCAATGCCCTTTTTTAGAAAAATAAACCAATCTGGCCCAACGCCATCGCTGGAATACAAATTGAGCTCCGGTTGGCCGTATTTAGTTGCATAATCTGAATAAACTCCTCTGTATGTGCTGAATACATACTCAACGGCAAAGCTGACTACGCCATTTTCTAAAACAACGATATTTACAAAACTAGAGTTTGGGGTCGGATAGTTAAAGACAGTTCTTTTTTTATCTATTGTTTCCGAAACAGGGCTCCCTAGCATCTTGAGAACATCTTCCCTGGTGCTTTTTCCCGGTATAAGATAAATAATTCTACTATAGTCTCTTTTAAAATCGGATGGAACAGGTACAACAGGGGGCTTTGCCTGCGGTTTTCTGTTTGTCGGGAAAAAGAAAGACATAAAAATAAAAACAGGAATTAATAGAAGTAAAAAAGATATAAGCGAAAACAGAATAAGTTTCTTTTTATCCACAGTAAAAATAATTATACCACTTTCTTAAAAAACAACCCCGCCATAAATATTGTTTTTTATCCACGCATTTGTATTGGGGCATTGAGATTTAACGTCAAGAATGGGTATAGAACAACGGTAGTATGTATTCCTGGTGCCAACCGCGTAGTTTGCAATTGCTTCGGCAAAAGCCTCATGCTGTGCTGAAATATCTGTCCAGCAGGTGCGATCGCAATAGTACCTTAGGGAATAAGATCTTACAAAATTACCCCCCCGGAACGACTTCGTGCAATAGGTAGAGTTGTATTGATAGCAAGCGGTTCCGTCCATGTTTGCGTAACGGTTGTTGTCAAAGCTGTCGCTAAGCTGGCGGTTTCTTCCCGTAATAACATGTCCTGACTCATGAATTAAGAGATAACGCTGGCTATTGTAAGAAAGCCCAGATGAAAAAAACCCGCTTAGTTTTATATTATTTGCTGATGTTACGGAAATACAGTCGGAAGTGCAGTAAGGAACATCTATGTATAATACGTTTCCGCCTTTTCTTAACAAATTTTTATAGGTATCTGAGTTTGTGGAGGCAAAAATTTTATAGATTGTAATTAGACGGCTTTTGTTTGATTCATTCTTAACAACAACATTAAAAACCTGTTTTAGGCATTCGGCCGGATATTGAGTGTAATCAAGGGTGCAGTTGGAAAGCGTAGTCCCGTTAATAATAACACTATCTGTTGAGCACTCTAGCGCATTTGTTGCATTGCAAATGGTAAGCACAATGGTAACGTCTTTTATTGTAGCAGAGGATGGTGTATAGATAGTTGTTTCGCCTGTTGGGTTAGATAGGTTTCCGGCGGTATCGCTCGATGTCCACTTATAGGTCAGGGGGGGCTGGACATTTTTACAGTTAACTGCGGTTAGCGTCGTTGGATTAGCGGGGGTTGCGTCAAGGCTACTTGTTGATATTCCCCCACAGTCTCCTTCTACTACGCCCGTTGTATTCTGCCCTCCGCCGAAAATAATAATAACAACTATAATAATTATAAGCAATATTAGCGCCGGTATGCCCCAAACAGGAGCAGTGCTTACTATTGCTTCTCCCGCGGCTACAACAACTTGTCTTCCGGCTTGCACTGCCATTCGCCCGGCCATTTTGCCCGCTTGACCTGCGGCCCTGCCTCTTTTGTAATTTTTACGAGCAGACTGGCCTTTGTTTATTAAATCATTTACCCTGTCAACGGAGGATTTTTGTTGATCGTTATTTTCCTGCTGTCTATCCATAATTTAATAATAACAAATTTAATCCAAAATTATATCCGGCTCTTTTTCCGGTTTTTCCAAAGCTTTTTCCATTTCAACCCTTTTTTTCTCGACAGCTTCTCTTTCTTCTTTTTCTTCTTCTGCTTTTCTTGCCTCCTCCTCTGCGTTTTCAGCAGCCTCTTTTGCTGCTTGCTTTGCTTGCTCGTCTTTTTCCGCCGGGTTAGAAGAAATCATCTTGTGCTCAAACGGGGCGGCGATAACCTGCATGGCAACGTGGCTTTGTCCTGCGAAAAATAAACCCTCTCCGACATTAGCCGACAGCAAGAGTTGTTTTTCTCCTGCTGTAAGATAGAATACTTCAGCAACCAAGTCAATTTCAGAAGGGCTTTGTTTTAAAAGCATCTGAATAGATGAATTTGATAAGATAGCTTTGCCATAGTCGCTTGATAAAAAGTCCTGAACGTCCTGGGTGGCTGTTGTTAAAGCAAGGTAGTATTTTCTTGCTCTTTTAGCCACGCTATAGACAAAGCTTGCCGAATCTTCGTATTTCATCATATACCAAGCCTCGTCAAGAATAAGAACCCTTTTTTTAAGCGTTTTTCTAACCTTGGTCCAGATAAAGTCTAAAATTATATGCATAGCAATCGGTCTTAGTTCTTCTTCAAGGACCTTGATATTAAAGACGGTGAAAGGATTTGTGATATCAAAATTAGATTGTTGGTTAAACATGCCGCTTAGACTTCCTTTAATAAACTTTTCGAGTATTAAAGCAAGGTCTTTTGCGCTTGCGTCTTCCATACCAAGCAAGACCTTGTAGAGGTCTTCCATCAACGGCGGTTTATTTTTTTGAGTTGCAGGATCCGTTGTAATGCCCTTTTGCCTGTAGGTTTCAATTAGAGCCCTATCCAGTATTGCGTCGTGGGAGGGATCAAGTGTTCCTAAGACAATTTTTAACAGACCGTGTAAAGACAGTATCTTAAGACCAAGCTCGTTTTCGCCTTCTTCGTAAAGCCCGGAAAGGTCAAAAGGGTTTATTTTTATAGAAGAATTGGCGGTAAAAGTTACTTCTTCTCCTGCCATTGTTTTGGTTAATTCTCCGTATTCTCCTTCGGGGTCAATAATGATTACTTCTGCTCCAAACATGAACTGCCGCATGGCCTCAAGTTTAATAAGGTATGATTTTCCGGAGCCTGATTTGCCAAAAACAACCTCATTGGCGTTTTCCAAACTGAATCTATCAAAAATAATTAAAGATCCGTTTTGCTGATTTATTCCATACATAATGCCCCTGTCTTGAGCAAGCATGGCTGATGTAAATGGAAAGGTTGAGGCAAGCGAGGTCGTATCCATGTTTCTGGTTATAAAAAGCTTGTCTTGTCCAAGAGGGATGGTTGATTTAAATCCTTCTTCCATCTGAAGAGTTGCAGGCTTTGGCAGCATAAGTATGGAGTTAAGCATTGTCATAAGTTTTTTGGACGCTTCGTTTAACTCATCAAGTTTTTCCGAAAAAAGAGTAGTGTAAAGGCTAAATTGGAAAAATCTTTCCATGCCTTTGGCAAGCTCTTCCTGAACAGATAAAGCATCTTCCAGAGAAGCTGTAACTTTTGGATCCACTTCAAGCCCTTCTTCTTCCTGAGAAGAGATTGTTGCTTCCATTTCGGCAATCTTCCTTCGCAAATCAGACAAAACATCGGTAGAAGAAGTAGGATAAATAAACATCGAAATATTCATTGAGTGGTCAAACTCAATTAGCGGCTCTAACCAATTTGGGGAAACAAACCTCGGATAGCCAACCATAAAAAGGGTTTTGTAATATTTCTCACCAACCCTGATGTGGTTAAAATCAACTTCAACAGACGAAGGAGCAATGATGTCGGGGATCGAAACCATGCCCTTTTGCATGTCCGCAATAGCCGTATTTTGCGCCTGGATATTTCCTTGAGATTTTCCGCCAGAGGCGGATCCGCCTTTGGCGGATTTTTTGCCAAACATTATTATTTTGCCTGCTCCTTTCCCAAAGTCATTGGTTTTGTCGTGTGTTCGGTTTGTTGGGAATCGATATTGATATCGTTAAAAATTTCATAAAATGTCTTAACAAGTCTTTCTTTTTCAAGCGTTTCTGTTTTTAAGTTAAGCCGCCCCAGTTGCGCATGGAGACTTTCTGCCTTCGAGTGAAGCGATGCTTTTGCCCCAACCAGAAAAAAACTCTGTGAAGAATTCATACCCGTCTGCTCTTTTACCCCGGTTAGCCCCTTTTCTAAAGATGAATATGGTATTACAATATAAAACTTTTTATCAAGGATTGCATTTACCTTAACAAGCTCCTCTACGAAGCCCTTATAGAGACCAATTTGTTCGGAAAGCTTGGGATTTTTTGAATTTTGCTTCTCTTCTTCTAAAAGTTTTAAATAAGATGATATATTTAATCTTTTACTTTTTATGACAATTTGAATTGGAAAAGAAAGGGAATTAAGAAGAGCTGCATATGAATAAATTTTTGCATCCTGTTCCTCCGCGGATAAAAGAGCAAAGTTTGTTGCTTGCACCTCAATTATTAAACACGCATTGCTTCCGCTTACTATGACCACATCGTCAACAATGTCAGCTATTTCAATAAATTTTTGCGTAGATGTATTTGATTTTTGGACAGAACGATTCATAAAATATTAAAAATAAAATTTTAAATATAAAATACACATATATAAAATTAAATATTGTTCCTTTTCCCTTTTAGGGTTAAAACGCTTGAGCCGAATATTTTAGAGATTTCATCAAGTTCTGCTAAAATTGTATTCGCTTCACCCTTTTCACCGTTACCTGTATCCCGCAATATTGAAACCCAAACCTTGCTTTCATTTGCCGACTTTAAAGAGTGATGAAAGTAGTTAGTGTAATCTCTTTTTGAACTTGCAGACTGGCCTTCTATGTAATTACCTAAAATACTCGTCCCGCTTCTTATTAATTGATCTCCGACAATTCTAGTTGTTTGGGATTTTTTGCAATTTTCAACAAATTTAATAATCCTTAAAACAAGACTATATAAACGTTTTTTAAATTCTTTTTCTCTATCATTTTCCATATTTAATATGTGTTTTTAATATTTTATATTTAATCTTTTAAATCCTAGTTAAACAGACTCCTCCTTAACTCTTCTCTAGTGTCAACAGAGATTACCTCAATCGGTAAAATTATTGCTCCGCTAGCTGTGAAACCGACCTTGTCAAATTTATTCAGTACTTTTGGATCATCAAATTCAATCGTATATTCGCCGTTCGTAAGAGGAGTTGCTGAGGCAAACTGCCCAAGCGCATTTGTTTTAAACGCCCTAACGGCATTTCCCTGCAGGTCCTTTACCTCAACCAGGATATTCGACAAAGGATTTCCCCGCGGATCCTTTACGATACCTGTTATTATGTTTGGAAACTCGGGCGCGATTGGAAGCCCAACACTTTTTCCCATACCTTGCGGGACACTTCTGACAAATTTAGTTTCCCGAGGCACTTGTGATTGTGCAACAGAAGCGGAAAACACAGGACTTTGCTGATTTGTTAATTGTTTCTGAAGATCAATAAGTTTTGATTCAAGCTGTTGTTTTTGAAAAGACAAATCAGTAAGGCTTTTTTGAAGCTCAAGCACTCTTTGATGCGCTTCAAGGTATTCCTTTGAATCTACCCGTGATTGATTTGTCTCTTTGGCTTTTGCTGCTTGTAACTCTTTTTGTAAAAGCTCTGCTGTTTTCTGCAAATTTTCGTTTGGCAGAAGACTTGCAGCGGTTTTTGGTGCCTCTTTCGGAGTAGGCGCAGATGTGTTAGCTTGAGATTGTTCGTCTGGCGTTTGATTGGCAAAAGCATGCTCGGCAACAAAACCCGGAAGCGCTTGCGATGGTGCAGCGCCGGTATAGCTGTTTATGTTTTGAAAAAAAACCATTTCTTTTTTATCAAGTTTATTGCTACCCTTGGGAAGCGAATTCAAAAATTCCTGCAATTGCCTTTCGGACATTTCCGCAATCGTCAGCCTTTTTTTATTAAAATCCGTAATCGCAGAGGGATTTTCCTCAAGGAGTTTTCCTCCGGCCTTTTGATAAACGTATTGAGTTGGACTAAAAGCCGCTTTGATAAAATTCTTAATCATTGTGTCCATGGGCCTTCCTGCTATGGGTAAAAAAGCCAAAGAGGCGCCAAGTCCGGCAAATAAAATAACAAGTGGGATTTTGATAAATATAATTAAGGGGACAGAATAAAATATCCAGGCTATGCCAATACCGCTTGCAAGATAAGCAAATTGCTTAAGCGTCATGTCGCCGATTAATTTAAACTCAAAACCTGTGACGTCTTGAGGTATAGGATGATTTTCTATATCCATAAGTTTAGATACTAGTGATTAGATATTAGATACTAGTTTTAACCTCCTTAGTTTTCCTGTCATTGCGTTTAACATTTTACAAACTTCTAATAGTAGATTTTCAGATGTTTCAAAATAGCCCTCTCTTACTAGCTTTAATTCTTTTGCAATAATTAACTGGGTTTCTAATTCTAAAGCAGAGCCATAGGCAATTGAATGAAATTGAGATGATTCAGCTAATGATCTTCGACCAAAACCCTCTGCTATATTAGATGGAATAGATACAACAGCTCGTCTCATTTGAGAAATAATTCCGTAAATTTCTGATTTAGGAAACATAGCAGTTAGTATAAAAATTTCCTTGACTAATTTGATCGATTTTTGCCAAACTATCAATTCTTTGTATGATTTAATAGGTTCCATATAGTATTTACTACTAGTATCTAGTATCTAGTATCTAGTATCTAG
>JACRFQ010000023.1 GCA_016217835.1 Candidatus Levyibacteriota bacterium | reverse complement strand
GAAGTTGGAAAAAACGAAATAGAAGTTAAAAAAAGCTATAATGCTCTTTCAATTTTTTTGTCTCAATTCCCCACTTTTATCAACGGCATTCTTTTTGCAGGAGGAATGTTTTCCTTTATAATAGGAAACTTTGTTGATGCTTTTTTTATCGCTTCTATTCTCATATTAAGCGCTGTTTTTGGCTTTATGCAAGAATACAACGCCGAAAAATCACTTGAAAAACTCAAAAGCTATATAAAGCCTTTATCAAGAGTTATAAGAAACGGCAAGGAGGCAGAAATATCAAGTTCTGAACTTGTTCCGGGAGACATAGTTCTTCTTAACGAAGGCGAACACATTCCGGCTGACGGAAAAATAATATTATCCCATCATCTTGAAATTGACGAATCAGTCTTAACCGGAGAATCCATTCCGGTTGCAAAGATTTCTTTTGACTTAGCTTTTTCAGGAACGCTGGTATCAAAAGGGCGCGGGCGTTTGCTTGTGGAAAATACAGGCATGAATACGCGCTTTGGAAAAATTGCAAATACACTTTCTTCTATTGAAACAGGCAAGACTCCTTTACAAAAGAATCTCTCAGCTCTTGGAAAAATAATATCTGCAGTTGCGATAATTATTGCTTTTTCATTAATTCCAATCGGCCTTAGTCAAAACAGAAAGTTGTTTGACTTAATACTTTTATCAATAAGCGCTGCTGTTTCAGCTATTCCGGAGGGACTTCCGGCTGTTATTACCATTGCTCTTGCTATAGGAACAAAACGAATGGCAAAGAAAAACGCGATTGTCAGAAAAATGTCCGCCGTTGAAACGCTTGGAGCAGTTCAAGTAATTCTTTCCGATAAAACAGGAACATTAACTAAAAATAAAATGGCTGTTAAGAAGTTTTTTGTTAATAAAAAAGAGCATATGAATTTTTTGTTAAAAACCTGTGTTGTTGGAAACACTGCCTCGTTGATTCAAAAAGGAGAACAGGGAAAATTTGAAGCAGTCGGCGACAAAACAGACGGAGCGCTTTTAATGTGGGCAAAAAATAAGGTCGAAAACTTAAATCTATTAACAGACAGTGGCAAAGTTATAGATGAATTCGTTTTTGACCCCGAAACTAAACTTATTACAAGTATTTGGGAAGAGAATAGAAAGAAATATGTTTTTGTAAGAGGGGCGCCGGAGAAAATTCTTCAAAACAGTACTTTAAAAGAACCTGAAAGAAAAAAAATAGAAAAAGAATTTGAAAGCTATGCCAAAAAGGGTTTTAGGGTAATTGGTTTTGGATTTAAAAACCATGAGGAAGACGGAATTAAAGAAAGGACGCACTTAGAACAAAACCTTGAATTCTTAGGATTTGTAGGAATATACGATCCACCAAGAGAAGAGGCAAGGCAGGCTTTAGAAAATGCCAAAGAAGCCGGAATAAGAACAATCATGGTAACAGGAGACAATGAAATAACTGCTTTGGCAATTGCAAAAGAGGTCGGTTTAATTGAAAAAGATGAAGACGTAATAACAGGTGACGAGCTTGATAAAATGTCGGACGAAGAGCTTAAAAAACTGATTTTAAAAACAACCGTATTTGCGCGCACCAGACCTGAAGACAAACTAAGGCTCGTTACTCTTTTAAAACAAATGGGTTTTATTGTAGGCGTTACGGGAGACGGCGTAAATGATGCTTTGGCTTTAAAAAAAGCTGACGTTGGAATTGCAATGGGACTAACAGGAACAGATGTTGCAAAAGAAGCTTCAGATATTGTTTTGGCTGATGATAATTATTCAACCCTTATTAAAGCGGTGCTTGAAGGACGTACAATTTATAATAATATCTTAAAGTCTATCACCTACCTTTTATCAAGCAACCTCTCGGAAATTTCTTTAATTTTTGCCGCAGCGCTTTTGAATATGCCAAATCCGCTTATCCCAACCCAAATTCTTTGGATAAATTTAATAACCGATGGACTCCCTGCTCTTGCTCTGGCAAGCGATAATAGAGACAGGAGTGTTCTTAAGGAAAAACCCAGAGATCCAAAACAGCAGATACTCACAGGTAAAAGACTTGGTTTTATTATAATTGTAGGTTTTTCTTTGTCTTTAGCTTTACTTATTGTTTTTTCTTTTCTTTTACAAAAAAATGGCGAAACGTTTTCAAGAACAGTTATATTTAATCTTTTGATTTTTTCTCACATGGCACTTGCGTTCTTGGTAAGAGGCGGCTCTATTTTTAAATTCAATAAACTTCTTGTGCTTTCGGTTTTTATAACTATTGTCTTGCAGTTAATGATTACAAACGTTGCCTTTTTCCAAGAAATTTTCCACCTGGGCTTTAAATAATACTAAGATAATTCTATTACTTTGAAGCTTTTGGGAGCGGAATTCCTAAATGTTTATAAGATGCGGGTGTTGCCACTCTTCCTCTTTGCGTTTTGTGTAAAAAACCAATTTGTAATAAGTAAGGCTCTACTACTTCTTCTATTGTGCCAATGTCTTCTGAAATTGTTGAAGCAATTGTTTCAATTCCAACCGGTCCGCCGTTGTGTTTTTGAATCAACGACTTTAAGTATCTAATATCGGATGAGTCCAAGCCCAATTCATCAACCTCTAGCATATCCAAAGCTTGTTTTACCAAATCTTTGGTCATTTTTCCGTCTGACTTAACTTGCACAAAATCCCTGACTCTTTTTAATAATTTTAAAGCAATTCTTGGCGTTCCCCTGGCTCTTTTGGCAATTTCTTTAACCGACTCTTT
>JACRFQ010000022.1 GCA_016217835.1 Candidatus Levyibacteriota bacterium | reverse complement strand
TCAAAAACGGAGAAAAAAGAGCAAAGAGTATCCCAAATTTTTATTGCAGAGAAATTGTCGCAATTTTAAAAAATGCCGGATTTAATTATCTGTATAAATATATTAAGCCGAAAATCAGAAATAAAATTTATCAACAGAATAGAATTGTATTCATCAAAAAATCTAGAAAATACCGTTATGGGCACTATTTAGTTCGGTCTGAAAAAAAATGGATGGATTCATGGATTAATTTTCCGGATGAAAATATAAAAGCAGGATTTAGAAGGCGACTTCCCGAAAAAGCAATATATGCTATTCTAAGAATTAGCAACTAATTTTTTTATCGATAATGTAGCTTGTGATAGGTTATCGACTACTTCAGAAGCGCCTGCGTTTTCTAAATCTTTTTTACTATGATTTGTGGTGATGCCAATAGAATAAAATTTAAATGATTTTGCTATTTTCATATCCTCAAGTCCGTCGGCTAGGAAATAAACCTCATCGGGACGCCAAATTCTTTTAATTTCATTAAAGTGTTCGTTCTTTGAAATAAATTTGAAGTCAGTTCCTAGTGTTAAATCAAAATAATTAGATAATCCATTCAACTCTACAAGGTATTTAATTTCTTCCATTGTTACACCGCTAGATACAAATGTATGGTCGAAATTTTCTCTACAGAATTTTAAAAGTTCCAATGCCCCATCCAAAAGTTTAACTCTTGGATAAAATTCATTTTTTAAAATCCTGCTGAATTCAATTTCTATTCTTTTATATTCGTCATCCGAAAGTTGCTTTTTAAATGCCTTTTCGTAGAAATAATCAAATTTATATTTTCTTGAGGTGCCCCCTTTTTCTATCCAAAAATCTCTAGCTTCTTTTTGATTGACACCCCATGTTTTATTTATCAATTTTCCAAATGCCTTAGCTTTTTGAGCCTCGATATTTATAATAACTCCATCATAATCTGTTCCAAAGGCTTTCATATTTTAACTTTATAATTCTTCAGCTTCTTTTATTACCGTATTAATAGTTTCTTTTGTAAAAAGTATTTTATGATGACCCGAAACTTTGATTTGTATATTCTTTGCTCCTTCCAAATAGCTTCCGTTTTTTGACCAAATGTGATTATCGAATTCAGGATAAATAGATACAATTTTTTTATTTTCAATATCATTAATTAAAAGATCTTTGATAGCTTTACTTTCATTGTTAAGTTCTTTATATGCTCTATGCGGTATTAATTTTGCAGAAGCAGAACCCGAAAAAGGAGTAGAGATTGCAATAATTTTTTTAATTCTATTATCACTATTTTCGTGTATAAGGAAATATTTACCAATTAATCCTCCCTTGCTATGGCAAATAAATATAGCATTTGATAACCCCTTTTTTGTCATAAAATCTTTAATAATTTTTGCAGATTTTGGAATATCGTATAGATTATATTTAAGTTCAGAAACAATATATATTGGATATCCTTTTAAAGATAACGTATCTGTTAGGGATTTCATAAACGACCATTTTTCCAATATTCCCGGTAAGATAATAATTGGTATTTTCCCCTGCATAGATTTTGAATAATTTTTTGGAGGATTTGCATACACAATCATCTGCAATTGACCAATCATCAAGTATAAATAATCTATAATCCAAAGAAATATATTTCTCATACTTTAATTATAGCTGATTTATTAATAAAAAAACCCCTCTTTAGGAAGGGTTTTTTTATTATCTCTTGAAGGATAATTCCACGCCTGTCAAACAGGCTAACTCGTCGCCGAAAGCGACTTCGTTCCTTCGAAGGATCTTCAAGAAAATTAGTTAGATCCAATCTTGTACATTCCTGTTCCGCAGACTGGGCATTTGCCTTTAAGAGCTGGTTTACCATTTTTCATGGTAACTCTTTCTGCATTTGCATCTTCTCTCTTTGCTCTGCATTTTACGCAATACATTGATGCCATAATTTAATTCACCCCCTTTCAGCCGCCTAGGCGAGCCAGGTTAATAAATTAATCCCGGAATTTTTAAAGTGTGATTCTTAAGTAAGAAAAATAAAACAATTTGAAACCCCAATATTAGAGCGGTTAAAATTCCTGTTTTTGATAAATCTTTTATAAGATAAGGATATTCGTTTAATGAAATTACAGATTGGGTTTTGGGTGATGTTATTGGATTTTCTTTTACCTCAAGGGTTATTTTAGCTTTGGGATAAGTATTTTTTGCCAAAGAGTGGGTAAAGTTATGGCGTAAATCGGCTAGTTTTTTTTGTTCTCTTGTTTTTCTTACTTTAGCCATGATAGAGGCTAGATTACACTATTGACATAGAAGCTGTCAAGAGGCTAATATTAATAGATACTATGCCTACTAATTTTCTCGTCTTAGCCTTTGCAGTTTCTTTTGTTTGGCTTTTCGCATTATCAATCTTTTTTTGGAGAATTTTAAATCATTATAACAAGCTATCAAAAGGCGTTAGTCAAAAGAGCTTAAAAGTTGTTTTAGAAGATTTGATAAAAGATGGGCAGGTAAATAAGAAGGATATTGAATATCTAAAGGAATACTCTTTAAAATTAGAAAAGGACGGACTTTTACATATTCAAAAAGTCGGGCTTGTAAGATTTAATCCTTTTAAAGATACTGGCGGAGATCAAAGTTTTATACTATCCTTAATAGATGGACATGATACAGGAGTAATAATTTCAGGACTTTATTCAAGATCCGGAACAAGATGGTACGCAAAGAAAGTAATAGAGGGAAAGGGAATAGAGCACGAATTATCAGAGGATGAGAAAAAAGCATTGAAAATAGCAAAGGAAAGTAAATAACTTATGGATAAAAATAAAATTATAATCACTCTTTTAGCAATCGGATTGTATTTTGTTTCCTCGGGCGCATCTTATTTATTTTTATCAGGGAAAGTTTCTTCACAGGGAGCATTGAATTCTCCTCTTCCTGCTCCAACAGCAGGAATAGACGGAAAGCTTGCATTTGACAGTAGTCTTCCAAAAACGCAAGAATGCCCTTTAAATGGGGCATTATATTCAAAACAGCAAGAGCAGTGGTGGTTAAAACACAGACCCTTGGGCGTAATGATTGAAAATCATGAAAACGCAAGACCTCAATCAGGACTTTCTAATGCGGACGTCATTTATGAAGCGGTTGCAGAGGGTGGAATTACAAGATTCTTAGCAGAATTTTATTGTCAGGATGGTGGAGAGGTTGGTCCCGTGCGTTCTGCAAGAACATATTTCTTAGACTTTGCCTCTGAATATGGAGATTCGCCTTTGTATACCCATGTAGGCGGTGCAAATCAACCCGGTCCTGCAGACGCCTTATCGCAGATAGATACCTATGGATGGGCGGGGCATAATGATATGAATCAGTTCTCAATTGGTTTCCCGACATTCTGGAGAGATTATGATAGATTGGGTCACACAGCAGCCACGGAGCACACAATGTATTCAACTACCCAAAAACTTTGGGACTATGCTGCTAAAGAGAGAGATTTAACCAATGTTTCCAAAGAAGGCACTCCATGGGATAAAGGCTTTGTTGCTTATCAGTTTGCAGATGATGCAGCTCTTTCGGCAAGGCCCAAAAGCCAAACAGTTCATTTGGAATTTTGGACAGGAGATACAAATTATTATGTCGATTGGGCATATGATCCCAAAACAAATCTCTATCAAAGATCAAATGGAGGAAAACCACAGATAGATAGAAATGTAAATAAACAACTAACAGCAAAGAATATAGCAGTTCTTTTCATGCAGGAAAGAAGCGCAAATGACGGATATGAAAATAATGTCCACCTTTTGTATAAAAATAAAGGAATAGGAAAAGCAGCAGTGTTTCAAAATGGAAAAAGAATTGAAGCAACCTGGACTAAAGATTCAAGAACCTCAAGAACAATCGTAAAAGATATAAGTGGCAAAGAGATAAAATTTGTACGAGGACTTATTTGGTTCGAAATTTTCCCGACAGACGGGATTTTGAACGTAAAATAGCTTAATTTGCTACTTGCTAATCTGCGGATCAATATTGTATATTAGTCCTCAAGGAAGAATAGAACATAATATGTTTTCAGATTTAATTACATCAAAATCAAGAGTTAAATTATTGAATGTTTTTCTCTCGAACCCGGAAGAAATGTATCATGTTAGGGAGCTTGTCAGAAGAACAAATGACGAAATTAATGCAGTCAGAAGAGAGCTTTCGTTCTTAGAAAAAAAAGGAATCCTTACAAGAGAACCGCGGGCCAATAGGGTTTATTATTTTCTTTCTAAAAATTACCCATTTTATTTTGATTTATTGCGTTTAGGAGCAAAAAATATTGGCTTAGGAGCAGAAATACTCAAGAATAAAGTAAAGCTTGGAAAAATAAAATACGCAATGTTTTCGGGAAAATTTTTAAGAAAAATAAAAAATCAGCCGGATGAAGTAGATTTTTTACTTGTCGGAAATATTGTTTTACCCGAACTTTCGCTTTTGGTTAGAGAAGAGGAAAAAAGATTAGCAACAGAAATAAATTATACTGTCATGACAGAAGAGGAATTTGATTTTAGGAAGAAAAAAAGAGATCCATTTATTGTTTCGATTCTTTCCGGATCAAGAGTAATGTTAATAGGTGACGAGGAAGCAATACTTTCATGAGAAAAAATCCACGGTCTGCCATTTGGTTTATTATCATTTTAATAATTTTGGCAATTTTTATACAGCTGCCAAAAATTAGCAATGTCCACATAGGAAATAAAACTTTTGGTTTTGACTCCAATTCTGTTTTTAAAGCCTTAAATATTAAAAAAGAATTAGTTTTTAGAAAAGGCTTAGACTTAGAAGGCGGAACAAGCCTTGTTTTAAAAGCGGATATGCAGGGAAAATCTACCTCACAAAAAACACAGGCATTAAACAGTGCTAAAACCGTAATAGAAAACAGAGTTAATTTATTTGGTGTTTCAGAACCGCTCGTACAGACATCTGTTGTTTCAAATACTGATTATAGAATCATCGTTGAGTTACCGGGGCTTACAGATGTAAATCAAGTAAAAGACTTAATCGGAGCAACAGCGCAATTAACATTTTGGGAAGAAGTCGCAAGTACTTCGGCGACTCCGGCCTCGGTTAAAAAAACAAATTTAACAGGTGCTGATATTAAGCAAACAGATGTAACTTTTGATCCCAACACAGGTAAACCTCAGGTTCAGTTAACATTTACAAATGACGGGTCGAAAAAGTTTGCGCAAATTACCAAAAGAAATGTCGGTAAGGTTTTAGCAATTGCATTAGATAATAAATTTATCTCTACGCCAAGAGTTAATCAGGAAATTGTAAGCAATAACGCTGTCATAACAGGAAGTTTCACCATTGAAGAAGCTAATCTTTTGAGTAATCAACTTAATGCGGGAGCCCTGCCTGTTCCCTTAACTATTTTATCAAGCAGTATTATCGAGCCGACTCTTGGGACGATGTCTTTAGAAAAATCTCTTTTTGCCGGGATTTTAGGATTTATAATAATTGTTGTATTTATGATAGTTTTATACGGAAGACTTGGTATAGTTGCGAGCACGGCATTGGTATTGTATGTTTTATTTACTCTTACTATTTTTAAATTAAGTTCTGTTACGCCATATGGAATAACTTTAACACTTTCAGGAATTGCAGGATTTATTCTTTCAATCGGTATGGCGGTTGATGCAAATATTTTAATTTTTGAAAGAATGAAAGAAGAATTAAGGTCTGGTAAATCAAAAGATACGGCAATAGAATTAGGGTTTTCGAGGGCTTGGACATCAATAAGGGATTCAAATGCTGCAACACTTATTACCAGTTTTGTTTTGTATGAATTTGGAACAGGAATTGTCAGAGGGTTTGCTTTAGTTTTAGCAATCGGAGTATTGATTTCAATGTTTTCGGCAATTATTATAACAAGAACTTTTTTAAGATTAACTTATAAATAATATGAATATAATCGGAAAAAAATATTGGTACTTTTTAATTTCGTTAATAATAATAATTCCTGGAATTATTTCACTTTTTCTTTATGGACTTAACTTGTCTATCGAGTTTAGCGGAGGATCAAATATTACTTTTTCTTTTCCCAAAGAGATTTCACAAAGCCAGGTAAGTGCGATTAAGAGTGTGTTTTTGGAAAATAAATTAAAAATCTTAACTTTAGAAAAAAATGGAAAATATATTTATGTTAGAAGTCAGCCGTTATCTGAAAAACAAGATTCATTAATTTTAGATAAGCTTAAAACAGATTTTAAAGATTTTAAACAGGAACAATATGAAACGGTTGGTCCTGTAATCGGTTCTGAGATTACTTTAAATGCTCTAAAAGCACTGATTATTTCATCAATATTAATTGTTCTGTATATTACCTGGTCGTTTAGAAAAGTGCCAAAGCCAACCAGCAGTTTTAGATTTGGTGTGTCTGCAATTGTCGCGCTTATTCACGATGTTTTAGTTCTTTTGGGAATATTTTCGATACTTGGACATTTTTATGGGGTGCAAATTGATAGTTTATTTGTTACGGCAATTTTAACTGTTATTGGTTTTTCCGTTCATGACACAATTGTTGTTTTTGATAGGATTAGAGAAAATTTAAAGAGAATGGGGGGAGAAGATTTCCCTAAAGTTGTTAATGATTCAATTTTGCAAACGCTTGACAGGTCGCTTAATACTTCTTTAACAGTAGTTTTGGTTTTAGTTGCGCTTCTTCTTTTTGGAGGAGAAAGTATAAAATGGTTTGTTGTAGCACTTCTAATAGGAATAATTTCAGGAACCTATTCATCTATTTTTAATGCCGCACCACTTTTGGTTTTATGGCACGAAATAGCTGCTAAAAAAGCAGCTAAACGTGCCTAGAACGTTTCCGCCTGTGGTGGATTACGTTCTGGCAGGAAATTCTTCAGAGGCGTATTAAGAAGTAAGTTGTCTTTTAACAATATTGTTTACTAAATTTCC
>JACRFQ010000021.1 GCA_016217835.1 Candidatus Levyibacteriota bacterium | reverse complement strand
GTCGGAGCCCCACAGGTAGCGTATAAAGAATCTATTAAGCAAGAGGCCGAAGGTGAAGGAAAATACATCAGGCAATCTGGAGGAAGAGGTCAATACGGACACTGCTGGCTTAGAGTTAAACCAAAGCCAAGAGGAGAAGGTTATGAGTTTATAGACGCAATTAAAGGTGGAGCAATTCCTGCGGAATTTATAAAAGCAATTGAAAAAGGCGTTAAAGAAACATTAGAAAACGGAATTTTACTTGGATATCCAATTGTTGATATGGAAGTTACGGTTTATGACGGATCTTTCCATGATGTTGATTCCTCGGAAGTTGCCTTTAAAATTGCAGCATCACAAGCTTTGCAGGCAGCTTCTAAAAAAGCAGATATGGCGCTTTTAGAGCCAATTATGAAAGTTGAAGTTACAACCCCCGGTGAATTTATGGGTGACGTAATCGGAGATTTAAGCTCAAAAAGAGCTCAAATTATGGGAACGGAAGAAAAAGGAAAAGCAACTGTAATTTTAGCCATGGTGCCTTTGGCAGAATTATCAGGTTATTCAACAACAATAAGGTCTATGTCTCAAGGCCGCGCTTCTTATTACATGGAGCCAAGCCACTACGAAGAAGTACCAAAGAATATTGTTGAGCAAATGCTTGCAAAATCCACATTTACCGGAAGAGTTGAGTAAGCACTCGTTAGGTAAATTCTAAGTCAATATAGTTATTATCTAGCACGATTTAGTATGATAAATTAAGTGAATAATTATAAAATAATTGCCCTAGATGAAAGCGGTAAAGCTTCTTATGCCCACCACTCAGAATTATTTGTTTTGTCCAGCGTAATAATCTCAGAAAAATTTAAACCCAAGCTAGATAGATTAATGAGGAAATTGAAATTCAAATATTTTAAGGATGCGGAAATTGTATTTCATAGTAGAGATATGTATAGAGCTAAAGGACCATTTTCAACATTAAGGGACAATAAAAAAACAATTGATTTTTGGTCAGAATTTATATCCATAGCTAATAGTCGAGAAATAAGTCTTTCATTTATTATCGTTAATAAAGACAAAGCAAGAAAAAATGGATGGCAACCTAAAACAATACTGAAAAGATGTTATCTAAAAATTCTAGAAGAATATGCAACAAAACAACTTAAATTAGATAATGGAAAAATTATTTCAGAATCTGATCCGTCACAGGATTTGTATTTAATACAAGCACATAATCGCTTGCAAAGTATGGGAAGCTCAGGTGGTTCTATTACGGCGCTTGAATATAAGAAAAAAATAACATCTCTTAGTCTAGTTAATAAATCTAATTTAGATATTGATGTTCAATTAGCTGATGCATTGGCTCCAATCGCTGGAATGATTTACTTAAATAATACTAAGTTGAAGATAAAACGTTTAAATAAAATAGAAAAAATGAAAAAGAGATTAATAGATAGAAAGATACAAGATAAAACTAATCCTAGCATCTTTGAGGTTTTAATCTAGTAAAAAAGCCGGCCATGGCTATCCGCACATATACCGACTTCTTATGTTTATCATTATATACGACTAACATTTAGTAGTCAATATAACTAAAGATATCAACTTTGATAGTCTAATTGCTTGTTGGATTTGCCAAATCCACATTCACCGGAAGAGTTGAGTAGTTTGATATAATCTTCTCAGTGAAAATTATCTTCTTTTCAGATACTCATTTAACAAACAAGCTTGAAGACAAGAAATTTACTTTTCTTGAAAAAATTATTTCTCAAGCAGACAAGGTTATTATTTTAGGTGATTTTTGGGACAATAGTTTAATAACATTTGATCAATTTGTTAATTCTTCGTGGAATAAGCTTTTCCCTCTTCTTAAAAGTAAAAAAACAGTTTATGTCTATGGAAATCATGATAAAAAAGAATTTTCAGATAAACGTGTTTTACTATTTTCAGACACTCAAACAGATAAGTACAGTTTTAAGGTAAATGAAAAAACATTTGTCGCAGAACACGGAGACAGATTTTTCAAAAATAATCTAATATATCAGCTTACTTATGGTGGTCCATTAAAGATATTTTTTATGAGCAAACTTTTTATAACATGGCAATTTGTAATTTTTGAAAATCTTTTAACTAAGGCTTTTGGGACAAGATTTCTTAAGAAAAAATCTTTAAGATTTAATGGTCATATTAAAAAAGTAATAATCAAAGAATTTAAAAATAATGAGATTCTTATTTGTGGTCATACTCACGCCGCTGAAATAGATTTAAAGAATAATTTTATTAATACTGGCATTATCCGTCATGGATTGGGACAATTTGTGATAATTGATGACGGTATAATTTATTTAAAGGAAGAATGGTATAATGCTTCACGATGAAAAAAAATAAAAACACTTCGCCGTTTGGCTATTATTTTACTTATTTAGATAAGATAGATAAAAATGTAAAAGATTCAACAGAATTTGGCTCAATGCTAATTTTATCTATTGTTGAAGAATTAGGAGAAATGAGCAGGGCTTATTTAGCAAAGCATGGCAGAAAGCCAAGTAACATAGCAGCGCAAGAAGACGAAGCATACGAAAGGGAATTGGGAGATATTTTAGTTTCGATATTGCGGCTCGCAAGAATTAAAAAGATAGATCTTAACGACGCTTTAATGTATTCTTTGAAAAAAATAGAAAAACGAAAATCCGAGCCTAAAAGATAAACTTTAAACAGCTTCCGGAAAAATTTGAGTAAGACCGGTGTTTGTAAAAAGTTTCATTTGTCCAGAGCTCTCGGTATTTTGTCTTCTTTTAACCAGTCTTTGAATTCTTTCAAGTTGAGGATTAAAACTTTCTAAAATTTCTGCATCTGTTTTTGTCTCGCTTCCGTTTAAAAGAATAATTCCATGTTCCGTCATCCATTTTTTAACAAGTTCTGTACTGTTTGGATTATTTGGGAAAAATTTATCTCTTATCCATTGCTTATAATCTATAATTCCTGATCTACTTGATTTTACCTGGACATAAACGACTCTTAGAGGAGATTTCCCGTTTAAGATTACTGTTAAATCATGACCCATGGAATCTTCTTCACCAAAAGGCTCGTTTCTTATTACACTTTCAATAATTTCTGTTTGGGAAGCAATTATGTTTTGAACTCTTTCTTCTGTAAACTTTGCCCTTTCCATTCCCAAACCATCACTTCCTTTTATAAGATGAAGTGGGATATCTGCGTGATTGGGGCGAAAAGTTCTCGGGGTTTTACCGTCTGGTGTTCCAGGAGCTCTTAATGCCTCTGTTGCCATCTGGCTTTATTTTTAAATAAATTGATGGTTTTGTCAACAGGAAAACACAATTTGTTATAATTCTTGCAATGAATCCGAATATCGCTTATAAATTCTGTCCGAGATGTTCAGGTAATTTGCTTCAAGAAAAGGAAAATATGTTAAGGTGTAAAAAATGTCGTTTTGAGTTTTACATTAATGCGCTTCCTTGCAACGCTGTTTTAATAGAAAATGAGAAAGGTGAAATACTTCTGGTTAAAAGAAAATTTGACCCAAAGAAAGGTTATTGGGATTGGCCTGGGGGATTTTTAGATTCTTATGAAAGTTTAAAAGATTCAATTAAGCGTGAAATAAAAGAAGAGTTGGGTGTTAAAATAGAACTTGAAAAATTTGTCGGAGCCTATTCTGACACATATTTATTTCAAAATATTAATAATCCTGTTATTGTTTTGGTTATGGCGGGAAAAATAAAAGGGGAAATTAAAGTTTCGGATGATGTCAGCGGTTATAAATATTTTTCTAAAAAAGATATTTTTAAACAAAAATTAGCTTTCGCATCGATGAGAATAGGTCTAAGAGATTATATAACCGGTAAAAGCTAAAATAATTAATTTTATTCGTGGATGTGCCTGAAGGTTCTTTCTACCAACGCCAAAGCTTTATCTATATGCCCCTGATGCATTAATTCCCATGGACTAACTCCAAATCTAGGGTCTTTGGTTTTTAGTGCGTTGATTCTGTCAGAAATAAATTCGTCGCCTGGAAAATGATCTTTCATAATTTTTGCAATTGCATAAGTTTGCCTGACTTTTGTTACAAGACCCTTTTTACCTGAATGGGAGCCTGTTTTTCTATATCTATCTGCTGCTTTTTCTGTTATCCCCAAGAGATTAGCGAGTATAGTAGTTTTTCCTCTGGCAATTTCTCTATCAATGAAATTTACTCTGCCTTTATTGGTAGTAATTCCTGGAAGGCTGTCCGCTTTTCTTGTTAGAGGATTGTTTTCCGTAGTCCTTGAAATTGGCTCGTCCAGAAAATCCGGAAATAAAGGATTATTATCTTCCGGAGCTGTTGAGTATATGTTAGTATCAGCAGGAATTGGTGTTAATCTAAACCTACCGGTTGTTTGTATCGGTGAAGAAATTAATTTTCTTAATTCGTCAGGTGTTGGTATTGCTCCTTCTTTTCTAATTCCCATTAACAGTGTATATTATAGGTCTTAAAATTTAATTGTCAAATTTTTGATATAATTATTTTAATGGGAGAAGCCATTAAGTCTTT